>JACPFL010000090.1 GCA_016183025.1 Deltaproteobacteria bacterium | reverse complement strand
CGCGCGCACCTGACCGCGCGCCAGGAGCGGGCCCGGCAGGGCACCCTGGTCGCGATAGAGCGCCCCCTCCTCCTTGACCCCCCGGACCTCGCTCGCCGGGACCAGGGTGCACCGGAGCGCGACCCCCGCCTCGGGGATGGGCGTGGTGCCCGGGACCTGCAAGACGACCGCAAAAGGGGCCGCGACCGAGACAGGTCCGGTGGACAGCCGCAGCGCCCCGGCGTCCCGCACCACGGCAAGCCCGCCCGGCAACACGAGCCGTCCCGCCCCGCGTCCCGCAGCCAGCTCCTGGAGCGCGGTCAGGTGCGCGCGCCCCCAGCTCCGCGCTCCCATCTCCTCCAGGGCCAGGCGCAACACCCGCGGCCGCAGGGCCGGGTGCAGGCGGAGCAGGGCCGCGCAATCCAGGGTGACTGTGCCCGGCTCCCGGGTCCGAATTACACTCACGAGGGCCTGGAGCGCCTGCTCGGTCAAGAAGGCCTCGTCCTCCCCGGCCTGGCGTGCCAGCGCCCGCAGGTGGGCCCGCAGGCGCGGGTTGTAGCCCTTCTCGAGCAGGGGCAGGAGCTCGTGGCGGATCCGGTTGCGGAGGTACAGGGGCCGGGCATTCGTGGGGTCGGTGAGGGACGCGAGCCCTCGCGCCCGGGCGTGCGCCTCGATCTCCGCGCGCCAGACCTCCAGGAGCGGCCGGATGATCCGCCCCTCGCGCACCATCGGGATCCCGGCCAGCCCCCTGAGACCGGCCCCGCGGAGCAGGCGCAAAAGGATGGTCTCCGCCTGGTCGTCGGCGTGATGGCCCGTGGCCAGGCGGCTCGCGCCCACCTCATCGGCCATCGCTTCGAGGGCCTGGTAGCGCAGCAGGCGGTAGCGCGCCTGGGGCGATTGGCCCTTCGGCCCTTCCCGGCGACCGTCCAGCCGGCGGACGGCGCAGGGCACGCCCCGGCTCCGGGCCAGCTCGGCCACCCAGCATGCCTCCGCCTCGGCCTCGGGGCGCAGACCGTGGTTCACGTGGCCGACGTAGAGGCTCAGGCCCCAGCGAGGGGCCAGGGCCTGGAGCACGTCGAGGAGGACCACCGAGTCAACCCCGCCGGAGACCGCGACCAGGATGCGGTCCCCAGGGGTGACGAGCCCGTGCTGCTCGATGGTCCGTCGGACCGTGGGGAGCAACCGTCTCATGGGACATCCAAGGGCGGACTCACCGGGCCAGACAGCAAACAGAAGGTAAGTGGTGGTGGCGGCGCAGGGACTCGAACCCCGGACAAGAGGCTTATGAGACCTCCGCTCTAACCACCTGAGCTACGCCGCCCCCCCCACTAATCTTCGCGGCTCGTGCAGGGTCTGTCAAGTAGCCAGCCCGGCCTTACCGTCAGCAGGCTGAGGTGATCATCAAGTGCTCCGGTAGATATACGCGTCCTCAATCAAGACACTGTCGATAACGTTGTTCGTAAACCGGATCCCGGCAATCGCGTCTCGCGCGGTCTTGATAACGCCCCGGAAAAGCCTGCCGAGGTGGATCGACCCGCGTGCAAGCGAACTGTACGAAAGGGCACGTCGTGCCAGAACAGGAACGCCTTCCACGCCTTCTCGACCGCCTGCTGGCAGTGGAAGACGACGTCCCCGTAGAGCGCTGGGTCCGCCTTAAGCAGCACATCCCCTGCTCTGAGGTTCTGTTCAGCCTTCAGGAGCCAAGACCGTGTCTCCGCCAAGAATTCGGGATCATGTGGCATGGACAAGCCTCCCTTCGCGCAATACAGTGGCCGGAAGCGAGGCGGGCACCCGCTTGCGTCGCTCGAAGGCAGAGTGAGCCCATACGATGACGTCTGTCGCCATTGGCGGTGCCCCGGAGCGCCTCGTATGCGAGCCGGCTTCGCTTCTGCTCCGGCGGCGCATCGTCCGGCACAACCACCAGCAGGTCGTAGTCACTGTCCGGCCCCGCCTCGCCGCGCGCCACGGAGCCGAAGAGATAGATCCGCTCGGGCTGGTAGGCGGCCACGAGGCGCCGGATGATCTCGGCAAGCTTCGGATCCCGCTCCAGGATTGGGTCGGTCATGCTCAATCCTCCACAGGGCAGTATACTTCCACGCCGGGCACGTCGCCCAGCGTCCGCCCCACCCAGAGCTCGAAGAACCGCCCCCCGAGCCAGTAGCAGAGCGGCGTCTCGGGAATCGAGAGGAACCGAGCCTGGAGCGGTCGGGAGACGACGGGATGAGGCCGGCCCTCACGGGCTTTGGTAGCCATCACGCCCCCCGCCGTGGAAAAGCCGCGCTCGACCAGGCGCCTGTGCCCCGGGCCCAGGGCGAGACCGTCCGCATCGAAGTGCTCGCGGACCCGCTCGATTGCGCGCTCCGTCCATGCTTCGTAGCTCGCTACGCCGACTGGGAGCTTCCCTTGGACCGGCTTGCGGTACTGCGCCCAGAGCGTCTGCTGTTCCGCCGGCGCCAGCGGCTGCCGGAGCTCAGCATCTGATGGCTGGGTCGCCCACCGTCGCCATCCTGCTTCAGCGTACCACGCGGATGTGACAGATCAGGTCACTCCAGACGGTCGTTTCTCTCCGGGCCACGCAAGGCTGGCAAGTACGGTAATTCTCATCCCGCCGAGGTCGGGGGTCAAGCTGGGCAGGGGGGTCATTGTGCCCGTCGCGCCCGCGAGCCGCCGGTCACGTCCCGGAGGTCGGCCATCACGACGCGGGCGGGCTGATCCCGGTCTGATCAAACCGCAGGCCTGCTACAGCAGGAGCCCGGTGACCGGCACCAGGATCTTCTGCACCGGATCGGGCGCGAGACCGAATGCTTCCAGGGTGACGGCCCCGAGCAGAGCCGGCGACTCAGGGCCGCCGATGAGGCAGGGGGTCGTCAGGCTCCGGCCATCGATGGTGAACCGGACCTCGCCCAGGGGGAGGACGAGCTGGCGGCCATCGGCGGTCCGAACCGGACGGGTCTCTGAGGGCTCGACGCCCAGGGAACGAGCGGCCTCGGCGGGAATGAGGCTCCAGGTGGCCCCGGTGTCCACCAGCAGATCCAGGGTCATCTGGATTGCTCGACGTTCAGGGTGGCTGAGAGTGACCTTGACCGCAAATGTCCCCATTTCGTTCCTCTGGAGAGATTATATCCGGAAACGCCGGTGGCCAACAGGCTCGCGATCGGCGGGAGGAGAATCTCAGCAGGCCGGGGCGGGCTTCGGCTCCGGCCGGCCAAACAGGCGGATCACCAGGATGCTCAGCTCGTAGAGGACCACCATCGGGACCATCATGAGCATCATGTTATAGACATCCGGGGTCGGCGTCAGCACGGCCGAGATGATGGCGCTGGCCAGGACCGCGTAGCGCCGTTGCCGCACGAGCCGGCCCCTGCTCACCAGCCCGGCCCGGTTCAGGACCAGGAGCACCAAGGGCATCTCGAAGACGAAGCCGAACGCGAAGATGAAGGCCACGCAGAACGTCACGTAGGTCTTCAGGGAGATCATCGGTTTGAGCGTGTCGGTCTGGTAGCTGATCAGGAACTGCACGCCCGAGGGGAGGACGACGAAGTAGCACAGGGTGGCGCCGGCCAGGAAGAGCACGGTGGCGGCCGCGATGACCGGCACCGAGTACCGCCGGTAGTCGGGGAGCACCAGGGGGACCAGACCCACCCAGAGCTCGCGGAACACGAAGGGCACCGCCAGGAAGAGCCCGCCGAAGAGGCCGATGCGGATGTTGGCGAGGAACGCGTCCGGTAGGCCGTAGTAGTAGAGCGGGAGCCCCAGGGGGCGCTGCACCAGGAGCAGGAGGGGACGGGAGAAGGCGTAGCTCAGGAGCCCGAACCCGAGGACGTACAGAGCCACGCGGATGAACGCCCAGCGCAGGGTCTCAAGCTGCTTGAAGAGCGTCGCGCGATCCAAGCGGCCCCGTGTCCCGAGGGGCGCCCCTACCCCGCCGTCCCGAGGGGGCCGTCGGGCCAGAGGCGTGCTGTGCAGGCTCTCACGGTGATCATGGCGCCACCATCATAGGGGGCGTCCGGCCACCTGTCAAAAGCCGCACCCACCCGCGATTGCGCCGGCCGGCCGGGACGGCTAAGATGACACGCGCGCAGCCGATCGCAGGGAGCGTGCCGTGGATCTCCGACAGATCGAGGTCTTCTGCAAAGTCGTGGAGCTGAAGAGCTTCTCCCGGGCCGCTGAGGCCGTGCTCCTGGCCCAGCCCACCGTGAGCGCCCACATCAAGGCGCTGGAAGGGGAGCTGGGGTGCCGCCTCCTGGACCGGCTGGGCAAGCAGGCCGTCCCCACGCGGGCCGGACAGCTCCTGCACCGCTACGCCAGCCAGATCCTCGCGCTCCACGGGGAGGCCCAGAAGGCCATCCACCATTTCCTGGGGAAAATGATCGGCGAGCTGGTGATCGGGGCCAGCACCATCCCGGGGGAGTACCTGCTGCCCGGCCTCCTGGGACGGTTCAAGGGCCTCTACCCGGGCATCGCGGTCACCCTCATCATCCGGGACACCGCGCGCATCCTGACCCTGGCCCAGGAGGGGCAGGTCGAGATCGGGATCGTGGGGGCCCGCCAGCGGGACGAGAAGCTCCGGTTCCGCCGCTTCCTGAAGGACGAGCTGATCCTGATCCTGCCGCCAGGCCACCGCTGGGCGGCCCGCCGCGAGGTCGCCCTCGCTGATCTCAGGGAGGAGCCGTTCGTCATCCGGGAGAAAGGCTCCGGGTCACGCGCGGCCCTGCAGGCCGCCCTCGCGCAGGCCGGCATGCGCCTGCCCGAGATGCAGATCCTCACCGAGATGGGGAGTACCGAGGCGCTGAAACAGGCGGTGCGGGCCGGGCTCGGGGTGGCCTTCGTGTCGCGTCGCGCGGTGCAGGAGGAGCTGAGCCGCGGGGCGCTCGTCACCGTCCCGGTCCACGGGCTGCGGGTCCTGCGGGACTTCTACATCGCCACCCATGCCGGGCGCACGCGCTCCCCGCTGGCCGAGGCGTTCCTGCAGTTCGTCCTGAAGGGGTGCTCAGACTAGACCGAGGGGGCCGGCTAGGCAAAGCGTGCCACGATCTTCTCCAGGTCGGCCGGCCCCTTCTCCCGCGCCCGGTGCTGGACCGCCTCGATCTTCTCGTCCCACGGGGCCTTCTTCACCTGGTAGAACACCCCCAGCCAGACCTTCTCGTGATTGTACGCCAGCTCGAAGGCCTTGAGCTTGTTGGTGGGGTCGTGCTCCACGGGGATGGGCTGGACCAGACTGGCGTAGAACTTGAACGTCTCGCGGTGGTTGAACGTCACGCAGGGGCTCAGGGCCTGGATAAAGGAGAACCCCCGGTGCTGGACCGCCTCCATGATCAGCTCCGTCATGTGCTTGGCCTGGGCCGAGTAGCCCCGGGCCACGAACGAGGCGTCGTGGGCCAGGGTCAGGGCGATCGGGTTCAGCGGCTCCTCGACGTTCCCGTAGGGGGTCGAGCCGGTCTGGTAGCCGACCACGCTGGTGGGCGAGGTCTGCCCCTTGGTCAGCCCGTACGTGTTGTTGTCCAGCACGATGTAGGTGAGGTCCACGTTGCGCCGGGCCGCATGGGGCAGGTGGCCGCCCCCGATCCCGAACCCGTCGCCGTCCCCGCCCACCACGATCACGGTGAGCTCAGGGCGGGCCAGCTTCACCCCCTGAGCGATCGGCAGGGCCCGGCCGTGCACGCCGTGGAACCCGTAGTCCTTCACGAAGGCCGGCAGCCGCCCGGAGCAGCCGATCCCGGAGACGACCACGACCTTCTTCGGGTCCAGCTCCAGCTCCGCCATCGCCATGTAGAGCGACGTCAACACGCCGAAGTCCCCACACCCCGGGCACCAGATCGGCTTGACGTTCCCCTTGTAGGCCTCCTTCGCAAGCTTAGTCACGACCGATGACCTCCTTGATCGTGGCGTAGATCTGGCCAGGGGTGAACGGGACGCCCTGGCAGAGATCCAGCCGGATGGGATCGATGCCGAACTCCGCCCGGAGCAGCGTGGCAAAGTGCCCCGTGAAGTTCAACTCGGGGACGACGACCTTCTTCACGGAGCGGAGGAACTCGCCGATCTCCTTCCGGGGCATCGGGTTCAGCAGCGTCGGGTAGAGGACCTTCACCCGGCGCCCCTCGCCGCGGACCCGGGCGACCGCCTCCAGGACCGCCCCGTAGGTGGAGCCCCACCCCAGGATGCCGACCTCGGCCTGGGCGTCCCCGGCGAGCTTGACCCCGTTGCCTTCACGGGCCAGCGTGGCGAACTTCCGGAACCGTTTGGCGTTCATGGCCTGGTGCATGGAGGGCTCGTAGCAGGGGGCCCCGAACTCGTCGTGCTCCAGGCCGGTGACGGTGTGGAAGCCGCCTTCCTCACCCGGGACGGCCCGTGGGGAGACCCCGCTCTCCGTGATCTCGTACCGCCGGTAGTGCGCCCACTGCTGGGGCTGCTCATGCCTCTGCCCGTTGCCCTGCCCGTTCTCCGGGAGCCGCAGCCGGGGGACCGTCTGCCGACGGTGGCCCAGGGAAAGGTCGGAGAGCATGATGACCGGCATCGAGTAGCGCTCGGCCAGGTCGAAGCACTTCTGCGTCACGTAGTAGCAGTCCTCCACGTCCGTGGGGGCCAGCACGATGCGGGGCGCGTCCCCGCTCCCGCCGAAGACGGCGAAGAGCAGGTCGGCCTGAGCGGTCTTGGTCGGCATCCCGGTGCAGGGGCCGGAACGCTGGATGTCGAAGATGACCGCCGGGACCTCGGCCATGGAGGCCAGCCCGATCATCTCCGTCATGAGTGACAGCCCGGGACCCGAGGTGCTGGTGAAGGCCCGGCGGCCCGTGTACATGGCCCCGAGGACCATCCCGAGCGCCGACATCTCGTCCTCGGCCTGGACCACCGCGCCGCCGAACCGGGGCAGGACGTCCGCCAGGAACTCCATGATGTCCGAGGCCGGCGTGATCGGATAGGCCGCACAGAGTCTGACCCCGGCCGCCAGGGTGCCCAGGGCCAGGGCCTGGTTTCCGGACAGGAGGAGCCGGTCGTCCGCCTTCACCGGCTGGTACGTCCGGACCCGGTCCTTGCAGCGCTCCTCCACAAAGGCGTGGCCGGCCTTGATGGCCGCGATGTTCGCCGCCAGGACCTTCTCGCCCTTCCGCTTGAAGCGGTCAGTGATGAGCTTCTCGATGGATCCGAAGGGGATGGACAGCAGGTAGGCCGTGGCCCCGAGCGCCACCATGTTCTTGCTGAGGGGGGCCTTCAGCTCCTCGCTGGCAATCTTCGTCATGGGGAGCCCGATCAGCCGCACCCCCGGCACCCGCTGGGCCTGGGCCTCGGTGGCCGGGGCCGTGTCGTACACGAGCGTGCCCCCGGGCCTGAGGTCCTTCTTGCCGTTGATGACCGCCTCCTCGTTGAAGCAGACCAGCACGTCCAGCGCGTCCCCATGGGAGTGCATCGGCTCGTCACCCATGCGGAGCTGGAAGTTGCAGTACCCGCCCTTGATCTCGGCCGGGAACGTGCGGGTCGTGAAGACGTGCTGTCCGGAGCGGGCTCCAGCCAGGGTCAGCATATCGCCGGTGACGATGACCCCCTCGCCGCCCTCCCCGCCGATCCCGACGACGATATCGCGTCGCGCTTCCATCATCCCCTCCAGACGTGTTTTATCTATTATAGAACATCTTCGGGCCCGGGCCAAGGCTTTTTCGCGCTGCCCGGTGATACCGGTGATCTCCTGAAGTTCACCGGGGCTCTTGCGAAGCGGTCGCGCCGACCCCTGGCGGGAACGGGAGCGGGGCCACCGCGCCCGCCAGCATCTCCTGTCCCTCACGCACCGTCACGGTGGTGCCTGGCCTGGCGGCCTCCGCGCGGACATAGCCGAGCGCAATGGCACACCCGAGCACCGGCGAATAGGCGCTGCTGGTCACCATCCCTACCTGCCGTTCGCCGGCCAGGATGGGGCTGCCCGGCGTGGGCACGGCCGCGCCGCGGAGGAGGAGCCCCACCAGGTGCCGGTTCACGTGGCCCCGCGCCTTGATACGCGCGATGACCTCTTGCCCGATGTAGCACCCCTTCGTGTAGCTGATGGCCCGCGCCTCGAGCCCCGCCTCGATCGGGATCGTCTCCTCCGTCATGTCCGCGCCGTAGCGGGGCAGACCCGCCTCGATCCTGAGGCTCTCGAGCGCCGCCTCCCCCACGGGGCGCAGCCCCCGCGGAGCGCCGACCTCGATCAGCGCCTCCCACAGCGCAGCGGCGCCGGAGACGGGGACGTAGAGGTCATACCCCTCCTCCCCGGTGCGGTCCCCCCGCACGGCAATCACGTCCTGCCCGCTGATCCGGTTCCGGGTGTTCCGATGTGGCTCCGGGGACGGGAGGTCGGTGAGCAGCTTGCCGAGGAGTTCGCGGGCGGCCGGCCCATGGACAGAGAGCAGAGCCAGGGCCTCGGTGGCGTCCTCGACCAGCACATCGTCGGCGATGATGTAGCCGTTCAGGATCTCCACCATCCGGGCCGTCAGCTCCGGCTCGAGGTCCAGGAGCAGCCGGTCGCCCAGGTGATAGACCCGCAGGTCGGCCAGCATCTTCCCCTTGTCGGTGAGCAGGGTCGCGTAGGTCCCCTGTCCAGGGTGAAGCCCCTGGATGTCATTCGAGAGCAGGCTGTGCAGGAAGCTCTGGCGGTCCTCCCCGGAGAGCCAGAGCTTGCCCCGGGCCGACAGGTCCGCGAGCCCGGCGCCGCGGCGCACGGCCAGGTGCTCGGCCACCGGGTCCCCGTAGTGGGCGGGGGCGGCCCACCCGGCCCGCTCCACGAACGTCGCGCCTCGGGCCTGGTGCCGCGCGTGCAGGGGAAGCGATCTCACCGCAGCCCCCCTCGCCGGTCTAGGAATGGAGGGCGCGTCCGAGCGCGGCCAGGCAGGCCTCGAACAGCGCCTCCGGCAGGGTCGGGTGGGGATGCACCGTGCGGGCGATCTCCTCAGGGGTCGCCTCCAGGGTCCGCGCCAGCGCCGCCTCGGCGATGAGGTCGGATGCGCCGTGCCCGACGATGTGGACGCCGATCAGCTCCCCGGATGCCGCATCCGCCACGACCTTCACCAGCCCTTCGGGCTCGCCCAGGGTGAGCGCGCGGCCGCTGGCCTGCAGCGGGAACTTGCCCACCCGGACCTCGTGCCCGCGCTCCCGGGCCTGCCCCTCCGTGAGCCCCAGGCTGGCGACCTCCGGGCGACAGTAGGTCACGTTGGCGATCGCGCTGTAGTTGACCCCCGGCCCCTCGACCCCGGCGATCGCCTCCGCCGCCGCCACCCCCTCGGCCATGGCCTTGTGGGCCAGCATCGGCGGGCCGACCAGGTCGCCGATCGCGTAGATCCCGGGGACGCTGCTCTGCAGGTCCCGCCCGACCTTGATGAATCCCCGCTCCTGGGCCACGCCGAGCGCCTCCAGCCCGAGCCCCTCCACGTTCGGCGCCCGCCCCACCGCGACCAGGACGACCTCGGCCTCGACCTCCCGCGGCTGACCCTGGACCGTGGCGGTCAGACGGACCCCCTGGGCCTCCGGCGTCAACCCGTCCACGCGGGCGCTGGTCAGGAGCGTCATCCCGCGGGCCGTGAAGGCCTTGGCCACCACCGCGGCGGCCTCGGGGTCCTCGACGGGGAGGACGCTCGGCAGCATCTCGATGAGGGTGACCTGCGCCCCGTAGGCGGCAAAGACATCCGCGAACTCCATCCCCACGGCCCCGGCCCCGATGATGGCCAGGGTTCGGGGCACCTCCTTCAGCTCCAGCGCCTCGGTGCTCGAGATGACCCGCCTGCTGTCGAACGCCAGCCCCGGGAGCGTCTTCGGGCGCGAGCCCGTCGCCAGGATGATGACGCGTGCCTGCACGCCCTCACGCCCCTGCGGCCCGTCCACCTCGAGGCGCCCCGGCCCCGTGAGCCGGCCCCGTCCCGGGATCAGCGTGATCTTGTTCTTCTTGAAGAGGTACTCGACCCCTTTGACCAGGCGGCTGACGATCTGCCGGCTCCGGGTCACGGCCGCGCCGAAGTCGATGCGCAGGTTGTCGAAGCTGATCCCGAAGTCGCCCGCGCGGCGGACCAGGGAGACCACCTCGGCGCTGCGCAGCAGGGCCTTGGTGGGGATGCAGCCCACGTTCAGGCAGACCCCGCCCACGCGCCCCTCCTCCACCACCGCGACCTTCATCCCGAGCTGCGCGGCCCGGATCGCGGCCACGTACCCGCCAGGCCCCGCCCCCACGATCGCCACGTCCACGCTCTGCGCCATCCGCCTCGACTCCGTCCGGGGCCCCTAGAGGGCCAGCAGCGCCGGCTGCTCCAGGATGCGCTTGACCTCCTGGAGGAACCGTGCCCCGGTGGCCCCGTCCACCGCTCGATGATCGCACGAGAGGGTGAGCCGCATCCGCTTGCGGACGACCACCTGGCCGCCCTCGGCCACCGGCTTGTCCGCGACCGCCCCGACCGCGAGGATGCAGGCCTCGGGCGGGTTGATCACCGCGGAGAACTCCTCTACGTCAAACATCCCGAGGTTGGACACGCTGAAGGTCGCCCCGGTGTATTCCTCGGGCCTGAGTCGCCGGTCGCGGGCGCGCGCCGCGAGCTCGTGGGCCTCCTCGGCGATCTGCCGCAGCCCCTTGCGGTCCGCGTCCCGGATCACCGGAGTGATGAGCCCGTCCTCGACGGCCACGGCCAACCCGATGCGGACCCGGCTGTACAGGCGGAGCTTGTCGCCCATGAAGGCGGCGTTCACCTCGGGGTGGCGGGTCAGGGCCACGGCGCAGGCCTTGATGATGAGGTCGGTGTAGGTCACCTTCGGCAGGTCACCCAGGGCCCCGATCGCCTCCCGGAGGCGGGCGCACCCCTCCATGTCCACCTCGGTGGTGAGGTAGAAGTGCGGGACCGGGGCCTTGCTCTGGATCAGACGCCGCGCGATGGCCTTCCGCATGAGGCTCAGGTCGCGCTCCTCGAACTCCACCTCGGGCGAGGGGCGGCTGACCGCCCGCAGCGGTGGCCGGGCTGCAGCGGGGGTGGGCGCGGGCGCGGCGGCCCGCGCCTGCAGGAATGCCTCGACGTCCTCCTTCACGACCCGGCCGCCCGGGCCGCTCCCCCGGACCTGACTGAGGTCAATCCCGGCCTCTGCGGCCAGGTTGCGGGCCAGGGGCGAGGCCTTGACCTTCTCTGCCGGCGTCGGCGCCGGCTCTGCGGCGGGCCGCACCGCCTTCTCTGCGGACGCCTGCGCCCTCTCTGCAGGCCCCGGCGCCGGGGTCGCAGGGGGGGCACCCGCGCCCGCCCCCAGGGCCAGGAGCGACTCCAGGTTCTCGTCCGGCTCGGCGATGACACCCAGGACGGCACCCACCGGGTAGATTTCCCCCTCCCGCCCGATGACCTTCCGGAGCACGCCCCCGCTGAAGGCTTCCATCTCGAGGACGCCCTTGTCTGACTCGATCTCCGCGATCGGCTCGCCGGACTCGACCCGGTCGCCCTCCTGCTTGAGCCACTTGACGAGACGCCCCTCCTCCGTCGCGTCGCTGACCTTGGGCATCACCACGCGGTAGGCCACGATTCGGCTCCTTCTGTGGCAGGCAGGCCCGGCTACTGCCGGTAGAGGACGTGGTGGACCGCCTCGATCACCCGCTCCTTGGTCGGGATCTTGGCGCGCTCCAGGTTCCGGGCGTAGGGCATGGGGACATCGATGCCGGGGACCCGGTACACCGGGGCATCCAGCAGGTCGAAGACCTCCTCGGAGATGAGGCTGGCCAGTTCCGCGCCCACCCCGGAGAAGCGGGCCCCCTCTTCCAGGACGACCACGCGGTTGGTCTTGCGGACGGAGTTCAGGATGGTCTCCTTGTCCAGGGGGCGGAGGGTCCGCGGGTCCACGACCTCACAGGAGACCCCCTCCTGCTCGAGCGCCTCGGCGGCCTCCAGGGCCAGGTGGAGGGTCTTGGACCAGGCCACGATCGTCACGTCCTCGCCGGGCCGCTTCACCTCGGCCACGCCCAGCGGGATCAGGTGCTCCTCCTCGTCCACCTCTCCGCGGAAGCCGTAGAGCACCTCGGACTCGATGAAGATCACCGGGCCGTCATCCCGGATGGCGCTCTTCAGGAGCCCCTTGGCGTCGGCGGGCGTGGCAGGCATGACCACCTTGAGCCCGGGGACGTGACAGAAGTAGGACTCCATGCTCTGGGAGTGCTGGGCCGCGAGCTGGAAGGCGGCCCCCCCGGGGCCGCGGATGACGATCGGGACCCGGTACTGGCCGCCGGACATGTAGGAGATCTTCGCCGCGTGGTTGACGATCTGATCGAGGGCCAGGATGGCGAAGTTGAAGGTCATCATCTCGATGACCGGCCGGAGCCCCACCATCGCGGCCCCGATCCCCACCCCCGTGAACCCCGCCTCCGCGATCGGCGTGTCGATCACCCGCTTCGGGCCGAACTCCTGCAGCAGCCCCTTGCTGACCTTGTAGGCCCCCTCGTACAGGCCCACCTCCTCGCCCATCAGGAAGACCCGCGGGTCGCGCGCCATCTCCTCCCGGAGGGCCTGGTTCAGGGCATCGCGGTACGCCATCTGCGCCATCGCCACCCCTCCTCAGACGTCCTCGTAGAGGACTCCCAGCGGCGGCTCCGGGCTCGCGTCGGCGTAGGCGACCGCCTCATCCACGACGTCAGTGACCTCTTTATCCATCTTCCGCCACTCGTCCTCGTCCAGGGCCCCCTGCTCCATCAGGCACTGCTGGAACCGGACGATGGGGTCGCGCTTCTTCTGCTCCTCGACCTCCTCGCGGGTGCGGTAGATGGCCGCGCTCGGGTCGCGCATGGAGTGGCCGCGGTAGCGGTACGTCCGGGCTTCGATGAAGGTGGGGAGGCTCTCCCCCCGCGCCCGGGCCACGGCCCGCCCGACGCACTCCCGCACGGCCAGGACATCCATCCCGTCCACGGGCTCGCCGGGCATCTCGTAGGCGGCAGCCTTCTTGTACAGGTCCTGCACCGCGGAGGCCTTCTCCAGCGGGGTGCCCATCGCGTACCAGTTGTTCTCGCAGATGTAGATCACGGGGAGCTTCCAGAGCATGGCCAGGTTGAACGACTCGTGCAAGACACCCTGGTTGACAGCGCCGTCGCCGAAGAAGCAGAGGACGACCTGGTCCTTCCCCTCGTACTTGATGGCAAACCCCACGCCGGTGGCGATGGGGATGTGGCCCCCGACGATGGCATGCCCCCCGAGGAAGTTGTGGGCCCGGTCGAACAGGTGCATCGAGCCGCCCTTCCCCTTGGACAGCCCGCCATGGCGGCCGAAGAGCTCGGCCATGATCCGCTGGGGATCGGTTCCCTTCGCCAGGCAGTGGCCGTGCTCGCGGTAGTGGGAGATGGCGTAGTCGTCCTCTCGGATGGCCGACATGGCCCCCGCAGCCACGGCCTCCTGGCCGATGTACAGGTGGAGAAAGCCGCCGATCTTCCCCAGCGCGTACATCTCGGCGGCCTTCTCCTCGAAGCGGCGGATGAGGAGCATCTGGCGGAGCAGATGCCTCATCACCCTGGCGTCCATGCCCGCCCCCTTTGCTGCGCGAGAGGAGACCCGATCCTTGTCCTTCTCGGCAACCCGGCGTGACCCCTTGAGGTTTCGTTTCATTCTACCGGCTCCACCCGTGCTAAAGCAAGGCGTTCGGGCCCGCGCGGCGGCAAGACATCAGGGCGTGAGGATGACCTTCCCGAAGTTCCTGCGGTCCAGAACGTGTTGCTGGGCGGCTGGCGCCTGGGCCAGGGGGAAGACCCGGTCCACCACCGCCCGGAGTTTCCCCGCGCCCACCTGACGCAGCACCTCTTCAGCCTCCGCGCGGGTGCTGCCCGCGGAGAAGAGCAGGGAGATCTGGTGGCGGTAGAGGCTCCGGATGTCAATCTCGGCGAGGTTGCCGCCGTGGGTCCCGCAGGTGACCACCCGCCCCTGCCGGGCCAGGCAGGCCAGGCTCTGGCTCCAGGTCGCCGCCCCGACGTTCTCGTACACGAGGTCCACCCCCCGGTCGCCGGTCAGGCGGCGGACGTCCTGGCTCCAGCCCTCCCGGGCGTAGTTGACTCCGGCGTCCGCGCCCAGGGCCTTGGCCCGCGTGAGCTTCTCGTCGGTCCCGGCGGCGGCGATGACCCGGGCCCCGCAGAGCTTCGCGATCTGAATCCCCGCGATCCCCAGGCCACTGCCGGCCGCGAGCACCAGGACCGTCTCACCGGGCTTCACCCTGCCCCGGGCCGTGAGCAGGTGCCAGGCGACGGAGTACGAGAGCGGCACCGCGGCGGCCTCCTCGAACGGGAGCCCGGCGGGCAGCGGCAGCACGTTCCGTTCGGGCAGGGCCACGTACTCCGCGTAGCCGCCCCAGGCATGGACGCCGATGACCCGCAGGGCCACGCAGGCGTTCTCCTCTCCCCGCGTGCAGCACTCGCAGGCCTGACACGTGAGAAAGGGGTACGCGGCCACCCGGTCCCCCTCGCGGACCCCGCGCACCGAGGCGCCCACAGCCGCCACCTCGCCGACCGGATCGGCCCCGGTGATGTGCGGCAGCTTCACGCCGAACCCGGCCCCGCGCTCCCGGACCTCGATGTCCAGCGTCCGGTTCACGGAGACGGCCCGCACCCGCACCAGGACCTGGTCGGGGCCGATGCGGGGGGGATCGACCTCCTCGTATCGGAGCTGGTCAGCCCCCCCGTGGGCGCGGAGGATGACGGCCTTCATGAGGAAGGGCGGGAGAGGACTAGGCCTCGGCCTCCAGGCGGGTCTTGATGGTGTTCGTGAACTCGCCGGCCATCCGCTTGGCCTTCCCCTTGATGACGCTGAACCCGATGGAGGCGAGCTTCCCGAACACCGCCATGTCGATCTTGTAGCTCACCTCGGTCTCCTGCGGGCCCACCTCGCGCAGGTTCAGCTCGGTGGTCAGCTTGACCCGGTCCTTCAGCTTCTGGTCCATCCCCTCGCCCACCGAGACGAGCCGGGTGGGCGGCTGCATCTCGGTCACGGTCACCTTCATGGCGAAGCTCACGCTGAGAAAGGAGACCTTGGCCCCTGCCACCACGTGATAGTTGCGCTCGTCGATGACGTCGATCTTCTCGGCCCCCGGGATGCAGGAGGCCATCTTCTGGGGGTCGAGCAGGAACCCCCAGATCTTCTGGATGGGGGCCTTCACCGTGAACGTGTCCTCGAAGATCATCGTTTGGCTCCTCCTGTGCAGGACTGGATGGCCCTGATGATGTCCATGTAGCCGGTGCACCGGCAGATGTTCCCCGACATGTACTCCCGGATCTCCTCCTCGGAGGGCGCCGGGTGCTCCTGCAGCAGCGCCGTGGCCGCCAGGATCATCCCCGGGGTGCAGTAGCCGCACTGGAAGGCGCTCCACTCCAGGAACGCCGCCTGCACGGGGTGGCGCTGCCCGTCCCGGCCGAGCCCCTCGATGGTCGTGACCTCGTGGCCGTCCGCGTGCGCGGCCAGCACCAGGCAGGCGCTGACCGGGCGGCCGTCCATGAGCACCGTGCACGCCCCGCAGACCCCGACCCCGCACCCCTCCTTCGTGCCGGTCAGGTGGAGGTCCCGCTGCAGCATCTCCAGGAGCAGCCGCTGAGGCGGGACGGTCAGGGCGCGGCGCTCGCCGTTGACCGTCAGGGAGAGCTCGATCGGGGTCACCGTGCCCCCCCCGCGCCGACCGGCCCCGCACCGCCTGCCTCCTCCAGGGCCTTCAGCACCTTCTCGGCCGTGATGGGCAGTTCGTACAGGCGCACCCCGATGGCGTCGACGAGGGCGTTGCCGATGGCGGCGGCCACCGGCGGGACCGCCGACTCCCCCACCCCCTTGGCCCCGAACGGCCCCTCGCTGTACGGGGTCTCCAGCAGGATGACCTCGAGCTGGGCGGGCAGGTCCCGGAAGGCCGGGAGCTTGTAGTTGATGAGGGAGGGGTTCAGGAGCTGGCCGTGGTCGTACACCATCTCCTCCGAGAAGGTCTGGCCCAGCCCCATCACTGCTCCGCCCAGCACCTGCTGCTGGCAGAGGTGGGGGTTGATCGCCTTGCCCACGTCGCAGGCCCCGACGTACTTCAGGACCCTCACCTCGCCGGTCTCCGGGTCCACCTCCACCTCGGCCGCCCCGGCCGCGGCGAACCAGAACTCCTCCCGGGCGAGCTTCGTGTGGAATTCCCCGCGGCCCATGATCGTCCCGCCCTTGGACCGGAAGTGGGCGCGGACCACCTGCGCCACGTCGAGGGCCCGGTCCGTGCCGCGGACGCGGACCTGCCCGCGGCGGACCTCCAGGTCGTGCACCGAGGCCTCGAGCTGTTCGGCGGCCAGCTCGAGCAGGCGTTCCCGCGCCTCCCGGGCCGCCAGGAGCACGGCCTTCCCCATGGCCACGGTAGAGCGACTCCCCGACGTCTTGTCGTCGAACGGCGTGAAGTCGGTGTCGGGGTGCGCCATGGAGACCCGCTCGACGGGCAGCCCGAGCTCCTCGGCCGCGATCTGCGCCAGCACGGTGTCGGACCCCTGGCCCATCTCCACGGTGCTGGTCAGAACCTTGGCCGTGCCGTCGTCATCCACCTTGACGAACGCGATCGAGGCGCCGTGGGTGAGGGTCTTGAGCATGATGGCGAGCCCCTTGCCCCGCCGCTTCCCCGGAAGCGCCTGGCTCGGCTCCCCCCAGCGGATGGCCGCGGCGGCCTTCAACAGGCACTCCCGGAGCCCGAGGGCGTTCAGCCGCTCGCCGTACCAGAAGGTGTCGCCGTCCACGAACAGGTTCTTCAGCCGGATCTCCACCGGGTCGATCCGCAGCTCCCGGGCCAGGGTGTCCATCTGCTGCTCGAAGGCCCAGGTGACCTGAGGGAGGCCGTAGCCCCGGAAGGCGCCGGCCGGCGGCTTGTTCGTGTAGATGATGCAGTAGGCGTCCATCTGCACGTGCGGGATCCGGTAGGGGCCCGCGCCGTTGGTCCCCATCTTCTTCGACACCCGGGGGCCGATCTCCGCGTAGGCGCCGGTCCCCAGGTAGCACTCCACCTTGCGGGCCACCAGCGTGCCGTCACGCATGGCCCCCGACTTCATCTTCACCACCGTGGCATGCTTGGTGATGGTCAGGAAGACCTCCTCCCGGGTGAACGTCAGCTTCACCGGCCGGCGGGCGAACCACGCCAGGACCGTGGCGATGGGCTCGGCCTTGGGATAGCACTTGGCGCCGTAGGCCCCGCCCAGGTAGGGGACCATGATCCGGATGTGGGAGGGGGGGACCTGGAAGATGTCGGCGAGCTGCGCGCGGACGATGAAGGGCTGCTGGGTGTTGGCATAGAGCGCGATCCGGCCCGACGGGTCCACCCAGGCCAGGACCGAGTGAGGCTCCAGCGGGTAGTGCTGGGTCTCGGGGATGCTGAACGTCTGCTCGATCACGATGTCCGCGTGGCGAAACCCGGCCTCCCCGTCCCCTTTCTTCATGACGTAGTGGTTGCAGATGTTGGTCCCGGGCACCGGGTGCACGTCGGTGAGGTCCACGAACAGGCCGCCGGGCTTCAGCTCCCCCTCGTGGAGCAGGGGCGCTCCGGGCGCGATGGCGTCCAGGGGCTCGAACACCGCGGGGAGCTCCTCGTACTCGACCTCGATCAGGTCCAGGGCCTCCAGCGCGGACTCCTCGTCCACCGCAGCCACGGCGGCCACCGGGTCCCCTACGTACAGGACCTTGTCGATGGCCAGCACCGGCTGGTCCAATAGGGCCGGGCCGTAGTAGGGGTTCAGGCGTCCGTCCCGCCTCAGGGATTCCCCGGTCACCACCGTCACCACCCCCGGGACCCGGCGCGCCTTCTCGGCGTCCACCCGGCGGAGCCGGCCGTGGGGGACCGTCGAGCGCAGGACCCGGCCGACCAGCATCCCGGGCAGGTCGATGGCGTCCATGTACCGGGCCTGCCCGGCCACCTTCTCCTGACCGTCGGAGCGAGGCACCGACTGGCCCACGATCTCCAGGGCCATCCCCATTCCCTCGCCGCTCATCCTCGCGTCCCCTCCGTCTCAGTCCGGGCCAGGTCGCTCATCGTCCCGTCCGCTGTGCCCAGGCCACCAGCAGGACCCGCCGGGCGAACACTCCGGCCATCCGTTTCTTGTACCAGGCCGACCCGTAGAAATCACTGATGGGCTCCACCTCCTCCGCGGCTGCCTCAGCCATCTGCCCGATGAGGGGCTCGGTCAGGCTCCGCCCGCGGGCCAGCGCTTCGGCCTGACGCGCCCGCTGCGGCACAGCCGCCACCCCGCCCAGGACCAGGCGCACCTGCCGACAGATCCCATCCTGCCACTCCACCACCGCCGCCGCTCCGATGCATGGGAAGTCCTCGGCCGAGCGGACGGTGTGACGCAGGTACGCGGCCGTGGAGCCGGCAGGCAGCGGCGGGACCGCCACCTCCGTCACGACCTCGTCGGGCTGGAGCGCCGTCTGGTAGTAGTCGAGCAGGAACTCCTCCAGCGGGATCGTCCGCGTCCCCTTCCCCCCCTTCGCCCGCACCCGGGCGCCCAGGGCGAGCAGGAGCGGGGGCGGGTCCGCGTGGCTGTCGGCCTGGCAGAGGTTGCCCCCGATGGTCCCGGTGTTCCGGATGCGCACGTTGGCCACCATCCGGGCCATCTCCGAGAGCACCGGCAGCCGCTCGCGCACGACCGGAGAGCGTTCGATCACGCGGTGCGTGGTCAGGGCGCCGATCCGGAGCCCCTCCCCGGGGTCGAAGTGGACATCGGCCAGGCCGGGGATCCGCTGCAGGCTGACCAGGCAGGACGGCTGATAGACCCCGGACTTCATCAGGATGAGGAGCGACGCCCCGCCAGCGATCAGCTTGACGTCCCCCTCCCGCTCCCGCAGCAGACGGGAGGCCTCGTCGAGCGAGGTCGGCATGAGCAGCTCAAAGCGTCGCATCGGGTCCTCTGCAGGCGAGCCAGTCGGGAACGGGACCGAATCGTCACCGTAGCATCCGATCCAGTAAACGTCAACGAGCTCATCTGTCGTCTCCCATCACCGGATACGGAACCCAACAGGGAGGGCGGGCGATGGCGAAGGTCGAGGTGTCGCGGGACCCGTTACCGAGACTCCCGGAGAAGGGCCTGGATGTCCAAGTAAGCCTGGCGCTCGTCGAAGAGCGACAGGCTGTAGATCTCCCGGATCCGCCCGCGCGGGTCGATGAGGTAGAGGCGGGCCGGGTGGTCGATCTCGCCTCCGGGGATCGGCTTGGTCCACTCGTCGTAGGCGGTCAGGACCGGCCTGAGACGCTCCTGGCTCTCCCTGAGGAACCGCCACCCCTCGGAGTCGGCGCCGAACCCTTTGGCGTAGCGCGCCAGGGTCTCGGCACTGTCGCGTTCAGGGTCAACGGTCACGGACAGGAGGCCGACGCGGGAGGGGAGGAGCCGAGCCTCCCGGAGCCGGGCCTGGAGCAGGGCCATCCGCTGGGTGAGCAGCGGGCAGGCCCCTGGACAGGAGGTGTAGATGAAGGCCAGAAGCACGACCCGTCCCTGGAACTCTGACAGGCGGACCGATCGCCCCTTAAAATCTACGAGCGTGAAGTCAGGGGCGGGACGGATGACCCCCAGGTTGGGACTCGACGAGAGCGCCTGCCTGCCGGGGACGGCTGGCCGGGAGGCGCCCGGTCCGTGGGGGTGGGCGAGCCGGGGCGCAGCCGCCAGCAGCCACACCCCGGCCAGGACCCCGACGCTGAGCCGGCGCCCAGGGGTCACGGCTCAGTTCAGGAGCATGTCGTGGGCCCGTGCCGGCCCGGTGGGGAACTTGGTGAAGTCCACGTTGAAGAACGGGTCCATCTTGAGCCGGCCGTCCGGGCCGATGTGGGTCAGCCGGACCCAGAAGTTCTGCGCGTAGTCCATGGTCGAGAGGAGCGAGTTGGTGATGTACATCCGCTTGCCGTCCCCTGACACGTGCATCATGTTCGGGGAGACGCCCGGCACCACGATGTCGTGGAGGCGCGGCCTGTCGGGCTTGGACACGTCCCAGACCTGGATCTCGCTCTTCATGAAGCAGGAGACGTAGAGGTAACGGTCGTCCGGCGACTGACGGAGGTCAGCCGGGAGGCACCCCTTCCCCAGGTCCGCCGCCTTCCTCGTGGAGAAGCGGCCGTTCTTCCCCCGGCTGAAGAACCACAGGGAGTCGCCCAGCGCCGAGTTGGTCCAGCCGTACGCTTTGCCCGGCTTGAGGCTCCAGCGCACCTCCAACGGCACCGGGTCGGTGACGAGGGTCTGGAGGAGCTTCCGCTCCTTGAAGTCCCAGACGAGCAGGGTGTTGCCGCCGTCCTTCATGTCCCACTGGGAGAGCGGCTTCGAGTAGTTCCGCAGCGGCGTGAAGCTCGAGGTGATCAGGCGGTTGATTTGCGGCTTCACGGCCGCGTCGTAGGCGTAGGGCGCCCCGGCCGGGTTCTTGAACACCCGGATCAGTTGCCCGTCGTTGGTGAACTCCGCCATGCCCCCCGGGGGATTGCCGTCCGCAGAGGAGAGGAACGTGAGGAGCATCCGCCCCGGAAGCGCGTAGTAGGTGTGGGGGCCGTGGAGCCCCGTGAGCGCGGTGATGTCGTCGATGGTCTTGACGATCTTGGGCGTGGCCGGGTCGGCGGCCACATCGATGATGAAGAGCCGCCTGGAGAGGAGGGTGCCCATCCAGATCTTGGTCCGGTCGTCGGTGAACCCCATGTGGTGCGGCTCGTTCCCAGCCGAGCCCAGGTCCACTGTCGTGAGCGCCCGACCGTACGTTGCCGAGGCCGGGTTCACATCGATCACGGCGAGAAAGTCGTTGTCCTTGGCGTCGGCGTCCACCGCGGAGACGTAGAGGTACTTCTCCGGGCCCGCCAGGCGCTTGACGTAGGGAGAGAGGCATGGTTCGGCGAGAGCGGCTCCCGCGGTGAGGAGCCCGGCGAAGAGACAGCCGCAAATCATCATCCCGCGTCTCATGGGCGACCCTCCTTGCGGTTCCATGGCCCAGTACCGCCATGCTGTGATGTCACGGGTAGCCTCCAGCTCGCCGCTTTGTCAAACGAGAATGCACTCACCGTGCTCTACCGGCTCGATCCGCCGGGGGTTGGATTTCAGAGACTCGAATTTCAGAGCCTCAGATGGGGCTGAACGGAGCAGAATCTCTCCGTCCGGGCCCCAAGCTATCGGGAGGACCCGAGCTCACGACGGTGACGGGGCGCCGGCTTCATCCCCTTGCCTAAGAGGAACAGCGCCCGCTCCATATCGCTTCCGGCGGACATAGCGGTATGCCACCAGGCCTCCCATAAGAACCACCACGAGCAGCAGAACCCCCTGCATGAGGTCCTCCGAGGACTCCACCAGCCGACGGGCCTCGGCTCGAAACACCGTGGCCAGCGCCGTGTAGATCCCGGCCCACAACATAGCCCCCAGCGCATCATAGAGGGCGAACCGCCCGTAGGGGATGCCTGCGCTCCCCGCCAGCGGACAGGCCAGGGTCCGCACTCCGATGACGAACCGGGCGAAGAGCAGGGTGAGCAGCCCATAGCGCGCAAAGAAGGTCGTGGTCGTCCGGCTGCACTGGGCCGAACACAGCGTCACCCGGCAGTAGAAGTCGATGATTCGTCTCCCGCCCAGCCGACCCATGAGGTAAGCGCCCTGGTCACCCAGAAAGGCCCCCAGCGCCCCAGCCACGAAGAGTGCGAGCATGCCGTCGAGCCCCCGTGCGAATGGAGCCGCTAACAACAGGTACAGTTCTCCGGCCACCGGCACCACCCCAGCGTTGTCCAGGGCCACCCCGACCAGCACGACCCAGGGACCGGCGCCTTCAAACAATCTGAAGAGCGTCCCCACCATGGCCGGCCTCAGACACAGTGCACCCGGTCAGCCGATGGCCATCCTGGAGGCCTCAGTTCCGTTTCAGCGCCGGGCGCTGGCGGCGTGCGCGTGTAGAAGGTCCAGCGCCTCCTGGATGGGCACGCCGAAGTTCGACCCCCCGAAGCTCGCCATGACGGCCTGGTTGACCGCGATGACTCTTCCCTGAAGGTTAAAGAGAGGGCCCCCGCTCCCCCCGATCGTCGTCTGGGCGTCGTACACGATCTGGTGGGGCAGCACATCGGTGAGGTGGCCCTGGGTGGAGAGCGGGCGGATCAGCCCTCGCCGGGCGAGTCCCCGAATCACGTTTTCCAGATCCCCCGAGGTGGCCTCAAGAATCTCTCGCGCGACCGCAGCCTCGGCCTTGGCCAGGAGCCCCTGGAGCGCCAGAGGATAGCCGATCAGGACCACTGGCTGCCCCGGTTGGGGTCGAGTGCTCAACGGGTCGGCGGACAGCACTGGAACCTTCCGTCCCCTCAGGTCGACGCGGAGCAGCGCCACATCGGCCCGGTCCGACACGGCCATCTGAGCCATCGGGAAGGGCTCGGGATGGCCCGGGAAGAACACCTGGAGGCGGATCACCTCAGGGATGTACCCCGCGGCCAGGATCGGCTGGACGCTCTCTAGCGTCCGCCACGGACGGGCCACGTGCTCGTTCGTGGCCACCCACCCCCGAGCGTCCAGCAGGAACCCGGTCCCCAGAGAGGTCATGGTGACCGGTGGCCCCTCCCCGGCCGGCGACACGTTCTCGCTCCGCGAGCCTTCCGCCGACACGGGCGTCATGTGACGCAGGGGCCTGCGGCTGCCGGGCTCCAGGAACTGGACCGCCACATGGATCAGCCCGACCCCGCCGGCGAACTGCCGGATGATCTGTTCCGGCGCCTCGCGCTCCTCCTCGAGCTGGCGCGTCCGTGCCATCCCCGCCGCCAGCTCGCGGCGCAGGCGGGCCACCTCGCCTTCCCGCGCCCGCGCGTTCTGCATGGCCGCCTTGAGGTCCGCTTCCAACCGGCGATTCTCCGCCTGCAACGCGGTCAGCCTTCGCTCCTGAAGCTCCTTCTGCACGGTCAGGGATCGCGCCAGGCGATCTCGCTCCGCCGCGGCCTCCCGCAGCACACGCTCACGCTGCGCCGTCTCGGCCGTCACGCGACCCTGCAGGGTCACGATCTCCTGCCGCTGTCGGGCCTCGCGGCTCACCAGGTACACGGTCAATCCCGCCGTCACGGCGAGCAGGACGAGCGCCGGGATCAGGGCCAGGCGCAAGCGCCGGAAGGATTCGAGGGCGCTCTCCCGCGCCAGCTCCTTGAAGAACACCGTCCCTCGGGTCAGGAGTCCGCGCTGATACTGCCGGGCCAGGGCCTTGGAGTCCTCCAGGATCTGCCGGAAGGGACGGCACGCCGCATACTCCTCAGGATTCACGCGAAACCGCACCTTCGGCCCACCCTCCCCGAACTCGATGACATCGCCGTCCTGCAGCAGGATCTCGCTGACCCCCAAATTGTTCACGAAGACCGGCGCATCTCCGCTCTGCGCCCGGAGGAGGTACTCGCAGTTCTCGAACCGGATCTCGGCGTGGAAGGGGGCGACCTGAGGGTGGTGGCGGGGTGAGAAGCGGAGGTCCCGCCAGGGGCCGCTGCCCACGGTGATCCGCGGGCGGGCGAAGACGTCTACCTTCCCGCGGCGACGCCCGCTCAGGTGGACAATGGTGATCTTCGTCGTCGGCCCGGGCTGCCGAGCCTGCTCCACCATCGAAACCTCTCCGGCACCATATTGCCCCTTTCTGGTTCCGTCGCGCAAACTCTGTTCGTGCGTCCGGGCTTGCCTAGTGAGAGGTCCGAGCGGCGCTCAGGGGCGATTGCCGCAAAGCCGCCGGCCTTAAACAATCCCGCGCTCAGGTACTTCAGCCGGGGCCCCGTGCGCCCGACCGCCCCAGGCCCCAGGCCCGCCCGAGCCGATCGAGCAGGCGCCGGAGACCCGGTAGGATGACCGTCGCCCGAACGGCCGACTCAACCTGTTCCCACGCGAAGGGGCGAGCGCAGACGACCTCCGCGGCATCGCTCGCCAGGCTTACCTCAGCCCTGACCACGCCCGGGAGCCCCTCCAGGGCCCCCCGCACCCGGCGGGCTCACAGGCCACACAGCATCCCCGTGACCTTCAGGCGGACCTGCTGGTTCCCACCGGTTGGGGCTTGCCCCGCCGGGTCCGGGAAGATCCCAGGGTCATGCCACAGGTTGCGCCACTTCACCATGGATGACGCTACCGATGCCGGAGCGCCGGCGAATCCAGCGGCCCCGGCGCACCCTGCGCGACGGCCGGACGCAGCAGCCGCGCGGCTAGCCCGAAGACCGACCCCGTATGCCGCACGTACCGTTCCAGGAGCAGGCCGAGGGCAATGCCGTACGACACATGGGGGACGAGGCTTCCCAGGAACACTCCGTTGAAGATCCCCTGGCCCAGCTTCAGGCCGAAGTACCCCGTGTCCATGGCGATGACCATCGGCGGGGTGGTCATCATCCCCACCTCGATGAGCAGGCCCCAGATCAGGCCCCCCCACCAGCGGGTGCGCCCGCAGATCAGGGCATAGGTCAGGCCGAAGCAGGCGCTGACCCAGTAGTGGTACAGGGAGCCTGCGAAGTCCGAGAACGGCGTGGGGCCGCCGGCCATGGTGTCGAGGATCAGGACCCCGAACATCCGGGGCAGATTCCCCGGTAGGAGTCCCAGGCTGAAGCTGGTGAGACGAAACACGTCCAGCGCCGCCGTGCTCGCCGCCCCGATCCAGAGGCCGGTCCAGATCCGGTTCTGTAGCCGCGCGTACCCCCGGGCGAACGCCGCTCCCCACACTACGAGCAGGAGAAGGATCGATGGCAGGAGCACCCAGCGGGTGAGGATCGGCATGCCCGGCATCCCTGGGGTCAGGGCCACAACGAGGACGTTGGGGCCGACCGCCGCCGGCACCAGGGCGAGGCCCGTCAGGACAAGCTCTCCGGCTGATGACGGCGGCGCTGGCTCAGGCGGCGGCACTGCCCACCGCCGCCTGAGCCCCACAGCCATGGCTGCCAGACCGGCGACCACAAAGAGGAGATCGATCCACGTGATGAGCATCGTTCGTGCTCCAACCCTGGCTAGCGGGTCCCTTCGGCCGCGATCTCCGCCAGCACCTGGTCCATCATCTGGCCGACTTGGCGCAGGCTATCTGCCCTGTAGGTGGCAAACCCGCCCGAAGGCTTGTAGTAGCTCACCACCGTCTTTCCGTCGCCCCGCTCAAAGACGTAGAGCTTCGCAGGGTTCTCCAGCCCCGCCTCCGGATGGCTCCCCAGGATCATCTTCCCCATCTCGGCTTTGCCGAACTCCAGGGTCTTGCTTCCCCGGACGTTCATCCCCACCATGCGCATCATGTTCTGATGGTCGATCACCGCCACGACCATCATGCCCTTCCCTTTGATCGCCACCTCGAGCTGGCGCACCGTCTTGTCAAAGCCGCTGTTCGACACCCGGTCCACGCGCTCCAGGGTCTGCGCCCAGGCGCTCGCGCCCAGGGCGAGCAGCAGTCCCACGACCAGCAGCACCTTCTTCTTCATGGAACACCCTCCTTGTCTTGAGGGACTTTCCCGGGCAGGACCTGCTGACGTCCCTCACCATCAGTCGGCCCCAGCCCCGTCGGGCAGTGCCCCGCTCATCCTCCTTCGGCTAGCCAGGACATCCTCGGCTTTGCTCTGAGCTGCTTACGCAAGGGGTATGCCCGGCAGGTCCGCCCGCCGGATGAATGAGGCCATGTAACTCCCCGCCGCGAAACGGCTCTTGGCCAAACACTGCCCGGGCCCACGCTCGCGGGAAAGCTACCGCCAGATCTGACACGGCTAACCGCCAGAGCTGGCAGGGGCTCCGTGCCAGATCTGCAGTCCCTTCATGCTGTCCTCGCACGCCAACCCCTGACCACGCCAACCCCTGACTAGGAAGAGATTGAGGATCGAGGCCGCCGCCCCCGCACCCCGAAGCTGCGGCGCGAGGCCGACTGCTGAGCCAGGCTCCGAGGCTGAACGCGAACAGGAAGCTGGCCGCCCCCACGGCCAGAGCCCAGTGCTCCGCTAGAAAGCCACCCAGGGCCGTCCCCCCGAGGATCGCCGCCAACACCGGGATGTGACAGGGACAGGTCACAGCCGCCGTGGCTAGCAGTATGTGGCGCTTCCAGCCAGTCGCCGTCAGGCTGCCTCTCCCGGTCCCGCTCCCGCAGGGCCCCCGCTCAAGCCGTACTCACGGAGCTTCCGGTAGAGGCTGCGCAGGCTGATGCCGAGGAGTGCTGCGGCCTGGTTGCGCCGCCCCTCTGTATGGGCCAGGACCCAAGCGATGTGGGCCTGCTCAAGGTCCTTGAGGGCGAGCCCGGTTTCCGGAGCGGGACGGCCCCCCGCTCCGCTCTCGGTTGGCATCATGGGCCCAGCGGCGGGCCCGCCCGCGCGCGGCCTCCCCCGGTCCCGACCCAGCGCCAGATCCTCGATGTCGATGGAGCGCCCCGCTGTGAGCAGGACCGCCCGCTCGATCACGTTGGCCAGCTCCCGGACGTTCCCCGGCCAGTCGTAGCCCATCAGCGCCCGCAGCGCGGGACGGCTGACCGACCGGACCTCCTTGCCGAGCTGCCGGCTGAATTTTCCGATGAAGTGGTCCAGCAGCAGGGGAATGTCGTCCCGCCGCTCGCGCAGGGGCGGGAGGTGGATCGTCACGACGTTCAGGCGGTAGTACAGGTCGTCCCGGAACTTCCCCGCCTGCACCAGCTCCCACAGGTTCCGGTTCGTCGCCGCCAGGACCCGGACATCCACCCGCCGGGGCTTGCTCTCCCCCACCCGCTCGAACTCGTGCCCCTGCAGGACCCGCAGCAGCTTCACCTGGATGAGGGGGCTCATCTCGCCGATCTCGTCCAGAAAGATGGTTCCCCCGTTCGCCGCGTCGAAGCGACCGGTGCGGTCCTGGTGGGCTCCGGTGAAGGCCCCCCGGACATGTCCGAACAGCTCGCTCTCCAACAGCCCCTCCGGCAAAGCCGCGCAGTTCACCGGAACGAACGGGCCTCGGACCCCGCTGCCGGCCACCTGCCGGATCAACTGGTAGACCGCCTGCATGGGACGGCTCTTCCCGATGAGGTGGTGGAACCGAAAGCGGTCGATGAGCTGCTCCCGCAGCTCGTGGAGATCCTGGATGTCCCGCAGGACCACCATGATCCCCGCCCGCTGCCCCGTGTCCTCTAGGATCGGGCTCGCCGTGACAGCCACCCGGCGACGGCTCCCGTCTCGGGAGAGCACTTCCTGCTCCTCATCAGGCCCATACCGGCCTTCGGCCAGCGCCTGCTTGATGAGCGAACCCGACCCCAGGATCCGGGTGAACAGCTCCTCGGCCGTCAACCCCGAAGCCTCTGTCCGGGTCAGCCCGGTGAGCTGCTCCGCCGCCCGGTTGAAGACGGCGACCTGCCCGGTCTCGTCGACCGTGATGAGTCCGTCCCTCGTGATGCTGTCCAGGACGGCCTCCAGGCCCTCCTTCCGCTGGAGACAGACCAGGAGAGCTTCGCCCTCCTGGCGAGGGCCGAACCCTCCTCTGAGAACTGGCGCGTCGTCCTTTGCCATCGGGGTGCCCCTCCGCCTCATGCTCCTTGCCCCACTCTCCTAATACTCCCGGAATGATCAAATGGTTCACAGGTCAGCCGGCGAAAATCTCTCCAATCACGCGAGAAATGCACGTGGGCTTGTCAGCCGCCACCCATCCGCCTCACAGAAGGCTCCCCCATAGGCGGGGGCCCAGGGCAGCGGCCCCCCCGAGGGTCAGCATCCGGCCCGGCCGTGGGGCAGTCACTTCCCACGCCTGCATGTGCTCGACCGAGCAGAAGAAGTTGATGAGCGGTCAGGTGTAGGCCCGGAGAGACCGGCTCAGATCCCGCTCCGCGGCCCAGATCACCAGCCCCTCCGGCGCCTCAACGACGGCCCCGCCCTTGAGCTCCAGGCTCAGCGGGACCCCGCAGTGGTGGCAGCGGGATTCCACCCGAGCGTCGGCCCTGAGCGCGGCCGGGATCCCCACCCCATCCACGGCGCACCAGGCGTAGAGCTGGCGCCCTCCCAGCGTGAGGCGATGGTCCGTTTCGACCGAGGACAGCCCACGGACCCCCACGATCCGTTGGGGCTGGGGGGCCATCGCCATGATTCCCCGCTCGGTGAGCCGGCGGACGGCGGCCTCGACCGCTGCGGGCGACAGGCTGAGGGCGCCGGGCAACTCGGTCAGCGTCGCGGGCGCGCCGGCGAGGATGGCGCGGAAGGCATACCGGCTCACCGCCACCTCTTCCGGGGAAAAGCTCGCCAGATAGCGCTCGATCTCTTCTGCCCACTCGGACATCGAATGTTCCCCGATGTTGGGTGCTCCTGTGCCAGGGCCCAGGTCACTTGACGTATTCGATCGTGTACTCCGGCAGGGCCGCGTAGATAGGGTCCATCTCCAGGGACATCAGCCCCATGGCGGCGATGCCCTTCCCGTTGACCTTCTTCGCGTCGTAGTCCGCCACGATCATGTGCTCAGGCCCGAAGAACTCCACTTTCGTGATCCCCGGCAACTTCTCGATCCATGCGACGGCACGCGTCGCACAGGAAATTCAGAGGAACCGTTCTGAGACCAGGGTCACCCGCCCCGGGCTGACCTGCGCCACGAGCTTGTTGGGGACCTTCCGGGAGCCCGTGTACCGGACCTCGATCGGCGTCCAGCGGACCGGCTCGCCAGCCATCGCCCTGGTGACGACCCCCGTCAGCTGCTCCGGCGTGATCCGCTTGCCCTCATAGTCCACCATCATGGCCCCCTGCGGGCGGTAGGCCATGATCTTGCCGATCCCCGCCGTCTTCTCCAGCGCAGTCCGGACCTCCCGCTCGCACGGCTCCTGACGGAGGCAGGTGGCATTGACCGTAAGGAAGCGGGGCGTCACATAGACGAGCACCCGACCCTCCGCCCCCGAGCCCGGCGCCTGCTGGAATCCGGCCGCCGCGCCAGTTATCGTCCCCGCTAGCCAGACCAGAGTGGAAATCCCAACCAGAGCGAGGGTTGACCAGAGCTTCCTCGGTCCCATGCCCTCCTCCCTCCTTCCGCTGTATCCCCCTACCGCTTCATACTGTCCCGGCCGGTCCCACACCGCCTCATCTCGGAGGCGGCCAGGGTTCCGCCAGCCGGCTCCCGACGACCCGGTACACATGGTCGGCGTCAGAGGAGGCCTCCACAGCCTCCTGGAGCTGCTGGAGCGTCAGGCCCTCCGGATCGTAGGAGACCAGGGCCGATCCTTCCTCCCAATCCACCGTCGCTTCCTGCACGCCCTGGAGCTTCTCCAAAGCCCCCCGCACCCGGGCGGCTCAGCGTCCTCAGGTCATGCCGGTGATCCGGAGCAGGACTTGCGCTCGTTCCATGGGCCCTCATCCGGGAATCGGCGAGGTCACCCCTCCAGCCCCAGCAGGCGGCGCAACCGTGGCTCGTCAAAGCCGACCACGACCTCCTCCCCTACCGCGATCACCGGCGTCACCCGGACGCCTCGGTTCAGCCGCAGCGCCTCCTCCAGCGCGGCGGGGTCGCTGGCCGTGTCATGGTCCGTGAACGCAATCTGATGGCGCGACAGGAACTCCTTCGCCTGGTCCGAAAAAAGTCACCCGGGCTCGGAGTACACACGCACCGCTGGTCCTGCCATCACCTGACCCTCCTTACCTCCCCCGGGGTGCCGGCGTCCCGGGCTGCGCAGGCGTCTGCCCGGGGGCCGTGCCTCCCATGCCACCGCCCATCTGTGCCATCATCCGGGCGCACTCGTTCATCATCTGCATCATGGGCATCATCGGCATCTGGCCCATCTGCCCGCCCATCATTCCCGGACCCGGCCCCATGGGCATCTCCCCACCAGGAGCCTGCTGCTCCATCCCTGTCATCGGCTGGCTGAGGCCGAGGCTGGCCCCGAGGCCGATGACACCCAGAACCGTCACAAGAGCGGCAATTGTTCTTACGCGCATGCCTTTCTCCCTCCCCTCTTTTGTGCTTGTGGCAATCTCACCGGCATCGTGCTGGAGGACTTGCATGGGGCCCATCCCGTCAGCCACCTCACCTAGCGGGGATGGACCCGAACGCTGCGGGCCACCAGCTCATCCCCCTGCCGCACATATCGGACGGTGACCACGTCGCCAGGGCGGATCATGGGCAGACCGATCGTTTCCTGGCCCCTGACGAGTTCCTTCGGCCCGAGCTTCAGGGCGATGGTCACCGGTCTCCCGGCCACGTCAAGAAGCAGCGAGCCCTCACACTCCGCCGGCGGGAGGCCGCACTTGATCACTTTGACGTCCTGGACGCGACCCTCATAGCTCCCCTCCTCGGAGGCCAGCGAAGGACCCACAATGAGGCCCCAAAGGAGGAAAGGGGATAGAGCAACCGGGGCAAGCAGACGGATCACTGCCCTCATGTCTGTGACCCTCCTTCCTATGCGCACCTAGGCGCAGCACGTATCCCTCCCCGGTCTTGTTCTCGGTCCGGGAAGCCCGAGGGAGGCCCTACTCCTCACCCGGGGTGGGGTCACCCCCCCGCCTGTTCAGGCATGAGCCCTCGCATGGTCGCCCCCCACCAGGAAGCCCGTCTCTACGTGCTTACCGCAGAACCTGAATCGCCTTCTCGAGCCGCTGTTCATCCAGCGCGCCCGGCAGTACTCGGCGAATCGTGCCTCTGGCGTCAATGCCGAGTGTCAACGGCAGGCCCCACAGCCGGTACGCCCGGGCAGCCACCCCGTCCCGGTCGTAGACGACGGGGAAGGTTATCCCGAGCTTTTCGACCATGGCCCGGAGCGAGCGGGCGTCATCGAACACACCGATCCCGATGACGACCACTCCACTGGCCCGGTAGCGCTCGTAGGCGCGCTGCAGCACGGGCATCTCCGCCCAGCAAGGCTGGCACCACGCCGCGAAGAAGTTCAGCACCACGGGCCGGCCCCGGAACTCCTGGAGGCTCACCAGCCTGCCGTTCACCAGCCCCGGCAGGGCGAAGGCGGGCGCGCGCTCCCCGAGGCTGCCGGCTAGGCTCGCGGACCATCCCGCGAGCACGACCAGCAGCGCCGTGGCCACCGCCACAGCCGGCCGGGTCCGCACACGGACGCCCGTCCGACCGTTCGAGGCCCGTGATCCTTGGATCATGCAAGCCCCTCGAAGCCCGGTCACGATGCCCTAATGCCGGGGACTGGACCCGGCAGGACGGTGCTCGCCGGGCTTCATGTAGTATTCCACGACCCTGGCGACGTTCCCGTCCGCCTGCTCCACGTAGACCACGGTCACCTCATCACCGGCCTTGATCCCGGGGAGCATCATGGGCTTGTCATCCATCTTGATGACCGACGCGCCCGTCACCTTTACGGTGATGGCCTTCCCGTGGCTGTTCAGCGACAGGGTTCCTTCACAGCTACCCGGCTTATGGCCGCACCTTTCCACCTGCACCGCCGTGACGTTCCCCCGGGCATAGATCTGCTGTTCCTGGGCCATGCCCTCCGCGCCGAGGATTAGCACTAAAGCCAGTCCTAGCCCCACTAGCAGCCAGCCACTTCTTCGTGTCATGCACATGGGCCTCCTCCCCTGGTCGCAGGGCACCCGTCGCCTCTGCGGCCACCAGCGGACCCCCCTATTTCGAATCCGTCTCCCCCTGGCGGAGGATCTCCGTCAAGATGACGCTCAGCCCCGACCGCTCCAGCGTGAACCGCACCTTGTCCCCGGGCCTCACCCCCTTCAGGAGCTCGCGGGACTTCGCCGTGAACTCCATGGTCATGGGGCTCATCAGCCCCCGGATCTCCCCGTGTTTGATCGTGACCGACGATTTCTCCAGGTCCACCGCGACAACCTCGCCCTCCCCCTCGAACGGGCGGGTCGCCCCGCTTCCCAGCGCCGGGACCAGCACCCCCAGCAGGATAACCACCCATACCCCGACCGCCACTCTCCGCCTCATCCGCCCTCCGGGGAGTCTCGCATGACGCATGGAACTCTCTACATCGTCTTCCCGAAAACCGAGAAGAATATCATGATCTCGTTCACGATCTCGTGGAACCGCGGCACGTGCGTCACCTCAAATCCCACAACCCAGAACAGGCCCGCGACGAAGAGCGCGCCGATGGCCGCCGAGACAAGGAAGATGCCGCCCAGGTACAGGCCCAGACCGGCCCCGTACATGCGGCAGTAGTGACGGATGGCCCGGGGGGTGGCCAGCGTAGCCAGGAAGAACGCCACGATCCCGGGAAACGTCAGGGTGTAGGCCTTCCAGAGCATCGTCCCGACAAGCTGATGCCCGATGGGGGCCGCGAAGAAGACGAGGGCCAGCGCGGCGCCGGCCACGGCGTTGAGCAGGGCCGTCCAGAACCCACCGCCGCCCACCTTGCCCAGGTCCGGCCACCAGTCGGTCCGGCCCGCCGCGCCGATCAGCCCTGCCAGCACGAGCCCGACCACGACGCCTTTCCACAGGACCCGAACCTCCCCGGCCAGGTACCGAAGGATCCCGCGCATGGGCCTGGATGGCATGCCCCCAGTGAGCAGCCGGGGCTCGTCCGTAGTGGCCCAGGCCTGCGCCTTCCGGGCCTGTTCCCAGCGGTCATCCGGGACCAGCCGGACAAGCCCTGACGCTACCAGCGCCATGGCGAGCGCTCCCAAGAGCTGGCCCAAGAAAAACTCGAGCCCGAGGTTCGTCACGAGGAAGGCCAGGGCGTACGGGGCTAGCTGCTGGCTGGCGACGAGGTGCAGGAGGACTGATCGCGCCCCAGCCCCGCGCGACACCAGGTGGCGCGCTTCGTCCAGACTGGTGCCGCGGTCCGGGGAGCCCGTGATCCCCAGCAGGAGCGCCGTGAGCCAGGCCGGGCTGCTCTCCCTCTCCCTCTGCCGCTCCAGGAGGGCAGCGGCCAGCACGTGGTGCCACCGGAGCCAGAGGTAGCCGGACACCACCAGGCCGGGGAACCAGATCCAGTACATCATCCCGAACACATGGTTCGCGGTCGCGTACAGGAAGAGCCCCGTCTCGCCCAGGAACTCGCGCATGGGTCACCGCTCCGATCAGGGACAGGGGAGCCATACGGGGGCCCCGCTATACCCCTTGCCATCAGTCACGTTCACCTCTCGGCGCGTCCGGAGGTCCAGCAGGTGGACGTCCCCGTCCCGTTCGAATGCCACCCACTGGCCATCCGGGGAGAAGGCCGGCTGGATGCTGGAGCGCGGCCCCCGCGTGAGCCGCTCCAGGGTCCGAGTCCGGAGGTCAAGGAGGTAGAGCTCGAAGTGCCCGTCGCGGTCCGAGGCGAACACGATCCTGGTCCCGTCGGGGGAGAAGGCCGGGTCCATGTCCATGGCCTCGTGAACGGTCAGCCGCTCCTGCTGCCGGCTGTCGCGATTCACCACGTAGATCTCCCCCTGCCCGTCCCGGTCACTCAGGAAGGCGATCCGCCGTCCATCCGGTCCGAACGCCGGACAGCCGTCGTGGCCGCGGCTCTGTACGAAGACCTGGTCCTGCCCGCTCCGGAGGTCCTGAAGGTAGATCTGAAACCGCCCGGCACGGTTGCTCTGGTAGGCCATCCAGCGGCCATCAGGGGAGAGGACCGGGCAGGCATTGGCCTTCGCGTCAGTGGTCAGCCGCCGGTGCGACCGGCCCTCCCGGTCAGTTACGTAGACATCACCATCCCGGTCGTAGGCGATGACCCGGCCATCTCGGGAGGCCGCGGGGTTCATGTGGCTGCCAGGGCCCTGGGTCAGGCGTGTCACAGAACCATCGGGGTCCAACCGGTAGACGTGATAGGAGCCCTCCCGGTTCGAATGGAACAGGAGCGGGCACATCGGCCCGGCGGCAGCCAGCACACTGCCCGCGAGCACCACGAGGCTGCCCACCAGTACCCAGGTCTGGACAACTCGCACGCGACGATGACAGGGCCATCTCGTCATCGGATCCGGCTTCTCTCGCATGGCACCCCCGTCTCGGCTTATCCGCCCCTCACGGCTTCGGGACGAACGTCTCCACCGCCAGGGCCTTCCCGCGGGCCCGCCCGGTGAGGGTGCCCCGCCGGCCTGCTTCCCCTCTGAGCCTGGCCGCCTGCTCGTCCTCGACGAGGGGGATCACCTGGTCACTCCCCGCCACCTTCAGGGCCAGGTGCCCGCCCGCGATCGTCAGGGTGCCGGTGGCCCGGATCTGGATCTCCCCAGCCTTGAACCCGGCCTTGTCCACAGCCCGGGCCAACTCCTCGAAGTCCACGGGCTTGCCGGGCTTGAACGTGACGTGGGCCAGGTGGGTCTCGTGGGACGTCTTCGATCTGGCAACGCCATCCAGGCGCTGTAGGGACTTGTCGATCCCGTACGCTCAGAGGACGCAGGTCATCGTCCCCTGGATCTTGATCGTCGCCTCCTCCACCTGGGCCAGCACCTGCCGTGCGGAGCCCGGCAGGCCCGCCAGGACAGTGAACCCCAGCCCCAGGCCAGCAACTATCCCCCTCGTGGTCTTTCTCATGTGCGCCTCCCGTGAATAGCGCCGGGCGGGGACCGAATACGGTCTCACCTCCCGACAGTCCTGGTCTCTGCTCCTAGCCCCGCGCCCCCTGAGGTCCGAGACGGACCAGACCTCATGCAACCCGCTCCATCACCCGCGACACTCCTCAGGAGCCGAGCGCACCTCCCGCTCGCCTCCCGAGCCCCTGCCACAGGAGCCCGCCTAGCAGTGCCCCGGCGACGAGTCCGCTGCCCCAGGGAGCCGCGAGCTCCAGCGGGAGGCCGGCGCACTGGAGGTACGCAGCAGGCGCGACAGCCGCGAGGAACGCCACGCCAGGGG
>JACPFL010000028.1:11435-13054 GCA_016183025.1 Deltaproteobacteria bacterium | reverse complement strand
CTGTTCCGGCGCTTCTTCCGAGAAGGGCCGCGGAGCTATCGCCTGCAGGGCGCCGGGTCGGGGTTCATCATCGGGCCGGAGGGGTACATCGTCACGAACAGTCATGTTGTGGAGGGCGCCACGGAGGTGACCGTGGTCCTGGCCGACAAGGAGGAGTACCCGGCCAGGGTGGTCGGGCGCGACCCGAAGACCGACCTCGCCCTCCTGAAGATCACGCCCCGCGGCAGGTTGACGCCCGCGGCCCTCGGCGACTCCGACCGGCTGCAGGTCGGCGACTGGGTGGTGGCGATCGGGAACCCCTTCGGCCTGAGCAACACGGTTACCGCGGGGATCGTGAGCGCCAAGGGCCGGGTGATCGGCCAGGGACCGTATGACAACTTCATCCAGACGGACACTTCATCCAGACGGACGCGGCGATCAACCCGGGCAACTCGGGCGGCCCGCTGTTCAACCTGCAAGGCGAGGTCGTCGGGATCAACACGGCCATCTTCACGCGAACCGGGGGCTCGGTCGGCGTCGGCTTCGCGGTCCCGATCAACCTGGCCAGGAGCCTGCTCCCCCAACTGGAGCGGGGGAAGGTCGTGCGGGGCTACCTGGGGGTGAACATCCAGGACGTGACCCCTGACCTCGCGGCCGCGATGGACCTGAAGAGCCGGGAAGGCGCCCTGGTGGCGAGCGTCGTCGAGCAGGGGCCGGCCGCGCAGGGCGGGGTCCAGCGGGGCGACGTCATCACGGCGTTCAACGGCAAGCCGGTGGCGGACGCCACGGCGCTGCCGCCCCTGGTCGCCACCACCGCGCCGGGCACGACAGTGCCGGTGACGGTGCTGCGGAACGGGCAGTCCCGGACCCTGACGGTCACGATCGGGCGTCAGCCGGAAGAGCGGACGGAGGCCGGCCCGGCCGAGGAGGGGCGGGGCCCATCGCGATGAAGGCGCAGTAGCCGACCCTGAGGTGGTTCGCCCTCCGGGCAGGGCGGTGAGACGGCACCCCCGCCCGTACGAGGGGAGGCGGCCCTCCCCCCTGCCCGCCTCCCCTCATGAGGGCCTTTTACCTGCCTTCCTGCGCCGTCCGCGCCCGCGCCTCTTCCACTCTTCTCGCGTGAAAAGCGCACTGCCTGGCGCCTCAGCACCAGTAGCAGAAGCGGAGGTACGGGCGCTCCAGTTGGAACGGCGGGGGAGGCCCAATGCGCTTCGCCACCTGGTGCTCGCGGGAGGGATCCAGACGACCCGAACCGGGCGGCGACTGGAGTGACGCGCATCCCGCCAGGCCCAGGCTCACGGCGAGCACGAGCGTCATCCACGCGTGGCGCCTTACTGCTCGTCCTCTGCCTGTCATGTCGCTCCTCAATTGGCGTTCTGCCCTCGGGGTGTGCCTAGAGCAGGGGGCGTGCCAGAGGCTGGCCGGCGAGCCGTGAACCCTTCGGATGTCAGGGGGTTGGGGAGGAGCGCCAGGTGGGGCCGGTCAGGAGGAGGTCCAAGATGCGAGCGCTGAGCCGTCTTCACGGTGTAAAGCTCACACGATACCGTGTAACCTTTACATGCCTGCATCTCGGTCGAATATTTAGCGTGCTCGCCTCCAGGATGGCGCTAACTGAAATCACGATGCTTTCTCTCCCCGTC
>JACPFL010000028.1:0-11427 GCA_016183025.1 Deltaproteobacteria bacterium | reverse complement strand
TCTCCCCGTCGCCCCCTCCGCCGACCTGGCATGCCGGTTGCCCTGATCTCAACCGAACGTCTGGTGAAGAGATTCCAGAGCGCGCCTTTGCCGGCTCTGGCCCCTCGGCCTCAATAAGGAGCTACGGGAAGGAGGGAAACACATGGGCGTGAAGACGATCTCCCTGATCATCCTCGCCCTGATCGCGGGTCTGGTCGCCTGGCCGGTGTGGGGCGCCCAGCCGTCCGGCAAAGTTGACCAGAATCTCGCCGACCAGGGCCAGAAGATCGAGCGGGCCGCGGCCCGGGCCGAGGCCGGCCAGGTCACGGCCAGAATCGTGGAGGCGTGGAGCGGCACGAAATTCAAGTTCGACGCCGCCAGCGACCCTCGCCCCCTGACCGCGCAGGATGTCCAGACCCTGCGGGACAAGGGGCTGGGCTTCGGGGAGATCTCCATCCTCCTGGCGCTGACCGCCAGGCAACCGGACCCCGCCACGGCCAAGCCCCTGAACGACATCCTGGCCATGCGTCAGGCCGGCAAGGGGTGGGGCGAGCTGGCCCGGGAGCTCGGCTACCGGAACCTGGGCACGGTCATCAGGAGCGTGAGGGCGACGGAGAAGGCCGTCGCGCGGATGGCCAGGCCGATGGAGCGCCCGGAGAAGATGGGGGCCCCCGAGAGAGGGGACCGGCCTGAGATGCCGGAACGCCCTAAGAGACCGGAACGCCCTGGCTCCTCCCACGGCGAGCGTGGCGAGAAGGGGAGATGAAGCGGTCGCTCGTGCTGGCCATGGGTGGCGCGCTCCTGCTGCTCGTAGGGGTGGCCCGATGGCACCTCGTCGAGCCCGGTGAGCCATCGGCCCAGCTGCTCACCGGAGAGCTCTGGCAGAGGATGTCGCCGGACGCCAAGGTGGCGTTCGTGTGGGGGATCGGCAACCTCGTGGAGTTCGAGCGCGTCCAGGCTGGGACTCCCCCGGCGGGGAGCAAGAGCTTCATCCCGTTCCTGACGAGGGGACTGAAAGGGAGACCGATCAACGAGGTGGTCCAGCAGGTGGATGCCTACTACCAGGCTCACCCCGATCAGGTCAGGCGACCGGTGCTCGATGTGCTCTTCCGGGCCGTGGTGCTTCCCGCGTTGGGCCCGGAGGGGAAAGGAGGGAAGGGCAGGTGACACGGACGCTGTCTCTCGTACTCGTCCTGGTGCTGTTGGCCACCGTCGGGTGCGCGAACATGACGCCCCAGCAGCAGCGGACCCTGAGCGCCGGCGCGATCGGCGCGGCCGGTGGGGCGGCCCTCGGCGCCATTGTCGGAGGGAGTCCCACCATCGGGGCGGCGGTCGGCGGCGCGGTCGGCGTGGTCGCCGGCGCGCTGTGGGAGGACTTCAACAGGGCCCTGGGCGGCGGCAAGAAGAAGGAGTAGCCCGGACTCCCGGTCGCCCCAAGACCGGTTCGCCCTCCGGGCAGGGTGGCGCTAAGAGACCCTGCCCGTCCGAGGGGAGGCGGCCCTCCCCCCAATCCGCCTCCCCTCGTCGAGGGCTTCACCCGCCATCTCGCTCACGGTAGGGCCGGGCCGCCCGCACGAAGGTCCCGTGTGAGGCCATAGAGCGGGAGGCCAGGACCACCCCCCTTGACGTCTCCCTCAATTGGGCATATGTTTCGGGCCCTCACAAGCGCAATGTCCGGCCCTCTCAGGGGAGGCAGGCAATGTCCCTGGATCGGGTGTCTGGACAGCCCCTGGGCGCCCTTGTTGGCCCCGCTTTTGGCCGGCGAGGGCGTTTGCGTCTCCGGGACCCCCCAGCAGCAGCTGAGCAGACCCGCCGGTCCGCCTGTGGCATTCGGCTCCCGATGTTCGAAGCTACGACCAATGAGGAGGAGGGCCCGAAATGCCGTACTACCTACTGCAGGCAGCCTACACAGCTGAGGCGTGGGCGAGCCTCGTCAAGAACCCGCAGAATCGCCTCGAGGCGGTACGGCCGGTGATCGAGAAGCTCGGGGGGAAGATCGAAGCAGGGTGGCTGGCCTTCGGGGAGTACGACATTGTGGCGATTTGCCAGCTACCTGATAACACGAGTGCCGCGGCGTTTTCCATGGCGGCCGCAGCAGGGGGTGCGGTGAAGGCGATCAAGACCACGCCGTTGATGACGATGGAAGAGGGGCTGGCCGCCATGAAGAAAGCAGCAGGAGCAGGGTACCGCCCACCCAGCAGCTAGCCGAATCCCCGTTGGCTGTGCCGGATGGCCAGTTGTGGGGGGTTATAGGAGGGCACCTGAGAGGAGGAGGATCGGCCATGAAGATACGTTCATTTGGCGCAGCAGCAAAAATCGGATTCGTGCTGCTGTTGGCGCAAGGCGTGGCGGCAGAGGCCGCTGAAGTCAAGGTCATAGCGGGCGCCGCAATGTCGGGGGTAATCGGGGAGCTCGGCCCCCAGTTCGAACGCACGACGGGCCACAAGCTCGTGATCCAGTACGGCTTGGCCCCTGCCTTGAAACGGCAGATCGAGGCCGGTGAGGCCTTCGACCTCGTCATCCTCTCTCGCGCTCCGATGGATGATCTGACCAAACAGGGCAAGATCGCTGCCGGCACGCGCGCTGAGATCGCTCAGGTCTGCATGGGCGTCGCCGTGCGCGCGGGTGCACCCAAGCCCGACATCGGTTCGGTCGAGGCGTTCAAGCGCGCGCTGCTCAACGCGAGTTCGATCACCTACACGGCGGACAGCACGACCGGCATCCATCTTGCAAAAGTGTTCGAGCGCCTCGGCATCGCCGAGCCGATGAAAGCCAAGGCCAAGCCGCAGCAGGTCCCCTTGCGTACTCCTCAGGCCGTCGCCGACGGCGAGGCCGAGCTCGGAATTGCGCTCACCAACATACTTCTGTCCGTCCGCGGTGTGGAGCATGTCGGTCTGCTGCCACCGGAGCTGCAGAACTGCCTCGTCTTCTCGGCCGGCGTTGGTGCCGCCGCCAAACAACCGGACGCGGCCAAGGCGCTGATCAAGCATCTCACGGCACCAGCGGCCGCGGTGGTGATCAAGGCGAAGGGCATGGAGCCTGCCACTCCGTGATGGTGAGTGCCGCTCTGAGCCGGGTTGCGGCCTAACTTAACTTTAGTTGGGCGGATAAGGAGATATTCCCGTGGTGCGGAGACTCCGAGTCGACCCGGATGCAGGGCTATGGCGTTTCAGCCGCTTCGCGAGCGTATCGGCTCGTTGGGAGGGTCTAATGTTGCGCTCGAAAGCACCTTGGTCGGTGGTGGGTGGGTTATTGCTCGCGCTCGGCAGCGTGTCGGCCGAGGCGACGGACTTCAACACGCTGTTGAAAGGCGACTTTGCGTTTACCGGCGTGACCACCTGCTTCACTTCGTTCGATGGCTTTGATGGCAATTTCATTCCGATAGGGACGCGCACGTTTGCAAGCTCCAGCAGCGTAATCGGGGTCCGCACGTTCAACGGCGACGGCACGGGAAAGGCTCGCACGACTGTGGCGGGTGTTGGCTTGCCCTCAACGACCCCAACGTTTTTCAATCCGGGCGGCGCTAATTCAAGCACCATGGACGGCGACTTCACCTACGAGGTCAATGAGGACCGGACTGTCGTAGTCAGGGGGCCGATGTCCACCGGCACCATTCTCGAGGGGCCGCGCTCGGGCGAGCAGATCCGATACGACCATGTTCCCGAGCTTGTTGGCTGGATCTCCAAGGACCTGCGCACGATCGTCGTGGCGCACCGGCGCCTGCAAGTGGAGACGCTCACGTTTCTGTCCGAGGGGCTCGTGCTGCCGCGGATCTGCTATCGAACGAGGGTCGGGATCGAGCTAAAGAACCGCTAACTACAGCTAGGCGTGGGCGTCATCGGCGCTCTTGTGGGCCTGGCCGTGTTTCGTCTTTCGGAGAGCGGCCGCCGCTCATGGGGACACGCCGCGGCTGGAACGCTGGCGCTCCCGAGCCGAAGAACTGCGGGTGCCGGGGCATCGGGGTCCCGCGATTGCGGGGTAAATGTGCTGAAAGGAACCGCCGTATCTGGCTTTAGATGGTATCCGCCCACCAAAGGGGCACGACATGTCCCTGGATTGGGTTGTTGAAGGAGACGCTGACGCCCTCGTTGGCCAGGTTGATGGCCGGCGAGGGTGTTTGTGTGTGCGTGGTCCCCCGGACGATTCCCTAGGCCTGAGCGTGGCAGCAGCGACAGCCTTAGAGGAGCCGATCGAGGAGGTGGACCATGTCCAGGTTGATCGTGAGCCTGCTCGCCTTTGCCTTTGCCATCATCAGCCTGGCGTTCTTGCCACATGATCTTTCCGCGCAAGCAGTAGGAGAGAGCCGCGAGTTGAGCGCCGGTCGGGTGCGAAAGAACCTCGGGGAAGGCCCCGCCAATGTGGCGGGCTTTGAGAAAGTCCGGGTCTATGAGGACACGGCACAGCCCGGCGCAGCTTGGGCCACCCCTCCAGGTGGTGCCTGCCCCCATGTTCTGCACCCTTCTCAAGGGTGAGCTCACCGTTCAGGTAGAGGGGGAAGGCACGAAGACGTACAGGGCGGGAGACAGCTGGGTGTGCCATGTCGGGCAAAAGACCCAGGCGAAGAGCACCGGGGCCGAGCCGTCCGTGATGCCGATGCACTGGCTCCTCCGAGCCGGGCAGAGGTAGACGGCCAGACGAGGGGAAGGGCTCGCTCTGCCCGGTCGCATGTGACTGCTTGACCGTGAGGCCTAGCTGAGAGGAGGGTGTGCCATTAAGCGCCTGATGAGCCTGTTCGTCTTGGTTCTGCTGGTTGGGATGGCTTCGGCGGTGTGGGCCGGAGCGCATGAGGAGATCGCCAAGCTTCGAGAGCAGTATACCCGAGCCTTCAATGAAGGGAACCTCGAGCTGATGGGTGCTCTGTTTGCCGATGATGCCACACGGTTTGCGCCTCCTGACCCCTTCCGGGCAGAGGGGAAGGCGGCGATACTGGCCCAATTCGCGGGAACGTTTCAAGCCAACCCCACGCGCCGGATGGTTGCCCGTCACGGATCGATCCAGGTCTATGGTGACAGCACAGCCGTGTACACCGGGTATGTCCGTGTCACGCTCGTGGACCGCGCGGGCCGAGTCACGAATGTCAACAACCGGTTCAGTCTCACGTTCGCGAAGCTGGGGGGGAAGTGGCTCGCTGTGCACCATCACGCTTCTCGACTTCCCGCCCCATAGCTGACCTGGTACGGGGACGCGCCCGGGCTGGCGGCACGCCGCACCGCCAGCCCGGGCACCGGCACAACTCCATCCTTCCTGCGTCCCCTTAGCTGCGTCATGGGGGCAAGCCGGGGCTGCGACGGGATAGCGGCACTCTTACCGCTCGAGCGCCATGCTTCTTTCGCTCCTACACCACGGGCCACCGGGGCCTGATCAGGTCGCCCAGCCCGGACCTCGCCGCGATCGCCTCCCCGCGTCGCTGACACTCGTCGAGCGTCGCCATCTCGTCCATGGTCTTGACAACCCCGGCCTCCATCACGACCTTCCCGTCGATGATCACGGTGTCGGCGCTCCCGCCGTGCGCGCAGTAGACGAGGTTTGCGATCGGGTTCAGGAGCGGGCGCCATTCGGGCCTGCGGGTCTCGAAAATCGCCAGGTCGGCCTTCTTCCCGGGCTCCAGCGATCCGATGTCGTGCTCCCAGAGCGCGGCCTTCGCGCCGTTGAGCGTGGCCATCTCGAGGACCCGCTCGGGCGGCATGATGGTGGGGTCGAGGCGGGCCGCCTTGCTTCCCCCCGCCGCGAGGAACATCTGGCGCACGATGTCGACGAAGTTGCTCGACATGGCCCCGTCCGAGCCGAGGGCCACCGTGATCCCGAGCTCGAGCATCTCGGGGAAGCGGCCAAATTCCATGCTCCCCATCGCGAGCCGGTAGCCCGTGGAGGGCGAGCACGAGATCTTCAGGTCGTGCTCCTTCGCCAGGAGGATCTCCCGGGGGCTCGCCCACCCCATGTGGATGAGGAGCATGTTCGGCCCCAGCGCCCCGAGCGCCGCCATCCGTTCCACGTCCCCCATCCCATACTTGATCCTCGACGCGACGGTCTCGTCGCGGGACTCGGAGGCGTGCATGACCACGCCAACCCTGTGGCGATCGGCGAGCTGCGTGATGCGCTGACAGAGGGCGTCCGAACACCCCGAAAGGATCCGCAGCGAGAACCACCCCTTGGCCCGTCCGTCATGGGCGCCGTTGAGCTGCGTGACGACCTCCTCGGCCCGCTCGATCGCGGCGTCGGTGGTCTCCCTGAATGCGGTGGGGAGGGGCCCGATGGGCGTCTCGTGGATGTCGAAGGCGGTCCGCGCGATCACCCCGCGCATGCCGCTCTGCCCCAGCGCCCGGGCGGTCTCGCCGGGGTAGTAGCTGCCGGGATCGACGAAGCACGTGGTCCCGGCCCTGATCAGCTCGAGCTGACAGGAGAGGGCCGCCCAGTAGGCGTCCTCCGGGGTCAGCGCCTTCTCGTACCCGTACAGGCGCTGCAGGAGGTGCTTGGCCATGTCGCAGTCGTCCGCCAGCCCTCGCCCGAGATGCTGCGTGTTATGGACGTGCGTGTCGATGAGGCCGGGGAGGACGAGCTTCCCCCGTGCGCTGATCGTCGTGTCAGCCTTGAAGCCCTGCTCGACCAGGCTGGTCTTGGCGACCTGGACGATCCGATCGTCCTGGATGGCCACCGCGCCGTCCCGGATGACGGGAACGAACGTGTCACGGCCGCGGACGTACGTGCGCTGCTGCTGCGCCGGGCTGCGGTTGACGAGCGGCCGCAGATACATCGGGTGGGTGATGCTGCGGACCTCGTGCTCGATGGCGAACAGCGGGCGTGAGGCCTCCAGGTCGACGATGTCCCGGAACCGGTATTGATACTCGTTGCTCTCCTCGGTGATGAGGTCGTGTTCCTTCAGCCGCCGGTACGGACCCGAGAAGTTGGCGACGTAGATGGCGATGTGATGGCCGTCGTAAGGCGGCAGTGCCTCCTCGGTCTCCCGGAACAGGAGATCCTGCCCCGGCCCGACCCTGACGCGGGCCGCCGCCCCCGCTCCGTCGGGTGTCGCCGCCGCCGGCGCCCCGAACACGGTCTCATAGAACCTGGCGATACCCGTCGCGTGCCCTTGTGGAACGAGGAACTCCACGTACGCGATGCCGAGCGTCGTCTCGCCGAACTCGGGATCGGGCGCGTGGCAGCGGAGGCGATTGCCCCACGGGCAGGTGACCGCGACGTGCTTGTCCCTGCGGGCGTACTCGAACCTGGTGCCGGCGAGCGGCTCGCGCACCCGCGCCAGCCGGGTCGTCAGCGCGTCCAGGGCTGGGACGACGAGCCCCACACATCCCCGGAGGATCTGGGGGTTCCCGGTGGGGAGGTGGAACTGCTGCTGGCCCACGTTGATCCACATGTTGTCGGGGCCGACCATCATGTAGGGATCCCGCGTGAAGCCCAGGCCCAGGACGTAGAAGACCGTGGCCGCCACCTGGTCGGCGACCCTGACGTTGACGTGCTCCAGCGCCACGATGTTGCCGACGTCTTGGTCGCTCCGGTCATATGGATCCCGTCTCATCATAGCTCCCCCTCGGCGTTCACAAGGCCCGACAGAACCTCGTCGAGTCCCGCGTCCGCCTTATCCCAGGGCCATGCGACAAGCATCCTGCGGGGACCGGCACCTCTGCACCTCCCGCTCCCTGGGCCATCCCGCTCGTCGCGCGCGAGAAGCCGGCCCCCCGTGGAGAGGGCCGGGAGCGGCTCAGGGCACGAAGTCCGTGCGGACCAGGCCCTTCGGGATGGCCCGGAGGAACCGCGGGCCCAGGACCTCGACGGCCGCCTGGAGGAAGTCCATCTGGACCTCGATCTGCTCCCGGTCCCACCGGTCCAGGTAGGCCTCGCTCCAGCGGGTCTGCATGGCGCGGATGGCCTCCTCCGAGGTGACCTTGATCTGGCCCGCGTACTCGCGCCAGATGGCCGGGTTTCTCCGCACGTGCTCCACCGCCCGCACGTAGGCCCGCAGGAAGGCCCGCAGGGCCTCCCCGTGCTCCCTGGCGAAGGCCTCATTGGGCCCGAACGTCACCTTCGCGGGCGCCCGCCCCTTCCGCGCCTCCCACTCCTTGCCGATGTCGAGGAGCACCCGGTACTTCCCGGTCAGGGGAAAGGTGATGGACTCCGTCGTCCCCACGAGCGCCGCGTCCACCTGCCCCTTCTCCAGGAAGCCCGCCAGGGCCGGGCCGGGCGCGGTGACCAGCTCGGCCTCCTTCTGGAGGTCGATCCCGTGCCAGCGCTTCCCGATCACGAAGAGCATGGCCGAGGTCATGGCCCCCGGCCCCCCGAACAGGCCGATCTTCTTGCCGCGCAGGTCGGCGACCGTGCGCACAGGCGAGGCTTTCGGCACGACGACCACGTTGGCCGGGGAATTCACCCCGAAGATCACGACCATATCCCGCCCCTGGGCCCGGGCCACGGCCATGGCGCTGAACCCGGCGTAGCCGACGTCCACTTTGCGTTCGACCAGGAGCGTGTGCAGGGGCGCCGGGTTGAGCACCCGCACCTTCTCGAGCTCGACCCCCTCCTGCTGGAGGAACCGCTCGCGCTCCATGACGAAGAGGATGAACTCCGTCGTGCCCGGCAGCGTGCCGAACCGGAACTTCTGCGCAGGCGCGGCGTCGGCCCGTGAAAGGCCGTCCCGGGCCACGAGGAGCAGGAGTGCTCCGGCGATCAGTACGGGTGCGGTCCGGCGCCCTGTTGTCGAGCGGTTCCCCATCTGCCCGTCCTCCCTGTTTCCTGCCACCGCTTGTCGCCCTCGCGGTTGTAGCAGACAACCCACTCGATTTCAACCTGGTGTCCGTGGACGAGCCTCGGACGAGCTTGACCTCGGAAACCGTCGGCGTAGAATGCGGCTCCCAATCAGTACGGTCCCAGATCCGGTCACGAGCCACCACAAGCGGGTGGCCTGGTGAAGGAAAGGAGGGAGCCATGAAGGAGAAGGGCAAGGCGCGCAAGGGAAGGGGGCTCTCGGTGAATCGCCGGGATCTCCTCAGAGGCGGGGCTGCCGGGGTGGCGTTGAGCCTGCTGGGGGCCAGGGCCGCCAGGGGGCAGCAGCGGCCCCGGATCGTTGACCTGACGGTCCCCATCCAGAGCGGGATGGCGGGGATCCCCACCGTCGCCTTCTACACGAAGTACCCGGTGAAGGTCTTCGCCGCGAGCGTGATGAACGAGCAGCAACGGGTCTTCCTGCAGGGGCAGGGGGTCGAGATCGACCCGAACCCGGAGGTGCGCGGGAGCATGAACACGGTCCTGACCATCAGCAGCCACGTCGGCACCCACATCGATGCGCCCCGCCACTTCTTCGAAACGGCGACGCCGGTGGATGAGATCCCGCTGGACCGGATCGTCATGCGCGAGGCGGTGGTGCTGGACGTGAGCCACCTGCCGCCCGGAGCGGCGGTGCAGGCCGAGCACCTGGAGCGCACGGGCGTGAAGCCGCGCAGGGACCAGATCGCAGTGATCAAGACGCTGTGGACGAACCGCACGTGGGGGAAGCCCGAGTTCTGGACGCAGATGCCGTACCTGGCCCCCTCGGTGGGGGACTGGATCCTGGACAAGCAGGTGGCGGCGGTGGCGCAGGACTGCTTCCCCGAGATCCCGTGGTTCCGGGGGGTCCCGCTGAAGCCCGAGGAGCGGGCGATCAACCACAAGAAATGGCTCGGCAACGGGATCATCATGATCCAGTTCCTGATGAACCTGGACCAGATGGGAGACCGCTTCACCCTGATCGCGCTGCCGCTTCGGCTCAAGGGGATGGACGGCTCCCCGGCCCGGGTGGTGGGGATAAAGATGTAGGGCAGGGGCGATTGCGCGGCCCGCGAGGCGTCTGGTAACGTAGGGCGCATGATCCTGCGGGCTGACGGGCGGGGGCCACGGGCCCTGCGCGAGGTGAAGCTCACCCGGCCCTATCTCAAGCACGCGGAAGGATCGGTCCTGATCGAGATGGGGGTCACGCGGGTCGTCTGCGCGGCCTCCATCGAAGACGGGGTGCCGGCGTTCCTCCGGAACACCGGGCGTGGCTGGGTGACCGCGGAGTACGGCATGCTCCCGCGCTCCACGCTCACCCGGACCCCCCGGGAGCAGGCCCGGGCCGGCGGGCGGACGCAGGAGATCCAGCGCCTGATCGGCCGCTCGCTGCGGGCCGTCACGGACCTCACGGCCTTCGGCGAGCGGACCATCTGGGTGGACTGCGACGTGCTGCAGGCCGACGGCGGCACCCGCACGGCGGCCATCACGGGGAGCTACCTGGCGCTGGCCGATGCCTTCGCGCGGCTCCGGGAGTGGCAGAAGCTGTACAAGCCGCCTCTCCTGGACTCGGTCGCCGCGGTGAGCGTGGGGAAGGTGGACGGGGAGCTGCTCCTGGACCTCACCTACGAGGAGGACGCCAGAGCGCAGGTGGACATGAATTTCGTCATGACGGGCTCCGGCCTCTATGTCGAGGTGCAGGGGACCGCGGAGGGGAGCCCGTTCTCGAAGGCGGAGATGGACAAGATGGCGGCCCTGGCCCGCGAAGGGATCGCGACGCTCACCCGCCTGCAGCAGGAGGCCCTGGACGCGGCGCGCTGAGCCCGGCGGCGTGGTCAGGGCAGGGCCGCTCATCAGGAGAGATATCGGGTGCGACTGGTCCTGGCCACGCGTAACCGACACAAGCTCGACGAGGTCCGGGCGCTCCTGGCCGGCTGGGACGTGGACCTGACGCTGCTCGAGGAGGCCGAAGCGGCCGACCTGGTCGAGGATGGCGTGACCTATGCGGCCAATGCCCTGAAGAAGGCGCGCGCGGCGTGCCGGCTGACCGGCCTGACCGCGCTCGGGGACGACTCGGGGCTGGAGGTGGAGGCCCTGGGTGGGGCGCCCGGGCTCCGCTCCCGACGCTATGCGGGGGAGCGGGCGACCGACGCGGAGAACAACGCCCGGCTGCTCGCCGCGCTCCGGGGTCTGCCCGCGGAGCGCCGGGGGGCCGCCTTCGTCTGCGTGCTGGCCATCGTGGCCCCGGACGGCCGGTGGGAGGTGGTGACCGGCCGGTGCCCGGTGGTGGTGGCCGAGGCGCCGCGCGGCCAGGCCGGGTTCGGATATGATCCGCTGGGGATCGTGCCGGAGTACGGGATGACCTTCGCGGAGCTCCCCCCGGAGGTGAAGAACAAGGTCAGCCACCGGGCGCGGGCCGTGGAGGCGCTGAAGGCCCACCTGCCGGCGTTCGGGATCCATCCCCGGTGAGCGAGGGGTTGCATCCACCACGCATTCCGGGCTTTCATAGGCCTCAGGGTGCGGCGTGAGCGACGGTCGGGGCGTGGCGCAGTCTGGTGAGCGCACCTGCCTTGGGCGCAGGGGGTCGGCGGTTCAAATCCGCCCGCCCCGACCACATGCTGGGGGACGCGCCCCCTTGACGAATGAGCGGGTGATGTGCGACCTTAAGGCAGGAGTTTGATCCATGCGGTTCGGCAC
>JACPFL010000077.1:8206-8665 GCA_016183025.1 Deltaproteobacteria bacterium | reverse complement strand
ATCGCCTGGCGGATCGAGGCCTCGCTCATGTCGCCGGTGTTCGCCAGATATCCCATGAAGCCGCCGGCGAACGAATCGCCGGCGCCGGTCGGATCGAGGATGGTCTCGAGCGGGTAGGCCGGCGCGGCGAAGCGCGACCGGGGGGTGAACATCAGCACTCCGTACTCGCCGCGCTTGATCACGAGGGTGCGCGGGCCCCACTCGAAGACCCGCCCCGCCGCGCGCACCAGGTTGCTCTCCCCCGCCAGCTGGCGCGCCTCGGCGTCGTTGATGATCAGCAGGTCCGCGCCGGCCAGCGTGCGCTTGAGCGACTCGGGCTTGTTTTCGATCCAGTAGTTCATGGTGTCGAGAGCCACCAGGCGCGGGCGCTCGACCTGCGCCAGCACCTCACGCTGCAGATCCGGATCAATGTTGGCGAGGAACACGAAGTCGCTGTCACGGTAGGCCTCGGGCAGGTGC
>JACPFL010000077.1:0-8201 GCA_016183025.1 Deltaproteobacteria bacterium | reverse complement strand
TCGAACACGTTCAGGGGCGTGGCTAGCGTGCGGGCCTCGTTGAGGTTGTAGCCGTACTCGCCGCTCCAGCGGAAGGTCTTCCCCTCCTCGGTCACCAACCCCCGGAGATCGATCTCGCGCGAGCGCAGGATCTGCACATCCTCCGCCTTGAAGTCCTCCCCCACGGCCGCCACCAGGCGCACCGGCGCGAAGAATGACGCGGCCACCGAGAAGTAAGCGGCCGATCCTCCCAGCACTTCCCGCGCCTCCCCGAACGGGGTGCGCACCGAGTCGTAGGCGATCGATCCGACGACCAGGATGGGCATCAGCGCGCCCGTCCGCCCTGCGCCCCACGCGCCGCCCGGCGCGACGCCGGGTTCCGGGCCGCGGGTCGGTCGTAGGGGGCGAGCAGCAACCCCAGGCGCTGCCGCACCGCGGGAGGGAACGGCGGCTGGGGGACGGCAGGTCATCCGCGCGCCCATGCCGGGGCGGGTGGTGCGCATTCTGGTCGGCCTGGGCGAGCCGGTGGAGGCCGGGCAGGGCGTGATCGTGATCGAGGCGATGAAGATGGAGAACGAGCTGCGCGCGCGCGCCCCGGGGGAGGTCCGCGAGATCCTCGTCCGCGAGGGGGACACGGTCGAGGGGAACGCGGACCTCGTGGTGATCGAGTGAGCGACGAGGACGCCCGGGACGCCGAGCTGGACCGCTGGGAGCGGACCACCCTGGCCGAGGCGCTGCAGCGGCTGCCGGAGCGGCGCGAGAGCTTCCGGACCGCTTCCGGGATCGAGCTCCTCCGCCTGTATACGTCCGAGGCTGCGCGCGCCTACCTCCGGGCGCTCGGCTTTCCCGGCCAGCCGCCCTTCACCCGCGGGGTACACCCCACGATGTACCGCGGTCGGCTCTGGACCATGCGTCAGTACGCGGGGTTCGGCACGGCCGAGGCCACCAACCAGCGCTTCCGCTACCTGCTCGACCACGGGCAGACCGGGCTTAGCGTGGCCTTCGACCTCCCCACGCAGATGGGATATGACTCGGACCACCCCCTGGCCAGCGGCGAGGTCGGCCGGGCGGGCGTGGCCATCGCCTCCCTGGAGGACATGCGGGCGCTGTTGGCCGGCATCCCCCTGGACCGGGTCTCCACCTCCATGACCATCAACGCCACGGCCCCGATCCTGCTCGCCCTCTATCTCGCGGTGGCGGACGAGCAGGGGGTCCCGCACGAGGCCCTGACCGGCACGCTCCAGAACGACATCCTGAAGGAGTACATCGCCCGCGGCTGCTACATCTACCCGCCCGGCCCCTCCCTGCGCCTGGTGACCGATGTCTTCGAGTTCGGCCACCGGGAGGTCCCCCGCTTCAACACGATCAGCATCAGCGGCTACCACATCCGGGAGGCCGGCTCCACGGCGGTGCAGGAGGTGGCCTTCACCCTGGCCGACGGGATCGCCTATGTCGAGGCGGCGGTGCGCCGGGGGCTCGGCGTGGACGCGTTCGCGAGCCGGCTCTCCTTCTTCTTCAACGTCCACAACCAGTTCCTGGAGGAGATCGCGAAGTTCCGGGCGGCCCGCCGCCTCTGGGGCCGCATCATGGCCGAGCGCTTCGGGGCGAAGGACGAGCGCTCCTGCATGCTCCGGTTCCATGCCCAGACCGCGGGCTCGACCCTCACGGCGCAGCAGCCCGAGGGCAACCTCGTCCGGGTGGCGCTCCAGGCCCTGGCCGCGGCGCTGGGCGGGTGCCAGTCGCTGCACACCAACGCCTACGACGAGGCCCTGGCCCTGCCCACCGAGCACTCGGCGCGCCTGGCGCTCCGCACGCAGCAGGTGATCGCCCACGAGAGCGAGGTGACGAACGTCGTGGACCCGGTGGGGGGCGCCTACGCCGTGGAGGCCCTGACCGAGGCCATCGAGGCGGGGGCCCGGCGGTACCTCGAGGCCATCGAGGCCCAGGGCGGGATGGTGGCCGCCATCGAGCAGGGCTACCCCCAGCGGGAGATCCAGGAGAGCGCGTACCGCGATCAGCAGGCGGTGGAGCGGCGGGAGCGGGTCGTGGTCGGGGTGAACGCCTACCAGGAGGAGGCCGGCGCGCCCCCGCCGCTACACGCCCTGGATCCCGAGCTGGCGCGGCAGCAGCGGGCCCGGCTCGCCCGGCTCCGGGCAGAGCGGCGGGCCGACGAGGTGGCCGCCGCGCTGGAAGGCCTGCGGCAGGCCGCTGGCGGGCGCGACAACCTCATGCCGTTCCTGCTGCGGGCCGTCAAGGCCCGGGCGACCCTGGGGGAGATCTCCGACGTGCTCCGGGAGGTCTTCGGCACCTACCGCCCGCCCGCGGTCGTGTAGGTCCCACACGGGCACTACCTGTGTCGCCAGTAGCCGGGTCGGCGACGCCCGTGCGCTACTGCGATCACGCGCACGAGGCCTGAACTCTCTCGGTAGACGATGCGCATACCATTCCCGGGCTGCTCGGGCCTCGGCGATCGCCTCTGGATGGAATTCAAGGGGAGGTGGACTCACCCGTCAGCCCCAGGATCTGGCGACGTGCCTCGGACCACGGGACTGTCTGGATCCTTCCGGTCTCCAGTTCCTCCACCCGACGCGCGATCTCAGCGCTCCAGGCCGCTTCGGCACCCTCATCCACCTCTCTGTCCAGGCTCTCGATAAGCTGGGCCGCCAACGCCGCCCGTGCCTGCGGCGGGAGCCGGAGAGCATCCGCAAGCAACCTTTCAGCCTCTGTATTCATGGTCTGATCGTACCTCCTCCAAATGTCCTCACATGACAGTCATAGTACGCAGCCCCTGTCTTGAGGTCAACCTGGTGTATAATCGTGCGTGGTCCAAGCAGTGCCAAGGAGGGAGCCCATGCCCGAGATCTATGGCGTGATGTGCGTCCAGGCCGAGACCCACGTGGTCACCGGGCCGGCCGATCGCGACGAGGTGATCCACCGCAACGTCGCGCGGGCCGTCGACCTGCTCGACTTCGCCGGCGCCGAGGCCCGATTTCAGACCCGGCTGGTGGTCTTCCCCGAGTTCTGCCTCACCGGCGTGCCCGAGTCTCGCACGCTGCAGGACTACCTCCTGGACGCCGAGCCGATCCCGGGCCCGGTCACGGCGCCGCTGCAGAACGCCGCGGCCAAGCACGGCCTCCACGTCGCCCTCAACACCTTCGAGCGGGACGACGCGTGGCCGGGGCGCCTGTTCAACACGTCGTTCATCATCGACCCCCGCGGCGACATCATCCTGAAGTACCGCAAGCACAACGACGCCTATGCGCCGGTCAACACCCACCCCGGGGACGTGTACAGCCGTTACGTCGAGCTCTACGGGGAGGACGCCCTGTTCCCCGTCGTCGACACCGACATCGGGCGGCTCGCCTGCATCACCTGCTACGACATCTGCTTCCCGGAAGCGGCGCGCTGCTTCGCCCTCAAGGGAGCCGAGGCGCTGATCATGCCGACCGGCGAGGGGCATACATTCGTCCGCAAGCAGAGCCTCATGCGGCAGGCCCGCGCCTACGAGAACTCCTGCTACGTGGTCAGCGCCAACCATGGGCGCTTCTACGGGGGACTGCGGCCGGCGTTCCAGCAGGGCGGCTACACCGAGATCATCAACTTCGACGGCGATGTCGTGTTGCGGACCGAGGGGCCTGGCGAGGCAACGCTCTCCGGCCTCATCGACCTCCACGCGTTGCGCGCCAAGCGGTCGCGGGTTGACTTCTACAACCTGCTCGCGTGCTTCCGCACCGAGCTCTACGCCCGGGAGTACTTGCGCCACCCCGGCTGGCCCCTGGACGCGCAGGCCGACCGGCCAATCCAGGCGAAAGAGGAGAACTTCGAGCTGGGCCGGAAGGTCCTCGAGTCCCTGAACCTCCCCGGCACGCGCCCGGGGGCGTGGTAGCCGCGCTCCGCGCGGCGCCCGTCACCGCGCTGGCTACCGGGGGCCTGCCGGGCGGGCGTAGAGCCGGCGGATGAAGCCGCTCTCCTCCAGCTCCCGGACGAAGGAGAGGTCGGTGAGGGCCTCGGGCGAGACCGCGCGCGCCCGGGGGCTTTTCTCGGCGAGGGAGTCCAGGATGAACTGGAGCCCCTGGAGCGTGGGGTAGGGGGCCGCGGGGAGCTTCGGGGCGAACAGCTCCACGGCCTCGACCGCCTCGTCCGGCCGCTCCAGGCGCAGGTGCCGCACGACCGATCGGATGGCGAACTCACGGTCGGTCTTGATCCGGTGAATCCCCCGGGCCACGGCCCGCATCAGCCTCCGGACCCGATCCCGGTCCGCCTGAAGCGTCCTCCCCAGGCCTGACAGGCCGGTATGCTGGAAGGCGATCCCTGATTTCGTGAGGTCCACGAGCGTCCTCACGCCGAACCGCCTGGCCTTCGTGGTGAAGGGCGCATCCACGGCGGTCCCCGCCACAGTCCCCTGGCCGAGGGCGGCCACGCGCTCCGTCTGTCCGCCCACCTGGAGGATCTTCACGTCCCGATCGGGGTTCATCCCGTGCTGCCGGAGGAGGTGGCGGAGCAGGAAGTCCGCGGCCCCGCCGAACCGGTTCACGGCCAGGGCCTTCCCCCGGAGCTCCTCCACGCGGGCGATGTCGGGCCGGACCACGACCTCATACGGTGGGAAGGTGACGAGGCCGGCGATCATCACCAGGTCCGCGCCGCGGAGCTTCGCATTGACCACGGCAGGCCCGGCGACCGTGACGAGGGCGACGTCGCCGGCCAGCAGGGATTGCAGGGCGGTGGCCGAGCCGCCGATCACGATGGACTGGACGTCCACGCCCTCCTGCGGGAAATAGCCCCCATCCTCCGTCCCCCAGATCGGCAGGTGGGAGGCCGACAGCGTGACGATCCCAAGGTGGAGCCTGGGGGAGGCTCCGGGAGCGCTGACGGGGATGGCCATGAGCGCGAGGGCCGCAAGCCCGACCCCCCACGAGACCCGACGGCCCGTCTTCGTCATCGCCGTCTCCTCCCGCTGAGCCAGGAGGGGGAGACCCCCGGCATGGACCGCCCGATGCTCAGGGCCAGCGGTCACCGGCCCGGGCGGAAATACCCCTCGGCCTCCAGCGCGCGCACGGTCCCCTCGTCCACCATCTCGATGGCCCGCAGCCGTCGGGCGTCAGGTTTGGTCCTGGCCAGCTCCGTGATGATCATCTCCATCCCCCTCACGGTGGGGTAGGGGATATCGGCCAGGTGGACCTTGACCTGCAGGCCGTGCTTGCGGTAGAAGCCGTGATCCAGGGCGATCCAGGAGGTCATGACCGCGGTGGGCGAGAGGGAGATGAGGGAGATGTTCACGCGGGCGGCGGGCTGGGCGTGGCCGGGTGCGACCTGGCCGGAGAGCAGGGCGCCGGCGACCACGCAGGCGACACCGCTCCACCCCCCTCGTGGCTGATGGATCCGACCTGCTCCGGGCAACGGCAGGCCTCCTCCTCTCGATCCGGCGGCCATTCTACCCTGGAACCGGCCGGCTCCCCAACTGTTCCGGGAAGGGGGGCCTAGGGACAGGATGGAGAGGGAGGACGCCATGCGTGCACGCTGGTGGTTCAGGCTCGCGCCCGTCGTGCTGGTCGCCGTGGGGCTCCTGCTCGGGCACGCCCATGCCCAGCGGGAGGGGTATCCGGCCCCCCGCTTCCCGTCGTACCTGAAGCCCCCGCGCGGCATCGACGACCTGATGCCGGCGGCGCGGGCCGCGGTCCGGCAGATCGGGGGGCGGACGCCGCTGGGCCTGGCCAAGCCTGGGCAGCGGGTGCTGCTCGTGGTGCCCACGCGCCAGGACCGCATGGTCGTGGACGCGATCATCCGTGCCTATCGCGAGCGGGGGGTCCAGGCCGACTTCGTCCTGGAACATGAGGCCCGGGGGCTGACCCTGGAGCAGGCCAGGCATGAGCCGCTCTACACCGGCGAGGAGGGGTGGCGGGAGATCGGGATCTTCCGGCGTGAGATGCTCCGCTACATGCCGCCGGACGTCCGTCGTGAGAACGAGCCCCGGCTGTTCAGCCCGAACGAGCGGGAGGGGGCGCGCCGCTACCTCGACCGCCACCCCGACTACCAGGTGGTCTTCGCGGGTGGCGGCGGGCGGCCGACCTGGCGGAAGGTGCTGGGGCCGCATGGGGACAAGTTCTACGGCAACTGGACCTACATCAGCTTCTACGACCTGCTCAGCCGCATCCCCACCTATCCCGCCGACGTCTGGCGCCTGACCGAGGAGCGGACGATCGAGCCGCTGGCGTGGGCCGAGGAGGTGCGCGTCACCGACCCCGAGGGGACCGACATCCGCTGGCGGGTGAGCGAGCCCCAGGCCCGGGAGTGGGCGCGCGGGGCCTATCTCCAGGGCCACCTGTTCATGTACCCCCTGCAGGCCGGTGGCCGGCACCCCGTCAGCCCCGGGAGCCCGCTCCCGAACACGCAGGTCTGGCTGCCGCCCATCGTCCCCGATGGCGCGGAGGGCGTGATCGCCGGGACCTCGGGGCACTTCGGCTCTTCCCGCACATGCGCGTGCACATCGCGCACGGCATGATCCAGCGGATCGAGGGCGGCGGGAAATACGGGGACGTGGCGCGGCTGCTCCTGAACCATCCGCTCCTGAAGTCCGTGCACTACCCGATGTTCCCCCGGCCCGGCTACTGGTACGTTCAGGAGCTGGGGCTCGGCACCAACCCCAAGTACTTCCGCCCGGTCGCGGAGCTGAAGGGGAACCCCTTCCTGCCGAACTCGCCCGAGCGGAACGCGGCGGGCGTGCTGCACTGGGGGTTCGGCGCGGAGGTGGAGGACGACCCGCAGGGGGTCTGGACGAAGTTCGCGCAGGAGAAGGGCGCCCCCGCCTCCCACGCGTGGCACATCCACAACGTGCTGCCCACGTACCAGGTGAAGATCCGGGGCTCGGGCCAGTGGCTCACCCTGATCGACCGGGGCCGGCTCGCGGCGCTCGACGCCTTCGAGGCCCGCGCCGTGGCCAGCCGCTACGGCCCCCCCGACGAACTGCTCCGGGACGACTGGCGGCCGGATCTCCCCGGCATCACCGCCCCGGGCGACTACATGCGGGATTACGCCCGCGACCCCTGGAGCTACGTGAAGCGACAGATCGAGGCGATCGAGCGCGGGACCTATCGCTACTTCGCGCCGTGAGCCAGGACGAGCCAAGACCGATTCGCGGGCGGGGGGCATCAGAGAATCCCCCCAACCGGTTCGCCGAGCGGTGGGTCGAGCCGGACCCGGAGGCGGCCGAGCCGGAGGAGCCCGCCCCGACGACCCAGTTCCTCAAAGACTCATCCCGCTCGATCCTCTCATTTAACGACAGCCCCGACGTCGGGTTCACGGTCAGCGTCAACCCCTACCGGGGGTGCGAGCATGGCTGTTGCTACTGCTACTCCCGGCCCACGCACGAATACCTGGGCTTCTCGTCGGGCCTCGATTTCGAGACGAAGATCCTGGTGAAGGAGGACGCGCCGGCTCTCCTGCGGCGCGCCTTGGCCTCCCCCCAATGGCAGGCACAGGTGGTCGCCATGAGCGGCGTGACGGACCCCTACCAGCCGGTCGAGCGCCGCCTGACGCTCACGCGCCGGTGTCTGGAGGTGTTCGTCGAGTTTCGGAATCCCGTGGTGATCGTGACCAAGAACGCTCTCGTGACCCGGGATCGGGATCTCCTGGCCGAGCTGGCGCGATACGAGGCCGCGGCCGTGTATCTGTCGATCACGACGCTGGACGCCGGGCTCGCCCGGATCATGGAGCCCCGCACGTCACAGCCGGCCCGGCGCCTGGCTGCCATCGAGGCGCTGGCCCAGGCCGGGGTGCCGGCAGGCGTGCTGGTCGCGCCGGTCATCCCAGGGCTGACGGACCACGAGCTCCCTTCGATCATCGCCGCGGCGACGAAGGCCGGGGCGCGATTCGCCGGCTACGTCGTGCTCCGGCTGCCCCATGGAGTCAAAGACCTATTCGAGCAGTGGCTGACGCAGCACTTCCCTGATCGGAAGGCCAAGGTGCTCAACCGGATCCGCTCGCTGCGGGGCGGGAGACTCAACGACCCCCGTTTCGGATCCCGGATGGAGGGCGAGGGCCCCTGGGCGACCCAGCTCGCCGGCCTCTTTGCCCTGGCGTGCCGGAAGGCAGGGATCCACGAGGGGACCCCGACCCTCTCGACGGCCGCGTTCCGGCGGCCTTCAGACCCCCAGCTCCCGCTCTTCCGGTAGCCCCTTCGGGCAGGACGAACGCCGATGCCGAGCGCAGCAGCCCCGTCCGAGCCC
>JACPFL010000079.1:5674-16806 GCA_016183025.1 Deltaproteobacteria bacterium | reverse complement strand
GGTGGGCTCAAGGGTGGTGGTCAGGTAGGTCAGGAAGAATTCGGCCGGGGTGAGCATCCGAGTCCCCGCAGGCCCCTGCATGACCAGCGTCCCGCCCAGGGCCGCCACCACGGCGGGGAACTCGGCCGCCGGGTCTGCGTGGGCCAGGCTCCCCCCGAAGGTCCCCAGGTTCCGGATCTGCAGGTGGCCCACCCAGTGGGCCGCCTCGACCAGCAGCGGGGAGCGCTGCGCGACGAGGGGGGAGGTCTCCAGGGCCCGGTCCCGGGTGAGCGCGCCGATGGCCAGGCCCCCGTCCGCCTCGCGGATGTAGTCCAGCTCCCGGACCTTGTTGACATCGATGATCGTGCGGGGGCGCGTGAGCCGGAGGTTCAGCAGCGGGACGAGGCTCTGCCCTCCGGCCAGGATCTTCCCCTCCTCACCGTGCTGGCGCAGGAGGTCCAGGGCCTCCCGGAGGGTGGTCGGATCGTAGTAGTCGAACGGCGGCGGTTTCATGCCGCCCCCCCGGAGAATTTCGCGGCCTCGGCCAGGCGCTTGAAGAAGTCCCCGGCCATCATCTTCGCCACCCCGCCGATCAGCCGCTGTCCCACGCCGGCGATCAGCCCGCCCACCTGCGCATCGGCCGTCATGGTGACCAGGGTCTTGTCCCCCTGGTCGGCGAGCTCCATCACGGCCTCGCCCTTGACCCATCCCGGCGCCCCGCTCCCCTCGACCAGGAGCCGGTAACGCGCCGGAGGCTCCTTGTCGGCGATGGCGACCTTCCCCATGTACGTCCCCTTCACCGCCGCCACGCCGATCTTGAGGGTGGCCTCGTACTGGTCGGGCCCGATCGCCTCGAGCTTCTCGCACCCCGGCATGCAGCGCTGCAGGGTGTCGGGGTCCAGGAGGACCTTCCACACGCGCTCGCGCGGCGCCTCGAACGTGTAGGCTCCCTCGATCTTCATCCGGCACCGCCCCTACCGGCCCGTTCCCGGGCCGCCCGGATCCAGCGCCAGATTTTGTCGGGGGTCAGGGGGAGCTCGTTGATCGAGATCCCCAGCGGGGCCAGGGCGTCCTCCACCGCGTTGGCGATCACCGCCGGGGTCGTCATGGAGCTCGACTCCCCGCACCCCTTCGACCCGAGGACCGTGAGCGGGGAGGGGGAGACGACATGCCCGATCTCCAGTTTCGGCGACTCCATGGCGGTGGGGCAGAGGTAGTCCATGAACGTGGCGGCCAGGTACTGGCCGTTCTCGTCGTAGGCCATCTCCTCGTACAGAGCCCCGCCGAGCCCATGCACGACCCCGCCGTAGACCTGCCCCTCGACGATCATGGGGTTGAGGATCGTCCCGCAGTCGTGGACGGTCACGTACTTCTTGATCTGGATCTCTCCCGTCTCGGGGTCCACCTCGACGGCCACGGCCTCGGCGATGAACCCGTACGTGTTGGACGAGTTCACCCGGTCCTGCTGGTCGGGAGGCTTGGCCGTGGGGAAGTTGAACATCGTGGTCGCGTGCAGCCCCGGCTCCATCCCCTCGGGCAGCCGGGCCTGGTTCCAGTGGGCGATCCCGGCGATCCGCTTGAGGGGGATGGCCTTGCCAGGCGAGCCCCGCACGAAGACCTTGCCCTCCCTCATGTCGAGGTCCTCGACGGTCGCCTCGAGCTCATGGGCCGCGATCTTCAGGATCTTCTCCTTCACCTTGCGGGCGGCCGTGGCCACGGCGCTGGTGCCCACCGAGGCGAAGCGGGAGGAATAGGTCCCCGTGGTGATGCTCCAGACCCGGGTGGCGGTGTCCATCTCGGCCAGGACCTGGACATCGTCCATGGGGATCCCGAGCTCGTCGGCGACGATCATGGCGGCGATGGTCTCGTGACCTTGCCCCTCCGGGGTGGTGTTCAGGGCCACGCTGACCTTGCCGAGCGGGTCGATCTTGACGGCCGCCGTCTCGCCCGACCCGGCCTTGAAGTTGTAGTCCGGCCGCGCGCGCTCCTCGGGCTCGTTCGCCACGGTGATGTAGGCCATGTTGGTGACCGAGGGGTCCACCACCGTGGCCAGCCCGATCCCGAACAGGCGCCCCTCGGCCCGCGCCCGCCGCTGCTCCTGCCGGAGCTTGTCGTACTCGATCATCTCCAGGGCCTTGCGCAGCCCCTCGGGGTAGTCCCCGCTGTCGTAAAGCCCGCCGGAGGGCGTGAGGTACGGCATCTCCTCCTTCCGGATCAGGTTCTGGAAGCGGACCTCGGCCGGGTCCAGGTTCAGCTCCTTGGCGATCTGGTCCACGAGCCGCTCGATCCCGAAGTAGAGCTGCTGGCAGCCGTACCCCCGATTGGGGCCCGTGGGGGACTTGTTGGCCATGACCGCGTAGGCGTCGATCTCGAGGTGCTGGTACCGGTACGCGCCCACCGAGTTCCCCGTGGTCCGGAAGAGGCAGGCCGGCTCGGGGGTGCGCAGATAGCCCCCCACGCCGTCCATGTTCTTCATCCGCACCCCGAGGATGGTCCCGTCCCGCTTGACCGCGGCCTCCACCACCGCGACGCGGTCGGTGCCGCTTGAGGAGGCCAGCAGGTGCTCCTTCCGGTCCTCGATCCACTTGACGGGGCAGCCGGCCTTCCTGGCGGCCAGGGCGATCAGGGTCATGTAGGGGTAGATGCTCGACTTGATGCCGAAGCCGCCGCCGTTGTCCGCCGGGACGATGAAGCGGAGCTTGTGCTCGGGGACGCCCAGGGCCATGGAGACGACCGGGTGCATGATGAAGGGGCCCTGGAAGTTGGACCAGATGGTCATGAGCCCCGTGATGGGGTCGAAATTGGCGATGACCGCGAACCCCTCCAGGGGGGTGGAGCTGTACTTGGGGAAGTGGTACGTCCCCCGGACGATCCGATCCGCCTCGGAGAAGGCCCGGTCCACATCCCCGTAGCGCAGGAGCCGGTGGTTCGCGATGTTGCTCCCGAGCTCCTCGTGCAGCAGCGGGGCCCCGGGCTCCATGGCCTTCTCGATATCCACCACGGGGGGGAGGGGCTCGTAGTCCACCTGCACCAGGTCCGCCGCGTCCTCGGCGACGTAACGGTCCTTCGCGATGACCACGGCGACGGGCTCCCCGACGAAGCGGGCCTTGTCCACGGCCAGGCTGTAGTAGCGGACCGGGATCTGGACCGCCATGGAGAAGGGGCGGGACATCCGCCGGACGTCCTCCCCCGTGAGGACGGCGCGAACGCCGGGGACCTTCAGGGCCTCGGCGGTGTCCACCCCCCGGATCCGGGCATGGGCATGCGGGCTCCGGAGGATCGCCGCGTGCAGCATGTTGGAGACCCGGAGCTCATCCATGAAGGCGCCGCGGCCGGTCAGGAGGCGGGGGTCCTCCAGGCGCTTGACGCTCTGGCCGACAAAGCGTGCCTCGACCTTCTGCTCAGCCATGCTCGGCTCCAGCTCCGTGGGGGGTGAGGACTACCGCTTGACCCAGCGGGTGAAGTCCTGCGGGCTCAGGTACTCCCGGAGGTCCGTGGGTCTGAAGCGGGCCCGCTGGAAGAGGGGGAGGCCGCCGCGCCCGGCCTGCTTGTACTTCCACGGGACCGTGGCGTCCACGATGAGCTTGGACTTCCCGACGAAGCGGTCGCCGAGGAGCTCGTGCACGCCCGCGATGGGGTTGTTCCGGTGGGTGCGCCCCTCGGGGAGGATGTGCAGTTGCTCGCCCGGGTTGCATCGGGTGCACACGGCCCAGTCGATCTCGTTCATGTCGAGGATGTTCACATCCTCGTCGACCACGGTCACCGTCTCCAGGTACATCGAGAAGCCGAAGGCCGCCAGGGCCACGTTGATCTGGAGCCCCTCCTTCTCGAAGCTGTCCTTGCGCACCTGGATGATCCCGTGGTGCCAGTACGCCGTCCCCGGGGTCAGGGTCGCATCCACCACGAAGTTGGGGTCCAGGGCCTTCACGTAGCGGTAGAAGCTCACGTCGTTGGAGATGCGCAGGGCGTAGTTATCCTTGGTGCCGGCGACCACCGCGTAGTGCATGGCCCGCTCCCGGTGGGTCACGGCGGTGATGCGCATGACCGGGCAGGCCCGGGGGATGCTCAGGTACTTGAGGAACTCGGGCCAGGGGCCCTCCACGGCCTCCTCGTAGGGCGGCTCGATCACGCCCTCGAGGACGAACTCCGCGGAGGCCGGGACCTCGAGGTCCAGGGTCTGACACCGGACCACGGGGCTCGGGGCGCCGCGCAGGGCGCCGGCCAGCGACAGCTCGTCGGTCCCGAAGGGCATCTTGGTCACGGCGGCGATGTAGACCTCGGGGGCCGCGCCGATGACGAGGGCGAGCTCGAAGGGGATCCCCTTCTCCCGGGCCTTCTGGAAGTGGTAGCCCACGTGGGTCTCGTACCGGATGTTCATGGCGACGCGGTTGTCGCCGAGGAGCATGGAGCGCGCCATGGCCACGTTCCGCCAGCCGCCCTGCGGATCGCGGGAGACGACCACGGGCTGGGACCGTGCCCAGGGCGTCGAACTGCCCGGTCAGCACCCGCTCCTGGCAGGGCGCCTCGGGCACCATGACGGGGGGGACCGGGTGCTCCATGGCGTGCAGGTAGGCCTCCTTGAACGCGATGGGATCGGTGGGGAGGCCGAGGATGTCGCAGGCCCGCCTCCGCTCCGCGAAGAGGTTGCCGCCCACCGGGAAGCGGTAGCCCTTCACCTGCGGGAAGAACACGGGCGGGGTGACGGGCAGGTTGTTGAGGGCCACGATGAGCCCGGAGAGCTCGCACTCGGAGTCCACCTCCCGGGCGATCTCCACCACTTCCCCGCGGGCGCGGTACTGCTCGAACAGGGCGCCCAGCCCGCCGACCTCCTTCGGCTGCGTCATGGCACTCCTCTCCCCCCGGACTCTCCTCGCGGGGAGCATCAGGAGGGGCGCCGGGGTCTCTCGCGCAGGGGTGAAAACTTCCTGCTCTCTAACATGCGATGCTTCGCATTGTCAAGCGCGGGGGCGCGCCCCAGGCCGCCTTGACACCACTTCAAATTCCATTAGAATTGAGAACGCATCGCCTCTCCGGGCATCTGAAGGACGACTGGATGGCCTCCTTCATGCCGGCCGCGTCGGTCGGCGATGCCCTGCTGCCAGACACGCTATGGTATTGTGGCAGGTGCGCGCGCCCGACGGAGAAGCTGGGTGAGGGTCCAGCCGCTGCACCGGCAGCGGGCCGTTGGGGCACGGGGCTGAAGGCGCCTGACAGGAGGACGAGAGATCGCATGGCCCAGCACCTGTTTCGAGACCGGCCAGGATACGACCTGGTCAACGCACTCTTCTCCCGCATCAAGGGCGGCGGGGGGCACGGGCGCGTCTGGATCTGCCGGAGCGACCCGGTCGATCCTCCCACGCCGCTCAAGGACGTGGCCTCCGCGACCATCGCCCTGGTGACCGAAGGCGGGCTGGTCCCGCCGGGGAACCCCGACGGACTGGAGCCGAGTTGCGCCACCTCGGTGGGACGGTATTCGCTCGAGGGGGTGGATGACCTGACCGGGGAGCACTTCGAGTCCATCCACGCGGGGTTCGACCATACGGCCGCCAATGAGGATCCGGACCGGCTGGTGCCCCTGGACGCGCTGCGCGCCCTCGAGCGCGAGGGGGTCGTGGGGCGCCTGCACCCGACGCTCTACTCCACGAGCGGGCACGAGGGATACCTCTACGTGTTCCGACACCTGGGGCGCCTGATCGCCGAGGAGATGAACGGGGTCGGTGTCGAGGGGGCCATCGTGACGGCTACGACCGGCACGGGGACCAGGAGCGGCGCGGCCATGACGAAGGAGCTGGAGCGGGCCGGGATCTGCACGGTCCTGATCACCGTCTTTCCCCTGGTGGCCATGGTGATCGGGACGAACCGGATCGTCCGGGGTGAGGGGATGGCGTATCCGGTCGGTGATCCGGGGCTGCCCCCCCATGAGGAGCGGGCCCTCCGGCTGCGCCTGGCAAGGCGCGCCCTGCGGGCCCTCGCGTGCCCGGTCGAGGGCCCAACCGTCTTCCAGGGGGAGGCCCAGGCGGAGGGGGAGTCCAGGCCCGAGGGGAAGGAGTGAGCGGGTGAGCCTGCCCGCCTTTGACCTGCACGAGCGGATCGCCCTGGTGACCGGGGCGAGCCGGGGGATCGGGCGGGCGCTGGCCCTGGGGCTGGCCGAGGCGGGCGCGGACATCGCGCTCACCAGCCGCACGCGGCCGGATCTGGAGGCGGCGGCTGAGGCGATCGGTCGCCTGGGCCGGAAGGCCTGGGTAGTCCCCGCCGACCTCAGTGTCCCCGGGGGCATCGATGAGATGGTGGGGCAGGCCCTGGCGGCCGCGGGCCGGATCGATATCCTGGTGAACAACGCCGGGGTCCCGGGCGTCGGGCCGGCTGTGGATCTGGCCGAGGAGTTCTGGGACCGCGTCCTTGACACCAATCTCCGAGCGGTCTTCCTCTGCGCCCGGGCCGTGGCGCGGCACATGATCACCCGGGGCGGCGGCGGGAAGATCGTGAACGTCGGCTCGACAGCCGGGCTGGTGGGCGAGGCGAACCTGGCGGCCTACTGCGCCAGCAAGGGGGGGGTGGTCCTGCTCACGAAGGCCCTGGCGGTCGAGTGGGCCCGCCACAACATCCAGGTCAATACGCTCTGCCCGGGGTACGTACGCACCGCGATGAGTGAGGCGTTCCTGCAAACCGACCAGGGGCGGGAGTACATCCGGCGGCGGATCCCGATGCGGCGGGTGGCGGAGCCGGAGGAGCTGGCGGGCGCCGTGGTCTTCCTGGCCTCGGCGGCCTCCGACTATATGACCGGGGCCCTGCTGGTGATGGACGGGGGCGAGAGCGCCTGGTAGCCCGGCGTCCGGGAAAAGGAGGGGGGTCATGGCAGTGGGGGCATATGTGCTCGTGGAGGAGGCCGCGGACATCACGCGGCTCGGCACCCTGGTCACAGGATCCATCCAGAAGGTGGGGGGGGTGACACGGACGCTGACGTGTGTCACGGTAGACCTCTAGGCCCGGAAAATGGGCCTTGACACGTTTTTGAGCCAGATGGTACATACCAACTCTTAATAGCCGGGGGCATTCATCTTTTTGCATCTGGGAGCCTCACGGGCCCGGGTGCTGGAGAGCGTGTAGGGCGCCCCCGCGCTGCCGCTGTCGGGCTGGGGTCGGGGAGGGGGAGGAGAGACGTTGCGCCTGGTCATCGGGATCTCCGGCTCCACCGGGTCCATCTACGGGATCCGGTGTCTCGAGGTGCTCCATGGGCACACGGATGTCGAGACCCATCTGGTCATCAGCAAGCCCGCCGAGCGCACCATCGAGCACGAGACCGACTGGAAGGTTGAGGATGTCCGGAAGCTGGCCACGGTGGTCTATGAGGAGGATGACATCGGCGCCGCCATCTCGAGTGGCTCCTTCAAGACCGCCGGCATGATCGTCGCCCCCTGCAGCATCAAGACCCTGGCGGGCATCGCCAATTCCTTCAACGACAACCTCCTCACCCGGGCCGCGGACGTCACCCTGAAGGAGCGCCGCCGCCTGGTGATCTGCCTGAGGGAGACGCCCCTGCACCTCGGGCACATCGAGCACATGCTGAAGGTGACGCAGATGGGCGGGATCATGGTGCCGCCCATCCCCGCCTTCTACAACCGTCCGAAGACCCTGGACGACATCGTCAACCACGCCGTGGGCCGCATGCTCGACCTGCACGGGATCGAGCACAAGGGCCTGCTGGAGCGCTGGAAGGGGCTGGCCCAGCCGTTCAAGCGATAGCGGGTCCGCCCCAAGACGCTCGGCCGGGCGGTGGTGGCCGGCAGACCCGAGGCGGAGGAAGGATCATGGCGCGAACCGAGGCTCCCGTCATCCACAAGGACAGGCCCCCTGAGCTCATGGACGTGCGGGTGGCCGAGGCCTCCCGCTTCTACAAGTGGTACCTGATCCACGAGCGGGCCATCCTGGGCTTCTCCGGCGTGATCCTCTTCCTGCTGGCCTGGGAGTATGTCGGGGGGTACAAGGAGCTGATCAACCCGATCTTCATGAGTGCCCCCAGCCGGATCCTGAAGGCCGGGTACGGTCTGTTCGCCTCCGGGGAGATCTGGAACGACCTCCGGGTGAGCGGGACGGAGTTCATCGTCGGCTATGTCCTGGCCGCGGTCATCGGGATCCCCTTCGGAATCCTGGCCGGGTGGTACAAGAAGTTCTTCTACATCACCGATCCCTTCCTCTCCTCCCTGAACGCCACCCCCCGGGTAGCCCTCCTGCCGCTCATCATCATCTGGGTCGGGATCGGGATCTGGTCCAAGATCGTGATCGTCTTCCTGGGGGCGCTCTTCCCGATCCTGCTCAACACCCTGGACGGGGTGAAGACCACGGACGAGCGGCTGCTGAAGGCCGCGCGGAGCTTCGGGGCAGACGACTTCCAGATCTTCCGGACGGTCGTGCTCCCGGCCACGGTCCCGTTCATCCTGTCGGGGGGTCTTCGTCGGGGTCCTCATCATCGCCGCTGCGGGTGTGATCTCCTTCGAGCTGCTGAACCGGCTCGAGCGCCGGTTCGACAATTGGCGCCCGAAGGTGGGCGCCGCGCTGTAGGGGACGCCAGGCGGGCCCGGCCTACACGCGGAGAAAGAGCATGCCACACGTCAAGCTGCAAGCCATGGACCTGCGGATGGAGTACTACCAGCCGCGGACCGGGGGCCGCCTGCTGGCCCTGGACAGCATCAACCTCGAGGTCTACGACGGCGAGTTCGTGAGCATCGTGGGCCCGAGCGGGTGCGGGAAGACGACCTTCCTCAACATCGCGGACGGCCTGCTGCAGCGCACCGGCGGGCAGATCCTCCTGGAAGGGAGGCCGGTGTCCAAGCCGGGCCCGGACCGCGCGGTGGTCTTCCAGGACTCCTCGCTGCTCCCCTGGCGCACCGTGCTCAAGAACGTCATCTACGGCCTGGAGCTCCAACGTCGTGACCTCAAGGAGGCGGGGCGGCGGGCCCAGGAGTTCGTCCAGATGGTGGGGCTGAAGGGGTTCGAGCACCATTACCCGCACGAGCTGTCGGGCGGGATGCAGCAGCGCGTGAACCTGGCCCGGGCCCTGACCATGGACCCTGAGATCCTGTTCATGGACGAGCCCTTCGCAAGCTTGGACGCCCAGACCCGCGAGATCATGCAGCTCGAGCTGCTGAACATCTGGCAGCAGGCCAACAAGACCGTCCTGTTCATCACGCACCAGATCAACGAGGCCGTCTATCTCGCCGACCGCGTGATCGTCTTCAGCTCGCGGCCCAGCCGCGTCAAAGAGGTCGTGGAGATCAGGCTTCCGCGGCCGCGGCCGCTCTCGCTGAAGCGCTCCAAGGAGTTCCTGGACTACGAGGACTACGTCTGGAAGATCATCGAGGATGAGGTCCGGAAGACCATGCTGGCGGACCGGACCATCAAGCACCTCGAGATGCTGGGGTAGAGAGATGACGCCGGGGCACGGCTACCATGACCTCCGGGAACACATCGAGGCCCTCGACCGGGCCGGGCTCCTCGTGCGTGTCGCCCGGGAGATCGACAAGAACACGGAGATGCACCCGCTGGTCCGATGGCAGTTCCGGGGAGGGCTGACGGAAGAGCAGCGGCGGGCGTTCTTGTTCGAGCGCGTCGTGGACTCCCGGGGGCAGGGGTACCCGGGCGCCGTCCTCGTCGGCGGGCTGGCGGCCTCCACGCACGTCTACGCCGTGGGGATGGGCTGTCGCCCGGAGGAACTCGCTGACCGGTGGGAGCATGCCTTCTCCCACCTGATCGAGCCCGTGCTGGTAGAGGCGGGGCCGGTTCACGAGGAGGTGCACCTGGGCCCGGACCTGGAGGCCCTGGGTCTCGACGAGTTCCCGATCCCCATCTCCACGCCGGGGTTCGACAACGCGCCCTACACGACCTGCTCCCACTGGATCACCAAGGACCCCGAGACCGGGATCCGGAACGTGGGCAACTACCGGGGCCATGTGAAGGCGCGGACACGGCTCGGGATCTATCCGATGGCCGGGCAGCACGTCTACCTGCACTGGCAGAAGGCCAAGGCGCGGGGCGCGCCGCTGGAGGCGGCCCTCGTGGTCGGCTCGCCGCCCGTCGTCTCCTATGCCACGGTGCAGAAGATCCCGTACGGGGTGGACGAGCTGGCCGTGGCCGGGGGCCTGGCCGGGGAGCCGATCCAGGTGGTGCGGTGCAAGACCGTGGCCCTCGAGGTGCCGGCCGACGCCGAGATCGTCATCGAGGGGCGGATCAACACCGAGTGGCTGGAGCCGGAGGGGCCGTTCGGGGAGTCCCACGGGTACATGCACCCCCGGATGCTGAACCCCTTCTGCGAGATCACGGCCATCACCCACCGGAAGGCGCCGATCTGGGTCTCGTTCATCAGCCAGGTCACGCCGAGCGAGTCCAGCGTCATCAAGAAGGTGGGCTACGATGTCCTGTTCCTCAAGCACCTCCGGGAGCACTGCCACATCAAGAGCGTGCTCCGCGTGGTGATGCACGAGCCGCTGACCAACCTCCGGAAGTTCATCGTGCTGCAGATGCGCAAGCCCAGCGAGACCGAGGTGTGGCGGGCCCTGCACTCGGCGGCCACCTTCCACCCCGGGGTGGGGAAGATCCTGGTGGCGGTGGACGAGGACATCGACCCGGAGGACGTGACGATGGTGCTCTGGGCCCTGAGCTACCGCATGCGCCCCCACCGGGACGTCCACATCATCACCGGGATGGAGAAGGGGCATGCCCCCCCCTTCGTCTACACGGGGGACACCTACGACGAGGTGAAGGGGGAGGGGGCCGCCGACGACTCGGCCATGCTGATCAACGCCATCCTGAAGGAGCCGTTTCCGCCGGTCTCCCTGCCCCGGCGGGATTTCATGGAGCACGCGCGGAAGATCTGGGAGGAGCTGGGGCTGCCGGCGCTCCGCCCGGAGAGCCCCTGGCACGGGTACTCCCTGGGGCAGTGGGACGAGGAGCTCGAGCAGGAGGCCGAACTCGCCCTCAAGGGCGAGCACTACCGCACCGGCGAGAAGCTGGCGAAGCGGCGGGTCCGGGTCCGGTAGCGCCCTCCGGTGGATCCGGACGGACAGGCCCTGGGGATCGCGCCAGAGACCGAGGATTCAGGAGGGGGTCGGAGGGTCCTGGAGCCGATCCCCTTCTTCATTTCCTGGGACCGGTGGCTC
>JACPFL010000079.1:0-5650 GCA_016183025.1 Deltaproteobacteria bacterium | reverse complement strand
TCCTGTTGGCTGCAGAAAGGAGCAGGAGATGGCGATCTGGGATGACATCCTGACCGAGCGGGACAAGCAGGTCTTCGCGAAGGCCGGCTATGGGGCCAAGCAGGGGTTCGGCAAGCGGCCGGCGGTGCTCGTGATCGACGTGAACTACAACTTCGTGGGCGACGAGCCCGAGCCCATCTTGAAGTCGGTCGAGCGGTGGCGCAACAGCTGCGGCGAGGAGGGATGGCAGGGCGTGTACGCCATTCAGCGGCTGCTGAAGGCGGCCCGGGAAAAGAACATCCCGGTCCTCTACAGCACCGGCAACGAGCGGGAGCGCCTGGCCGACTCGGGCCGCTGGTCCGGCAAGAACGCCCGGACCGTGGAGGACTTCACCGAGAAGGGGCGCAAGGGGAACGAGATCGTCAAGGAGATCGCCCCCCAGCCGAACGACTTCGTGATCCGCAAGGGGAAGCCCAGCGTCTTCTTCGGCACCCCGTTGATGTCGATCCTGAACGAGCTGGACGTGGATACCCTGCTCGTATGCGGGACCACGACGAGCGGCTGCGTGCGGGCCACGGTGATCGACGCCTTCTCCTACAACTTCAAGGTGTCGTTGATCGAGGAGGGGACCTTCGACCGCAGTCAGTCCTCCCACAAGATCAACCTGTGCGACATGAACATGAAGTACGCGGACGTGATCTCGCTGGAGGAGGCGGAGAAGTACCTGGCCCAGCTCTCCTCGCCCCGGTAAGGCGGACCCGGCCAGATGGCCCGGCCCGAGCGCCCGCACCTGCTCGTCGCCCCGCCGGGGCCGCGGGCCCGGGCCCTGGTGGCCCGGGACCGCGATCTGCTCTCGCCCTCCCTCACCCGCTCCTACCCCGCGGCGATCGAGCGGGGGGAGGGGTGTTGGGTCTGGGACGTGGACGGGAACCGGTACCTGGACTTCGCGGCGGGGATCGCGGTCTGCGCCACGGGGCACTGCCACCCTGACGTGGTGGCGGCGATCCGGGAGCAGGCCGGCCAGCTCCTGCACATCGGCAGCGGGGACTTCTACTCCCCCCGCCTGGTAGAGCTGGCCGACGCGCTCCTGCGCGTGGCCCCGATCCGGGGGCGGAAGCAGGTCTTTTTCTGCAATTCGGGCGCGGAGGCCATCGAATCGGCCCTGAAGCTGGCCCGCTACCACACCAAGCGGCACCGGGTGGTGGCCTTCATGGGCGCCTTCCACGGGCGGACCATGGGGGCCATCTCCCTGACCGGCAGCAAGGTGGTCCAGCGCCGGAGCTTCGCCCCGTTCATCCCGGAGGTCACCCACATCCCCTACGGGTACTGCTACCGGTGCGCCTACCTCCTGGAGTATCCCCGGTGCGAGCTCTGGTGCGCGCGCTACCTCGAGGAGATGCTGTTCGAGACCCTCGTCCCCCCGGAGGAGGTGGCGGCGATCTTCGTCGAGCCGATCCAGGGCGAGGGGGGGATCGTGGTCCCGCCCCCCGAGTATCATCGGATCCTGAAGGGCATCGCGGAGAAGTACGGCATCCTCTACGTGGTGGACGAGGTGCAGACCGGGATGGGACGCACCGGAAAGATGTTCGCCATCGAGCACTGGGGGGTGGAGCCGGACATCATCGCCGTGGCCAAGGGGATCGCTTCGGGGCTCCCCCTGGGGGCGATGATCGCCCGCGCCGACCTCATGAGCTGGGAGGCGGGGGCGCACGGCACCACCTTCGGGGGCAATCCGGTCTCCTGCGCCGCGGCCCTGGCCACGCTGCGGCTGCTGGAGGGGGGCCTGGTGGAGAATGCCGCCCGGCGGGGGGAGCAGCTGCTCGGCCGACTGATCGAGCTGCGGGAGAAGTACCCCTGTCTGGGTGACGTGCGGGGCAAGGGGCTCCTGGTGGGGGCTGAGATCGTGGAGGACCAGCGGACGCGCGCCCGGGCGCCGGGGCTGCGGGACCGGATCCTGGAGGAGTGCTTCCGTCGGGGGCTTCTGCTCCTCGGGGCCGGGGCCTCGGCGATCCGGTTCACGCCGCCGCTGGTCGTCACCGAGCCCGAGGTGGACACCGCCCTGGAGATCTTCGAGGAGGGCCTGCGGGCGGCGGCATGAAGCAGGAGCGGGAAGCGCGGGCCTACGTCGTCCGGTTCTCCTCCCTGCTGGCCATCCTGTTGGTCTGGTGGGTGGTCTCCCTCTTCTTCCCCCCGAACTTCATCCCGGGCCCGCACCGGGTCCTGGCGGAGGTCTGGAAGATCCTGTCCTCAGGGGAGTTCTTCTTCCACATGGCGCATACGCTCAAGCGGGTCATCGTCGGGTTCGTCTGGGCCTTCCTGGTCTCCGTCGTGATCGGCATGCTGATGGGCGTGAACCGGGTGGTGGAGCAGTTCTTCGAGGTGGAGGTGCTGGTGGGGCTGACCATCCCGGGGCTGGCCTGGGCCATGATCGCGCTCATGTGGTTCGGGATCCGGGACATGGCGGCCATTTTCGCCATCTTCATCATCGTCCTCCCCATGATCACGGTGAACATGTGGGAGGGGACCAAGGCCCTGGACCGCGAGCTGATCGAGATGGCGGTGGCGTTCAAGGCCTCCCGGCGGATGGTGGTCCGGGACGTCGTGATCCCCCAGCTCGTCCCCTACCTCTTCGCCGCCACCCGCTTCGGCTTCGCGCTGGCCTGGAAGGTGGTGGTCCTGTCCGAGATGCTGGGGCTCTCCAACGGGATCGGGTTCATGGTCAACTACTCCTTCGGCCTGTTCAACATGGACGGCGTGCTGGCCTGGACCCTTGCCTTCACCATGATCATGATCGTGATGGAGTACGGGCTCGTGAAGGTCATGGAGCGCCGCGTGACGCGCTGGCGCCCGGCGATGACGGTCTGGTAGGGCGCCGTGCCGAAGATCCAGATCGCCAACCTCACCAAGAGCTTCTCCCGCCAGGACGGCAGTACCCTGCGCGTCCTCGACGGGGTGACCTTCCATGCCGAGGAGAACGAGTTCTGCTGCCTGCTCGGCGTGTCGGGGTGCGGCAAGTCCACCGTGCTCAACATCCTGGCCGGGCTGGTGCCGCCCGACGCCGGGGAGATCCGGCTGGACGGGCAGGGGCTCGATACCCACCGGACCCGCGTCGGGTATGTCTTCCAACGCCCGCGGCTCCTCAACTGGCGGACGATCCGCCAGAACATGGAGTTCGCCCTGAAGGCCCACGGGGTGCCCCATGGAGAGTGGGGGGCGCGGGTGGACCACTACATCCAGCTCGTGGGGCTCCAGCAGTTCGACCGGGAGTTCCCCCTGGCGCTCTCCGGGGGGATGCAGCAGCGGGTGGCGATCGCCCGGGCCCTGGTCATTGACCCCGACGTGCTCCTCATGGACGAGCCGTTCAGCAACCTGGACGAGCTGACCGCGCGGGGGCTCCGGCGCGAGCTGCTCCGGATCTGGCGGGAGGAGCGCAAGACGGTCCTGTTCGTGACCCACAACGCGCTGGAGGCGGTCTACCTGGCCGACCGGATCGTGCTGTTCACCAACCGGCCGGCCCGGGTCATGCGGGAGCTGGTCGTGGACGTGCCGCGGGAACGCGAGCTCGAGGACCCCCGCCTGATCAAGCTGCAGAAGGAGATCGTGGCCGCCCTGGGGCTCCAGTGAGCGGAGTGAGGGGCGGACAAGGGGAGGGGGAGTCATGGCTTTTGAGGACTTGAGGCATTTCATCGAGGAGGCGCGCCGGATCGGGGAGCTGGAGGAGATCCACGGGGCCCACTGGGACCTGGAGATCGGCGCCCTGACCGAGATCATCGCCGAGCGCCGGGAGCACCCGGCCCTGCTCTTTGACAGCATCCCGGACTACCCCAAGGGCTACCGGGTCTTCACCAATGCCATGACGACCGTGCGCCGGACCGCCCTGGCCCTGGACCTGCCGCTCGAGAGCAGCGCCTTGGAGGTCCTGCAGCACTGGCGCCAGAAGGCCCAGGATTTCAAGCCGGTGGCCCCGGAGCACGTGGATGACGCCCCGGTCAAGGAGCATGTCCTCACCGGCCGGGACATCAACCTGTTCCGGTTCCCCACCCCCAAGTGGCACGAGAGCGACCCGGGGCGCTACCTGGGGACCGCGGACGCCGTGGTCATGCGAGACCCCGACGGGCAGTGGGTCAACGTGGCCACCTACCGTATGGTGGTCCACGACGAGCAGACCCTGGGCCTCTGGATCAGCCCGGGCAAGCACGGGTACCTGTTCCTGCAGAAGCTGGCCGCACGGGGAGAGAGCCTACCCGTGGCGGTCTCCTTCGGGCATGACCCGACGTTCTGGTTGACGTGCGCGACCTTTTACCCGTACCAGGCCTCGGAGTATGAGCTGGCCGGCTGGATCCGGGGGAAGCCTATGCAGGTGACCCGGGGGGTGGTGACGGACCTCCCCATCCCGGCAACCTCGGAGATCGTGGTGGAGGGGGAAATCCCCCCGAAGGCGGTGGAGTCCCGAGTGGAGGGGCCGTTCGGGGAGTTCACGGGGTACTACTCGGTGGGCCCACACCCCCAGCTCATCATGAAGGTGAAGTCCATCCTGCACCGGTCCGACCCGATCATCTTCGGGGCGCCGCCCTTCAAGTTCCCCACCGTCTGGTTCGCGGCGGTGCCGTTCAATGCGGGGGAGACGTGGGACGCCCTGAACAAGGCCGGGGTCCCCGACGTGCGGGGGGTGTGGCAGTTCGGGTCGTGGTACCCGATGCTCACGGTGGTCTCGATCCGGCAGCGCTACGCGGGACATGCCAAGCAGGCGGCCCTGGTGGCCATGGGCTCCAAGGGGACCGCCTACATGGGGCGATTCGTGGTGGTGGTGGACGAGGATATCGACTACACAAACCTCGAGGACGTGATCTGGGCCATCACCACCCGCTGCGACCCGATCCACCAGGTGGACATCATCAAGGAGTGCTGGAGCTCCCCGATCGACCCGATCGTGTCGCCGCACATGCGGTTCGAGATGCCCCACGGCACACAATCCACGTCCCGCATGATCATCAACGCGTGTAAGCCCTACGCGTGGTATGACCAGTTCCCGAAGACGAACATCGCCAGCCAGGAAGTGCGGGCCCGGATCGCAGCGCAGTGGGGCGGGCTGCTGGCCCGGCTCAAGGGGGCGGAGCAGTCCCCCCGCATCCCGACCCCGCCGGCCCGGGGCCGGTCTGGAGGGGGCGAGAGCGTGCCGACCATGGGGTAGTCGGCTAGATCAATTTGGAGACTTCCCCCCGAATCTTGAGCTCGATGATGATGTTCTCCTCCTCGGCGTTCTCCGGGGGGAGGGAGCGGTGGGCAATGCCTCTGGGGATGACAAACATCTCACCCGGCTGAAGCGTGAGGTTCCCAAGCTCGGTCTCCCAGTGGATGGCCCCCCTGTAGCAGAATATCACCTCGTCGCAGTCCATATTGCGATGCCAGAAATTCATCGGCTCTTTGGTCCGCTTGGAAAGGTCAACCCGCACGCCCTCAGCCTGCAAGATGGGTAGAGGTGTCCCCTCGGCCTTCGCATAGTTCGATGGACGCAAACTCGGGTCGTTGACGTTGATCTTTTCAAGCTTGACCTGCTTGCTCTCCACCGAGACGACCTGGGCCGGTGGAGTTTGACGTGTGATGACCAGCTCCTTGGGGCCCCAGGTGAGCTTTTCCGTATAGGTCATGGATGTCCTCCCTTCTCCGCAAG
>JACPFL010000078.1 GCA_016183025.1 Deltaproteobacteria bacterium | reverse complement strand
TGGGAGCCGTCTGGGGCGCCTGGGGGCGCGGTCCCATTTTGGGACAGGCGATCCCCACGACGTTTCACCGTGCAACGGGGGACGAGTTCCACCGCGTAACTGGGGAAATGGCGGGGCGCCGGGCACGTGGGGCTCCATTTTGGAACCTGGGGGGGGGAGGGGAGCCTTGTTATTGTTCGGGCATGTGGCATAGGGGCAAAGGGGGTAAAGTGGGGGTGCACCTTATCTCCTAACCCCACATAGCGTTGACAGCCAAATCCCCCTGACCCTATAATCGCCAGCCGGATCGACTGGATGGAGCGAGGGCCGATCTGCGCATCTCCGGCGGTCTTCCTGAGACCGCGCATCGCCCCATGAGGGAGGGAGCCACGGTGTCCAGCGAGTACTTCCGACCGAGCAGCATCCAGGAGGCGACCCGGATCCTGGAGGCCCAGGGGAAACAGGCCAAGGTCCTGGCCGGCGGGACGGACCTCGTCGTGCTCTATCGCGCTGGCAAGGTGCGGCCCGCATCCGTGGTGAGCCTCAACGCCATCCCCGGCCTGAACCAGCTCGAGCTCACCAACAAGGGGCTTCACCTCGGCGCGCTGGTCACCCACCAGGCGCTGCTCACGACCCCCGAGGTGGTCGGGCGCTACAGCGCCCTGGCGGATTCGGCCCGCCAGTTCGCGGGCATCCAGATCCGCAACCTGGGCACCGTCGGAGGGAACCTCTGCCATGCGTCCCCCTCGGCGGACATGGCGCCGCCGCTGCTGGTGCTGAACGCCCGGGCGGAGATCGCGGGCCCGAAGGGGACCCGGGTCGTGGAGCTGGACCAGTTCTTCCTGGGCCCGAACCAGACCGTGCTCCAGCCGGGCGAGATCCTCGCGGGCCTGGAGGTCCCGGCGCCGGGGCCGGCCTCCGCGAGCATCTACTTGAAACAGGCGGTGCGGGGGGCCATGGAGATCGCCATGGTCGGCGTGGCCGTGGGGCTCAGCATGGCCAATGGCCGGTGCCGGGAGGCGCGGATCGCGCTCGGGGCGGTGGCGCCCACCCCATTCCGGGCGAGGGAGGCCGAAGGGCTGCTGAAAGGCCAGGAGCTGACGCCGGAGCTGATGATCCGCGCCGCGGAGGCCGCGGCCCGGGAGGCGCGCCCGATCTCGGACGTGCGGTGCTCCGCGGAGTACCGGCGGGAGATGGTGAAGGTCTTCACCCGGCGGGCCCTCGAGCAGGCGCTGCGACGGGCCCGTGGCGGGCGCTGAGGGGGACCGGTGAAGGAGCTCATCACCCTGCGCGTGAATGGACGAGGCCATGAGGTCCGGGTGGCCCCGTGGGACACCCTGCTGGACGTCCTTCGGAACGAGCTGGGGCTCACCGGCACGAAAGAGGGGTGCGGGGAAGGCGACTGCGGGGCCTGTACGGTCGTCATGGACGGCCGCGCCGTGACCTCATGCCTGGTGCTGGCCCGGGAGGGCCAGGGACGCGAGATCCAGACCATCGAGGGGCTGGCGAGCGACCACGGGCTGCACCCCTTGCAGGAGGCCTTCGTCCGCTACGGGGCCGTGCAGTGCGGGTTCTGCATCCCCGGGATGCTCATGTCGGCCAAGGCCCTGCTGGATGTCACCCCCAGGCCGACCGAAGGCGAGGTCCGCGCGGCGCTGGCGGGCAATCTCTGCCGCTGCACCGGCTACGTGAAGATCGTAGAGGCCGTGATGGCTGCGGCCGCGGGGAGGAGGTAGCGATGGCGACGAGCGCGCTGGGGAGCCGGTCGCCGCGGCTGGACGCGGCGGACAAGACCACGGGCAAGGCGATCTTCGCCGGGGACCTCGCCCTGCCGGGGCTGGCGTGGGGGAAGTTCCTGCTGTCCCCGCACGCCCATGCCCGGATCCGGCGGATCGACACCACCCGGGCCGAGCAGCTCCCGGGGGTGATCGCGGTCGTGACCCACCGGGACGTCCCGGACGTGCTGGTCGGAGAGCTGGTCAAGGACATCCGGCTGTTCCAGAAGGACAAGGTGCGCTACATCGGGGACATCGTGGCCGGAGTGGTGGCCGAGGACCTGCGCACGGCCGAGGAGGCCGTGAAGCTGATCGAGGTGGACTACGAAGTGCTCCCGGCGGTGACCGATGCCGAGGAGGCCATGAAGCCCTCCTCGCCGCTGATCCACGAGGAGCACAAGAGCTACCAGACGATCCCGCCGCTGGCGGAGGCCTTCAAGGCGGTCCAGGGGCACAACATCTGCTGGCACACGGAGATCCGGAAGGGGGACGTGGAGCGTGGGCTCGCCGAGGCCGACCACGTGCTGGAGGAGACGTATACCGCGCCGATGGGGCACGGGGCCCCGATCGAGCCCCACGCGCTCGTGGCGAGCGTGGACGCCCAGGGGAAGGTCACGGTCTGGACCGCCACCCAGGTCCCGTTCGTATGCCGGGAGCAGGTGGCCGAGGCCCTGCACCTGCCCATGTCCAAGGTGCGGATCATCGCCCCGCCCATCGGCGGGGGGTTCGGGGCGAAGTGCCAGGCCTGGGTGGAGCCGAACGTGGCGGCCATGGCGATCAAAGCCCGGCGGCCGGTCAAGCTCCTCTTCACCCGGGAGGAGGAGTTCATGATCGGCCAGCCCCGCCACCCGGCCAAGGTCCACGTGAAGAGCGGGGTGAAGAAGGACGGCACCCTCGTGGCCCGGCAGGTCCGGGTGATCCTGGACACCGGGTACAGCACCATGCTCGGCCCGATCGTCAGCTCGCTCGGGAGCATGTGTGCGCCCGGGACCTACCGGATCCCGAACCTGGCCGTGGACGTCGACGTGGTCTTCACCAACAAGCCGTCCTGCTCCGCAGTGCGGGGACCGGCTGGGCCCCAGACGGTCTTCGCCGTCGAGAGCCACACCGACCACCTGGCGAAGCTCGTGGGCATGGACCCCGTGGAGTTCCGCCTGAAGAACTGCTGGGACGAGGGGGATGAGGGGCCGACGGGCCAGATCCTCCAGGGCGTGGGGCTCAAGGAGGCGCTGCGGCGCGCCGCGGAGAAGGCCGAATGGGGCCGTCCGCTCCCCCCGAACCACGGGCGCGGCGTGGCGCTGGCGTGGTGGCTCACCCTGGCCGGGTTCGGCTGCGCCGTCACGGTCACCCTGAACGAGGACGGCTCGGTGACCCTGCAGACCGGCGCGGTGGACCACGGCACGGGCTCGACCTTCGGCGGGCTCCCCCTGGTCATCGCGGAGGAGCTGGGGATCGAGACGGACCAGATCAGCGTCATCAACTCGGACACGGATACCACCCCCTTCGATTACGGCGGGGTGGGGAGCCGGACGACCTTCAACCAGGCCCACGCCGTGCGGCTGGCGGTCCAGGACGTGAAGCGGCAGCTCTTCGAGCGGGCCGGGCAGATGCTGGAGGTCAGCCCGGATGACCTCGAGATGAAGGGGGGGAAGATCGCCGTCCGCGGGGTGCCGGACAAGGCCATCCCGGTGCTCATGCTCACGCATCTCGCCCCGTTCACCGGGGGGCCTATTGTCGGGCGGGGGACCTTCAACACGCCGCCGCCGGCCTTCGATCCGAAGAAGGCGACGGTGAAGGGGAGCGTGTCGCCGACGTTCAACGCCCCGTCCTTCGGCGCCCAGGTGGCGGAGGTGGAGGTGGACCCCGAGACGGGGAACATCACCGTGAAGAAGGTGGTGGCGGCCCTGGACGTGGGCAGGGCCTTGAACCCGCTCGGGGTGGAGGGGCAGATCCACGGCGGGGTCGTCCAGGGGATCGGGATCGCCCTGACCGAGCGGAGCGAGTTCAGCGAAGGCCGGATGGTGAATCCCAACTTTGTGGACTTCAAGATCCCGCTGATCACCGATATCCCCCCGATCGAGACGATCGTCGTCGAGAATCCGGCGGACAACGGGCCGTACGGGGCAAAGGGGGTCGGGGAGCCGCCGGTGATCCCGACAGCCGGGGCCATCGCCAATGCGGTGTGCGCGGCCACCGGGGCGCGGGTCCGGGACCTGCCCCTCACGCCGGAGCGGGTGCTGGAAGCGCTCCGCCGGCGGGGTTGAGGACGAGGGTCATTCCATTCTTGGGATGAAGGACGCTGATCTGAGCGGGGCGGGAGGGCCTGGCTGGGCGCGTGATCGGCCGGGACCGAGATCAGTTCCGCGCGGTCATGCCGAGCGGAAACTCGCCCACCGGGAGCCCGGCCAGCTCCCGTAGCGCGCGTGCCACGTAGACCCGAGTCATCCGCTTCCGGTAGTGGTAGACCAGGTCCGTGTTATCCAGCGGCTTGGACGGCTTGGCCGCGGCCTCTGCCACCCGGTCGATCAGCTCGGGGGTGAGCCGTTCACCGACTAGGAGCCGGCCCGCGTCGGCGGCCTCGCGCGGCTGGGAGGCCACCGCGCCGAGCACGATCCGCGCCTCCCGGCAGACCTCGCCCTCCATCCGCAGCGCCACTCCCACCCCCAGGACCGGGAAGTCGAAGGAGCCGCGGCGACGGAGCTTCCAGTAGGTCGCACGGAGCCCGTCCACCGGGGGCAGGACGATCTCGGTGAGGATCTCGTCGGCGGCCTTGGTCAGGTACTGGATCCCATCGTCCTGGTACAGGGCCGAGATCGGGATGACTCGCTCCCCCTTCGGCCCTACCAGGCGCACCGAGGCGCCGAGGCTCCAGAGGACCGGGGCGGTGTCGGAGGAGGAGATGGCCAGACAGCGGTCGCTCCCCGGCGCGACCAGACAGATGTCGCCATCCTTCTTCATGCAGAAGCCGATGGCCTTTCGCCAGGCATAGGACTGGTTGTAGTAGTTGCAGCGGGTGTCCACGCAGACGTTGCCGCCGATCGTCCCCATGTTCCTGAGCTGGGGGGTGGAGACCAGGTCAGCCGCACGGGCCACCGCCGGGTAGTGTCTGAGGACCTCGGGGTGGTTCGAGACCTGAGTGAGGGTGGCCCCGGCGGCGAGGACCATGCCCTGCCTGGCGCTCCCCCGGATCCCGGCGAGCTCGCGGATCCCGCGCAGCCCGACCAGGACGCGGGGCTCGAACTGGCGCCGCTTCATGTTGGGGTAGAGATCGGTCCCGCCGGCGACGACCATCGCGTCGGGTCCGTGGTCGGCGAGCTGGCGGACCGCCTCGGCGACGCTCCGCGGCGCGAGGTACCTGAACGGGGGGAGCCGCATCATGAGCGCGGCCCCTCCCTGCGGTGGATCGCCCGGCGGTAGATCGTCGCCTGGGCCTCCAGGGTCGAGTCCTCGCCGGGCAGGGGGACCCGGATCGGCTCCGGGAACCGGGCCGCCGGCACCCGCTCCGGCCCCACCCGCGGCTCCTTCCCCTGGGCTCGGAGGTCGAGGCCCTTGAGGACCTTCTCCGGTGTGATCGGGACCTCGTCCACCCGCACCCCCACCGCGTCGTAGACCGCGTTGGCGATCGCCGGGATCACCGGCAGGAGCGGGCCCTGTCCGGACTCTTTGGCGCCGAACGGTCCCTCGGGGTCGAGCGTCTCCACGAGGACCGTCCGGATCTCCGGGGTCTCCAGGGTGGTGGGGCTCTTGTACTCGAGCATCGAGGGGATCTTGTGCAGGCCCTTGCGGAAGACCTGCTCCTCCATCAGGGCCTCGCCGAGCCCCATGTAGATCGACCCTTCCACCTGCCCCTCCACCAGGAGCGGGTTGATCGCCCGTCCGACGTCGTGGGCGATCCAGATCTCGACCGGCCTGACCTCCCCGGTCTCCGGATCGACCGCCACCTCCACCACGCACGCGGAGTAGGAGTAGGCCGGGGTCGGGCCCACGCCCGAGCCCTTGAACTTCCCGCCCCGCATGGGCGGGGTGTAGGAGCCGGCCGCGGCCAGGGTCCCGTAGGCTGCCTCGGCGAGCTGGGCCGCGTCGGGGAAGCTCATCCCCTTGTCGGGGTCGTCGCGGACGAAGATCCGCCGGGCCCGCGCCTCCAGGGCCGAGGGCGGCACGTCGAGCTTCTTGGCCGCGGCGTCGAAGAGGAGCCCCTGGAGCTTCTCGGCCGCCTCCTTGGCGGCGTTCCCGGTCATGATGGTCACGCGGCTCGAGTAGCTCCCGAGGTCGACCGGCGTCAGGTCGGTGTCCCCGGTGACCACCCGGATGTCCTCGGGCGCGATCCCCAGGACCTCGGCGACCACGTAGGCGAGGACGGAGTCCGAGCCCTGGCCGATGTCGGTCGAGCCGCAGAAGACCGTGACCCCGCCGCCCCGGTCGATCTTCACGATCACCCCGGAGTGGGGCATCTTGTTCCAGTAGATCGGGAGCCCGGCTCCGGTGATGTACGCGCTGGCTGCGAAGCCGACCCCGCGCCCGGGAGGGAGCTTGCGGAACTTGTCGCGCCACCCCGAGGCCTCCACGACCTTGTCGATGCACTCCCCGAGCCCGCAGGTGGTGATGGTGAGGTGGTTGGCGGTCATGGAGAACTCGTCCACGAGCTGGCGCCGGCGCAGCTCGACCGGATCGAGGCCGAGATCGGCTGCGATCTTGTCCAGGTGGCACTCCAGGGCATAGCGAGGCTGGGGGGTGCCGTGTCCGCGCTTGGGGCCGCAAGGGGGCTTGTTGGTGAAGACGCGCATCCCCTCGAACTTGTACACGGGCACCTTGTAGGTCGAGGTCTGCAGGACGCCGGTGTAGTAGGTGGAGGCGACGCCGTAGGAGCCGTAGGCCCCGCCGTCGAGCCACGAGCGGAAGTGCATCCCCAGGATCTCGCCGGTCTTGGTGACGCCGGTCTTCACCCACATGAGGACCGGGTGCCGGCCGCGGTGGCAGTAGAACACCTCCTCGCGCGTGAGGGTGCACTTGACCGGCCGGCCGGTGAGCTGGGCGAAGCGGGCCACCACCATCTCGTGGCTGAAGGGGTCGGACTTCCCCCCGAACCCCCCGCCGTTGGGCGTGGCGATGACCCGGACGTGGCTCATCGGGAGACCCAGCACCTTGGCCATGGCGCGGTGGACGTAGTGGGGCGTCTGGGTGGAGGACCAGAGGGTGAGCTTGCCGTCAGGCCCCCACCGGGCCACCGCCGCATGCTGCTCCATGGGAAGGTGCGTGTTCCCCTCGAAGTAGAAGACGTCCTCGCGCACGAGGTGGGCCTGGCGGAAGGCCTCCTCCACGTCGCCGAACTCCAGGGAGACGGCCTTGTGGATGTTGGGCCCGTCGCCGTACTCGTGGATCCGGACCTTTTCCTGCGCCAGCGCCTGCTCGATCGACATGATGGTGGGCAGGACCTCGTACTCCACGTCAATGAGTTCGGTGGCCCGCTCCGCGGTCTCCTCGTCCACGGCCGCCACGGCCGCCACCGGATCGCCGACGAAGCGCACCTTCTCCGTGCACAGGACCTCCTCGTCCTGGCTGGTCGGCATGATCCCGAACTTCACCGGCGGGAAGTCCGCCCCAGTGATCACGGCATAGACACCGGGAAGGGCCCTGGCGCGCGAGGTCTCGATCCTCTTGATGAGGGCGTGGGGGTGGCAGCTCCGGAGGATCTTGGCGTAGGCCATCCGGGGGAGGAAGAGGTCGTCGGCGAAGCGGGTGTCGCCCGCCACCTTCTCCCAGGCGTCCACCTTCGGGAGCGGCTTGCCGATGACCGCGAGCTCTTCTTTCGGGCTCATCTTCCCCCTCCCTGACCAGCGGCGCGCGCTCCCAGCCCCCCTGCCGCCGCTCGCTCTTCTCCGGCCATCCGGAGCGCCGCCAGCTCCACGGCCTCCAGGATCTTCGTGTACCCGGTGCAGCGGCAGAGGTTGCCGGCCAGGGCCTCGCGGATCTCGTCGCGCGTGGGCTGGGGACTGGCGTCCAGCAGGGCCTTGGAGGTCAGGAGGATGCCGGGGATGCAGTAGCCGCACTGGGCCGCCCCCAGCTCGGCGAAGGCCTGCTGGAGGGGGTGGAGGCGCCCCGAGGCGGCCAGCCCCTCGACGGTGAGGATCTCCTGTCCCTGACACTCCACGGGAAGGACCAGGCAGGAGAGGACCGGCTCGCCGTCCACCAGCACGGTGCAGGTCCCACACTCGCCGAGCTCGCAGCCGTGCTTGGTCCCGGTCAGGCCGAGATCCTCTCTGAGGACCTCGAGGAGGGTCTTGTGGACCGGGGCGATGACCTGGACCGGCTCGCCGTTGACCCGAAGGGTGAGGAACTCCGGCATGACGACTCCTGATGCTGGGAAAATTGACACCACGTCGAGTCTACTATCCCTGAATTCGCTGAAGCCTGTCAAGCCGTGCGCGCCTTCCGCGGGCTGATGGCGGCGCGGACCCCGCCCGCGGCTGAACAGGTTGACGCGGGGTCCCTCAAAGCGTAAATACTCTCAGGGGACGGCGGCATAGCCAAGTGGTAAGGCAGAGGTCTGCAAAACCTCGATTCCCCGGTTCGAATCCGGGTGCCGCCTCCAGGACTCTTGCCGGGTAGTCACTCCACCTGAGCAAATCACCCCACGGCCACGCTATTCCGCCTTCGTCGCCATCGCTGGGATGACCAGCTTGAGCCCGGCCGGCAGCCGGTTGGGGTGCCGGAGCCGGTCCCGGTTGGCCGCGTACAGCACCCGCCATTTCGCCGGGTCATTGTACACGGTTCGCAGCCCCGCGATCCGTGACAGGGTCTCCCCGCGCCTGACCACGTGATGGCGGAGTGGCGGCCTCGGAGGGGCCGCGGAGCCCCCCTCCACCCGCTGACCGTCTCGGGCCCCATCGGCCGGGACCGCGGCGCGGCCGGCTGCGGGCACGGGCTCGGCCTTGTCCGCCCCGTTGGTCCGCGCCTCCAGGATCTCATCCCGCAGACGGGCCATCTCCGCCGCGGCCTGCTCGATCCGCTCCCGCTCGAGGGTCACCTGGGCGAGGATCTCCTCGAGACGCTTTCGCTCAGCCTCCGTCCGCGCCAGGAGCTGCTTGGCCTCCTCGAGGGCCTGGCTGGCGTCGGCCGCTGCTGGGAGCGGGCTCTCCCGGACGGGCTCAGCCGATGAGGGGGCCTGGCCCTCTATCGGGCCCTGTCCGGCCTGCTGGGCGGTCGCCAGGTCCACCCGCTGCCGGCCCTGCTGGGTCATCGTCAGCTGGCGCAGCCGCTCCGCCCGCGTCCGGCTGATCATCGCCAGCCGGCGCGCGGCCTCGTGGTTCCCATCGAGCCCCATCAGCTCCGCCTTGAGCAAGGCCCGCTCGGTCTCGTAAAACTCGGGGAGAGACTCGACCGGGGGATACGCCTGGCGAGCCGCAGCCAAGGTGACCCGCGCCTCCGCGACCTCGCGCAGCGGCGCCTGGGCACAGGCGGTCAGCACGGCTCCGATCACGACCAGGGCTGCCACGGTGACCTCTCGGTGCCGCATGGCGTTCCTCCTTCGCCGGCCCCCTCGCCTGCGTTGCCCTCGACCGCTGTTCCCTGCGGGGGACCGGACTGTCGGCGCTGATGATAATTCGTAAGGATACCGCGGCGGGTCAGGGCTTGCCAGCAGAAAAGTGCAGCCCGAGGAGTCGCCGGTGCGGCGACCGGCCCATGGGGGTTCGCGCCGCGAGGTCCGCGAGGTTCGTTGACACCGCATCCCGGGGGGACAGATAATCCTGGGTGGTCGGATGTCAGTGGTGGAGATCGGGCGAGGCGACGTCGGATGCAGGATCAAACGACCCTCCCTGAGAGCCTGCTGACCTCGGGGCGGGTGCGGCTCCTGCTCCGGTGGCTGCTGGTGGTCGCCACTGGCGCGTTGGCCCTCTTCGCCGGGGCGCGGGCGCCCTCCCCGTTTCTGAGCGGCCTGCTCCTGGCCTTCATCCTCTCCAACGTGCTCCTCATGCTCCTCCCGCGGGCCGTGATCGCGCGGCGCCCCGTGGAGTTCGCCCTGTTCGTGGGGGACGTCGCGGTAGTCTCCCTGGCCATCTACCTGGCGGACCTGGCCGCCGCCGACTTCTTCCTGATCTACTTCCTCCTGATCCTGGCCTCGACGCTGGGCAAGAGCCTGCCGGCCATCATGGGGATGGCCATCGGCGTCTGCGCCGTGTACGCCGCGCTGACGGCGATGCAGGGGCTGGAGGCGGATGGGCGGGCCCTGGCCTCCTACCTGCGCGTCGCGTTCCTGTTCGCGATGGCGGTCTTCTATGGCGGGCTGGCGGACCTGGCCCTGCGGGAGCAGCGCCGCCGGCGCGAGTACCAGGAGCTCAGCCGGATGGACCCCCTGACAGGCCTGCCCAACCGGCGTGCCTTCGACGAGCAGTTCGCCCGCGAGCTCACCCGCGCCTGTCGCTTCGGCCGGCCGCTCTCCTGCATCGTGATCGATCTTGACCGGTTCAAGACGGTGAACGACCAGCATGGCCACATGGCCGGTGATGATCTCCTGCGCGAGATGGCCCGGGTGCTGGCCGAGGGGACCCGACGCTACGACTTCCTGGCGCGCTGGGGCGGGGACGAGTTTGCCATGGTCCTGCCGGAGACTGACCCGGCCACCGCGGAGCAGACCGCCGAACGGCTCCGCGCCCGGGTCGCCGGGCATCGCTTCGGCGCCGGCGGCCAGACCGTCAACGTGACCCTCAGCCTGGGCGGGGCCACGTGGACGCCAGAGGCGGGGCGCCACGTGGGGGAAGCCGTCCTGATCGGCCGGGCGGACGAGGCCCTGCTGCATGCCAAACGGGACGGTGGCAACCGGGGGGTTTTTCTGCCCTTGAAAGGCAGCGAGGGATCGGACCCCGACGGCGTGGCGCCGGTGACGCCGGCGGATGCCGGGACGGCGCCGCCGGCCGCAGGGTAGCCCGGGGGAGCGGCCCCGGTTAGCCGATCAGCCGCCCTGCCACGACCACGGGTGGTGGGCGACCTGCTCCAGGGCCTCTTCCAGGCTCCGGACGATGGACCCGCCGCTCTCATCGATGGTCCCCTGCAGCACCGCGATCGTCGAGGGCCCCCCGAGTCCGAGGTCGGCCCACTCCTCCCCGAACCCGAAGATCACCTTCCCGAGGGCCCAGGCGAACCCGACTTCCCAGGCCGTGAGCAGCAGGTAGCGCGTGTCGGGCGCCTGGTTGCAGTTGGCGACCACCACCTGGCACTCCTGGAGGAGTTGCTGGAGCTGCTTCAGGTGGCCGTGAGTCAGCCCGTCCAGGTTCCTGGCGGGCGAGGCCCGGGGAGGAAGGTTCACCGGCACGAGGCCGTAGCGGCGGCAGGCCTGCTCCAGGGCCTTCAGGGCCTGGACATCCTGGCCGCTGAGGAGGACGGGGTCGCTGAGGTAGACCTTGATCTCCCGGCCGGGGGACGTGACCGTGGCCTGCGCGGGGAGCATGTGCCGGGCGCGCTCCTCCATCCAGGCGAAGGCCAGCTCATCGAGCTTGCGGGTGATCTCGCAGAGCCTGGTCGACTGGGCCTCGCCGAAGATGTTGGCGCCGCGCAGCAGGTTCAGGGCGGCCCGGTAGTGCTCGATGGCCCGCTTGAGGTTGCCCGCCAGCTCTCCCTCCAGCGCCAGGGCGCAGTGCTGGTTGAAGCGGAGCTCCCGGATGTAGGTCTCCACCGCGCGCGCCGAGTCCGCGAGGAGGGGCTGGTTCGGGAACCGGGCCAGGCTCCGTCGCAGGAGGGCGAGGGCGTTCTGGGCATGGGCGATCTTGGCCGAGAGCTGGGGAGCCTGGCGGGCCTGATCCATCAAGGTCGTCGTCTGCTCGCGGACGTCATTGAGCTGCAGGCTCAGCTTGATCCTCTGGTACTCCTGATACAGCTTCTCGGCGGCGGGGGCGAGGGTGGGGTGGTATCGGCGGTAGAGGTCGGCCAGCCGGGTGGCCTTCTCCAGGATCAGGTCACACTGCTCCTGCTTTGTCCCCGGGCTGCGGCCCACCCGGACCAGGTCGATGGCGCCATTGATGGCCCGGACCAGTTCCCCTTCGAGGTACTGGAAGAGCTGGTTGCAAGGAGCCAGCCCTTCTTCGCGCATCCCTGACAGGTCGCCATGCCGACTTCAATCTCCCAGGCGAGTATAGTATGGACCCGGGCTCCTCACAAGGGGGGTCAGCCCGGGGCAGGACGCCGAGAAGCCGCGCCAGATGCGGTTTTCTCCTTGACATCCCGCGGAGGGCGACGCTAGAGTGCGCGTGATTTTTGCGCCGGCAGACCCAGGATTTCGTGCGAGGCTCCCCGGAGGGGCCGGCGGGAGCGAGCGGGGGCGCGGTGACGGACATCGTGTCGCTGAAGAGCTTCGGGACCACCCTGGCGCTGGGGCTCGCGGTGCTGAACCTCCTGACCATGAGTCAGCTCATGGGCTGGATCAAGCTCTTCCGGTTGCCGTCCCGGCCGCTGAAGCTCTGGCACAAGCGTCAGGGCGGCGTCGTTCTGGTGGGCTTCCTGATCATCGCCTACCACTGCCTGACGGTGGTCCCCAACGCGGTGTTCACCCCGCGGGTCATCGCCCACGCGATCTTCGGCGGGATCGGGCTGGCGCTGATCCTGAGCAAGTTCTGTATCGTGCACCTGTTCCCCCGCCTGGGCCGCGTGCTGCCCACCCTGGGAGCCAGCCTGTTCGTCGCGACCGTGGGGATCTTCCTGACCAGCGCGCTGGTGTTCTTGCTCTCGCTTGTGGGGCTGGCCGAGCGGCCGGAGTACTGAGGGCGGGGGCGAACCGAACAGGACCGGAGGCAGCGGATGAGCGAGGGTGACGCACACGACGGGGCGAGAACACTGGGAGACCTGGTCGGCCGGATCGCGGAGGTGCTGGTCGAGCGCCCCGAGAAGGTGGAGGTCTCCTGGCTGGACGGCGAGAAGAGCCTGGTGATCGAGCTCCGGGTGGCCAAGGAGGACGTGGGGCGCGTGATCGGCAAGGGCGGGCGCGTGGTGGAGGCCATGCGGACGATCCTGGCAGCGGCGTCGGCCCGCGTCCGGCGCAAGGCCGTCCTCACCGTCATCGAGGAGTCCTAGCGCGCTTCCGCCGCGGTCGGCCTGAGGGGGCCGTGGGGCCCCCGCCGTCTGCATATCCGGCCTCATCACTGTCATGATGCCATGATGCTCTGTCCCTGAGCGCTCCAAAGGGTTTCGCTGATCGCGACGGGGCCCGGGTGGTGGAACGGGAGACACGGGGGACTTAAAATCCTCTCTCGCCGCAAGGCGGGGTGCAGGTTCGAGTCCTGCCCCGGGCACTGATTTTCCGGCAGTGAGCTCCATCCTCGATCCCTGCGATTCCCCGATAGGCGGCGCGGGAAAAGATTCTCTTGACAAGGAAGGGCGATTAAATTAATTGTATAGTGCAAACGATGGACTAGGGATGAACCCCATCAGCCTGGACGAGGCGGCAGAGCGGTTGCACGGCCTGACGAAGGAGCTGCTCAGGCGCTACCAGTTCCGGGACTGGAACCAGATCTGCTGCTACGGGATCTCCATCAGCCAGTGTCACATTCTGGATGTCCTGGCGGAGGAGGGGGATCTGACCATGCAGCAACTGGCCAGGCGGATGTTCAAGTCCGTGAGCACGATGACCCGTGTCGTGGCCCAATTGGTGCGGCGTGGCTATGTGAGGCGGAGGCAAGACCCCCAGGACCGGCGGGTCGTTCATGTCTCCATCACGCCTCAGGGGAAGGCCATCGTGGCCGCCATCAGCCGGGACCTGATCCAGACGCAGAAGGTCATTCTGCAGGGCATCCCGGCCGAGCAATGGGCGGGCGCCTTCGCGGTCCTCGAGGCCCTGGCCCGGGGGGCCCGCCGCTGGCAGGAGACCTGCTGCCAGGCGTGAATTTTTTTTGACAGAATGGTTGCACCGTACAAATAGTGTCTCGAATGGCTGGGCAGCCAACGGGGAGGAGGGACCTATGCTACCGGGCGAGATTGGCGCGACAGTCGGCCCTCAAGGGCCTGTTGGATCCACCTCCCAGCAGGTAACGGAGGATGTCATGGGCAGCAAAGGGTTGAGCCAGAGGGAGATCAAGCAGGCGGTCAGGACGCGGTACGCGCGGGCGATCGAACGGCCGTCAGAGTCAGGTCCCGGGCAGGATGGCTCCCCGCCTGGGGAGGCCGGGAGCTGCTGTGGCCCGTCGCGGACCAGAACCATGAAGGGGAGCCTGGTCCGGACCGCCGGGTATGGGGAGGACGACCTGGCACGGCTCCCCGCGGACGCCGTCCAGCACGCCTTCGGCTGCGGCAATCCCCTGGCCTTCGCGGGCGTCGGCCCGGGGCAGGTGGTCCTGGATATCGGGTCGGGAGCGGGCCTGGACTGCCTGATCGCCGCCGAGAAGGTGGGGCCAACCGGCCGGGTCATCGGCCTGGACATGACGCCGGAGATGATCGAACGCGCCCGCCTGAACACGCGGGAGGCCGGGGCCGCCAACGTCGAGTTTCGGCTCGGGGAGGCCGAGCGGATGCCGGTGGAGGACGGCTCGGTGGACTGGGTGATCTCGAACTGCGTGATCAACCTCAGCCCCGACAAGCCGGCGGTGTTCCGCGAGATTGCCCGAGTCCTGAGGCCGGGGGGGCGGATCTCCATCGCCGACATCGTGGCCGAGGA
>JACPFL010000075.1 GCA_016183025.1 Deltaproteobacteria bacterium | reverse complement strand
CGGCTCCGGACCAGGTCGCTCACGATGACGCCACGTCTGGCGAGCCGGCCCATCTCCTGAAGCAGGGTGGTGGCCTCGGCCGGGTCGAAATGATGCAGCGTGGCGGCGCACAGCACGTAGTCGAAGCCTGCCGTCTTGAACGGGAGGTGTCCGGCCTTGGCGCGAACGAGTTGTAGCTCAGGATGAGTTCTTGCCCGCGCGCGGGCATAGTGGAGGATGCCGGGATGGCTGTCCAGGGCGACGACCCGGACCGGGATGCTACGCCGCCGGGCCCACAGGATCAGGGTACGAGGGATGTCCCCCGCCCCGGTCCCGATATCCAGGAGTCGAATGGGGGGGGCGGGATCGGGGAAGGGGTCCCGGCGGATCTGCGCATGGCCCTGGGGGCCCTCGGCCCGGTCAGGGTGACCCTGTAGAAGCTGGTCTTCTCCGAGGAGGCCTTGCAGCGCGCGCAGAACGGCCCGTGTCCCGCCCAGGAAGCGGTTGACCCGCTCGTAATCCTGGAGGTTCCCCCTCAGGACCCCAGGGTCCGTGTCCGGCTGGTCCACCAGCTCCGGCACGCCGCGCAGTCGCTTCACGGTGTCTTTTTCCCTAGTGCGAGGCCGACTCTCCCACTATAATTTTCCTTCAGGCGCTCATCGAGGTGTTCATGGAGACCGCTGGTCCGGCCGCCCTTGGCCATCCATCCCGGGACCCATTCGGGCCCGAGGCCTGTCGGCCGCGCATCGCGGCTGTGGCCACGGCGACGCCGGCCCGCGGCTTCACCCAGGACGAGGTCCTGGCCCTGGCCGGGTACGCCGACGAGCGGCGGCAGGGGTTCTTCCGGCGGAGCGAGGTGCAGACCCGCTTCCTGTACCTGGACGAGGGGTTCACGCCGGATGAGGACCTGGACGCGCTCCAGGCCCGCTATGCTCGGGGCGTCTGCGAGATCAGCGAGGCTGCGGCCCGCCGGTGCCTGGCGGCAGCCGGGGCGAGCCAGGAAGACGTGGAGTTCATCGCCACCACCTCCTGCACCGGACGGATCTGCCCGGACCTGGACGCCCTGATGGTCAAGGCCCTGGGGCTCAGGCGCACCGTGCAGCGCGCCCACATCGGCAACACCGGGTGCGCGAGCGCCCTGGTCGCCCTGCAGCAGGCCTGCGCGCACGTGCAGGCCTACCCGGGGCATCGCGCGCTGGTGCTCGCGGCCGAGATCTGCTCGGCGACGTATTACCTCGACGACACGCTGGAGACGGCGGTCTCCCATGCCATCTTCGGCGACGGGGCCGCGGCGCTCTACGTGACCTCCGAGGGGCCGGGCGCTGAGGTCCTGGGGCTCCGGACCCTGTTCTTCCCCGAGCACCAGGACAAGATGGGCTACACGTTCCCCGGCGGCCGGGCCCGGATCAACCTCTCGAAGGACATCCGTCGCATCGGGGGGCCCATCATCCGAGAGCTGGTGGAGCTCCTGCTCGCCGACTTCCACCTGGCGCAAAAGGACGTCCGCTTCTGGGTCCTGCACTCCGGCGGCCGGCGGGTGATTGAGCGGGCGCAGGAGCTGATGGGCCTGAGCGACGACGACGTGGCCCCCACGCGGAAGGTGCTGAGGCAGTACGGCAATATGTCCTCGCCGACGGTCCTGTTCGTTCTCGACGAGGTGCTGAGGTCCGGACAACCCCAGCCGGGCGACCTCGCGATGATGGTGGCGCTGGGGCCGGGATTTGCCGCAGAGGGCGCGCTCCTGCGGTGGTGCTGAGGCCCAGGGCAATCGGCCGGCAAGGGGAGTGGAGGGGAGCGGAGGAGTAGCCAGGATGATGTGGAGCGGGATGGGCAAGCTGCGTGGTCCGGCACAGAGCCGGCGAGCCACGGCCGGGCGGGCGCTGGGATGGACCCTGGCGGCTCTGCTCCTGGCCGGGGTGGTCGCGTGCGCGGTCGCCCCGGTGCCGGGGGCGCCCGTCGTGGACGGCAACGGGGTGCGTCATCTCGAGATCCAGGCCAACAACTACGCCTTCACCCCGAATGTCATCCGGACGCCGAGCAAACAGGCCCTGGCGCTCTCCATCGTCAACCCCACGACCGCGCGGCACAACTTCACGATCGAGACCGCGGATGGGAGGCTCGTGCTCGCGAGGGACCTGCAGCCGGGGAACCAAACGGAGTTCACCCCGCCGGTCCCCGGGAAGTACTTCCTGTACTGCGACCGCCTGGGGCACCGGGCCCGGCGGATGTCAGGAGAGATCGACGCCTACTGAGCCTGCGGCCGCCGCGGGTGGGCCCGACCCGGGCGGCGACGAGCTCAGCGTTCCGAGGCCAGCAGGGCGAGCAGGTTCCCGGCGAAAACGCGGCGCAGGTCGCCCTCGGTGAGGCCGGCCGCGCTGGCGGCATGCCTGGCGATCTTCTTCACCTCCATCGGCAGCGGGTTGTACGGGTGGTCCGAGCCATACAGGATCTTGCTCGGGCCGACGCGACGGAACGCCTCCAGCAGCAGCGGCATCCAGCCCACGACCGAGGTCTCGAGGAAGATGTTGTCGTGCTACCGCGCCGCCGCCACTGCCTCCTTCACGTACTCGGAGACACCCATGTGGCCCAGGATGACCGGCACGTCCGGGTGTCGGGCGGCCAGCTCCGCGATCACCGCGGGTGCCGCCTTGCTCGACATCCCGGTGTGGAAGATCAGGGGGACGTGGTGGCGGCGGGCCGCCTCGTAGACCGGGGCCATCAGCTCCTCATCGTTCGGGTCGAAGAACTCGATCTCCGGGTGGAGCTTGATCCCCTGCAGCCGTAGGACCCCCAGGCAGTGCTCCAGGGCGGCAGCCGTGGACTCCGCGCCGAAGTTGGGGTTGATCCGGCAGAACCCGATGATGCGCGCTGGGAACTTGGCGGCCTCCTCGGCGATGACCCGATTGGACTCCGCGTAGTCCGTATAGGGGGCCCCGAGCGGGAACGCCACGGCCCGGTCCAGACCCACCTCATCCAGATCCCGCACCAGCTCCTCGCCCAGGAAGCTCGCCACCCCGTGACCGAGCGGGGCGCGGCGGCGGCCCATGTGCGTGTGGGCATCGATAGCCGGCAGCTCAACGCCGTTGATCTGCAGGGGCATCACTCATCTCCTCGGGGGGTGGCTGCGCCTGGTCGAGGGCACCGGGGACCGGGGCCGGCAGAACTGGAGGTGTGGAGGAACCCCCGCGAGGCTGGGGCTCAGGGGAGGTACTCGTTCGTCCAGAAGACCCCCTCGCGCGGGTCCAGGGGTTTGGAGATGACGCCGCCCTGCACGAAGACCTCGATGGTCTTGCGCCAGGTCTCCTCGTCCATGCGGCCGTTCCGGCGGTAGGCGGGCGCCAGGTTGTCCATGCTGCGGCTGAGGAGGTCGGGCTCGACCTTGAAGTCCCGCAGCAGGGCCCGCTTGGCCTCCTCGGGCTGGTCGAGGATGAGGTTGATCCCGCGGGCGATCGCGCGGGTGGTCCGCCGCACGGCCTCGGGGTTGGCCCGGGCGTACTCCCGGCGCACGCTCAGCGAGGTGTGCATGAACTGCCGGAAGATGGGGACGTCGCCGGCGGAGTTCCGGATGAGGATCACCCCGAACCCTTCCTTCTCGCCCTTCTCCGGGTTGGGGGCCGAGAGCATGAAGGCGTCGATCTTCGCGGTCTTCAGCGCGGCGAGCAGGCCGTCGGCGCTGCCGATCTGCACGATGTTGGCGTCCCGCAGCGGGTCGATGCCGGCCTGCTTGAGCAGGATCCGGGTGTAGGCGTCCCCGGCCGCGCCGGGCGTGGTGATCCCGATGGTGAGCCCGCGCAGGGCCTGCAGCCGGGCCTCCAGCGGGGACTGGGGGGTGACCTGCTTCCGCTGGGCCACTTCCCGGCGGACGATCAGGTTCATCGAGAGCGAGCTGACCTCCCCCTGCACGTTCAGGACATCCAGCCCGCGCTCGACCATGCGGGCCAGGGTGCTGGGGGAGTCCACGTTGAACTCCACGCTCCCGCCGCTCAGGGCCTGGGCGGCCACGACGCCGCTCACGACCTGAACCTCTATGTTGATCCCTTCCCGCTCGAAGAAGTTCAGGCCCCGGGCCAGGTAGGTCGGCGCGTGCGCCAGCGTATGGGTCGAGATCGCGAGCCGCCCCTTGAGGCGCTCCTGCGCCGCAGCGCCGGAGGAGATGCCCAGGATGACCAGGCCAGCCACCAGGACAGCGGCCAGTTGATGCAAGGGCCGGGAGATGTGAGCGCGCTCGATCAGCATGACGGTATCCTCCCTGTCGTTTTTCTTGCCGGCGTCGTGGAAGGCTATTCCACGGCCCCTCCGGTGTCAAGCGCGCCAGGCCCCTGACTCCGGCGGCTCTTCCGTAGTCGCGAGGCCAGGTCCGGCGCAATTGGCTTGACCGTCCGGCGCTCGTCATGGTTAGAGGCATGACCATGCCCGATTCCTCGGTCCCTCCTTCGCCGGCCCAGGCGCGCTGGGACTGGCCGCTCATCACGGTGGCGTTCCTCCTGCTCTTCGTCGGGTCCGGGGTGCGCACCTCGATCGGCTTGCTCATCGTGCCGCTCATCCAGGAGTTCGGCTGGAGCCGGGGGGCGCTCTCAGCGGCCATCTCCCTGCAGCTCCTGCTGTACAGCGTCGGCCATCCTCTGGCGGGGATGACCTACGATCGCTACCCGCTCAAGCCGCTCGTGCTGGTCGGGCTTGGCCTGTGCGCGCTGGCCTTCTTCCTTGCGGCCGGGATGCAGAGTCTCTGGCAGGCCTACCTGCTGCTGGGCGTCATGCTGGGGATCGGTCTGGTGGGGCCCTCGCCGCTCACCTCCTCCACGCTGGTGCTGCGGGGGCTCCCGGCCCGCCGGGACCTGGCGCTGAGCCTGTCAGGCACGGGCGTCAACTCGGGCCAGCTCGTGCTCGGCCCCCTGTCCACCTCGCTCATCCTCTCGGTGGGCTGGCGCTCCACGTACCTGTTCCTGGGGGGCCTGTTCGTGGGGATGGCCGCGCTGGTCGTGGCCGTGCTCCGGGGCGCACGGTCGGCCCGCGTGGCGGCCGTGGGGCCGGCGGGGGGGCCGGAGCCTCACGCCGCTCCGGGCGAGGGCGGGGCAGACGTCGGGATGAGCCAGGCGGTCCGGCACCTCCCCTTCTGGCTCATGGCGGTCCCGTACTTCTTCTGCGGCTTCGCGGACAACGTCATCCTCGTCCACCTCCCCCTGCTGGCACGGGACCAGGGCCTGCCGCCCATGGTGGCGGGAGCCGCGGTGGGGCTGCTCGGGGGCGCGAGCATCCTGGGCACGCTGGCCATGGGCCCCCTGGCGTACGTGGCGTCCAAGAAGGATCTGCTGGCCGGCACCTACCTCCTGCGCGTGGTGGCCTTCTTCCTGCTGCCGTTCATGGCGGGCGCCACCGGGGTCTACCTCTTCGCGGGGCTGTTCGGGGTGACCTACTTCATCACGAGCCCGCTCGTCGCCTCCCTGACGGTGGATCTCTACGGGTCGGGCTCGCTGGGGAGCATGTTCGGGTGGTTGAACCTGGCCCACTTCCTGGGCGGGGCCCTGGGGCCCGCGGCCGGGGCCCTGCTCTACCAGCTCCAGGGGAGCTACGTCGGCACCCTGCTGCTCTGTGCGGCCCTGTCCTTCGTGGCCGCTACGGTGAGCGCCCTGATCCGGCGCCCTCCGCCCTCGATCTCGTCGGCCCCATCCTGATCCCCGCCGCGCGTTGAACCCTGGAAACGCGGGGGGTCGAATGGGCCGGAGGTGGGAGGGTCCAGGCCTCAGTCGATGCGTGGCTTCAGGGTTGCCCGCACGAGCCACTCCTTGCCGAGCCGGCGAGGGATGGAGGTGTCGGGGATGGCGCTCGCCTCGAACTCGAAGAAGGGGTCGAACAAGTGATGCACTTCATCCTGGCTCACCGGGAACGGAGGGCCGAGGAGCTGTGCGTCCAGGGGATAGAAAAGCGCCAGGAACCAGCCGCGGGGCCGCAGGATCTTCCGGACGCACTCTACGTACTCCGCCCGCCGCGCCGGGTCGATGGCGCAGAAGCAGGTGTACTCCCAGATCCCGTCGAAGAACGCCGGATAGGCTTCGGGGAGCGTGAACAGGTCCCGCTGCTCGAAACGCGGCGCGGGGTCATCGTGCCGGGCGAGCTCCCGGGCCTCCCGGATCGCCGGCTCGGCGAAGTCAAACCCCCAGACCTCGCAGCCCCGGCGAGCCAGGAGCCGGGCGTCGTGGCCCCGGCCACACCCCAGCACGGCCACGCGACCGGGCGGTGGGGGGTGGTCGTTCAGCAGGGCGACCAACGGAGGCGCCGGCTCGCCCAGCTCCCAGCGATCCGCTCCTCGCGCATAGGCCGCCTCCCAGTAGGCCGGCTCGCCAACTCCAGGCAGGTTCTCCATCGAACGGCTCCAGCTCGCTTCCCCGATGTTCCGACCTCCCGGGAGCCTCCGCCCCGGCGACCGCGCAGCGGCCCCCTCTCGGCCTGCTCTGTCTGCCGGTCTCCGAAAGGCCGGCGCCTGGGCCCGGGGTCGTGACCCGGCAGGGGCGTCAGACCGGGTCGCCCACGCGATGGAGCGTGAGCAGGTTCGTGCGGCCGGGGTGACCGAGCGGGGTGCCGGCGACGATCACCACGGGTTCCCCCCGGGCGACCACGCCCGCCTGGCGTAGTTCGCGGTCCACGGTCCGGATCATCTCGTCGGTGCTCCCCAGCATGCGCACCCGCCGGGGCAGGACGCCCCAGCAGAGCGCCAGGCGGCGCCAGGTCGCCTCGGAGGGGGTGAGGGCGATCACCGGGACGTGGGGACGATAGCGGGCCACGGCCCTGGCAGTGGCCCCGCTCTGGGTGAACGCCACGATGGCGCGGGCCCCGGCCCACGAGGCCGCCAGAGCCGCGGCCTGGCTCACCGCCTCGGGGAAGGGGATGGTGGCGTTCTCGCACGGCGCCACCGGACAGGCCGCAAGCAGGGCCTCGGCCTCCTCCACGATCCTGGCCATGAACCGGACCGCCTCCACGGGGTGCTCGCCGGTGGCGGTCTCGGCCGACAGCATGACCGCGTCGGTCCCGTCCAGCACCGCATTGGCCACGTCGGAGGCCTCCGCCCGGGTCGGGCGCGGCTGGTGGATCATGGATTCCAGCATCTCCGTGGCCGTGATCACGCAGACCCCCTGCCGGTTCGCCTGGGAGATGATCCGCTTCTGCAGGGCTGGGACCTTCTCCGGCGGGAGTTCGACCCCCAGGTCGCCTCGCGCCACCATGACGCCGTCGGCGGCGTGCAGGATCGCGTCCAAGGCCTCGAGCGCCTGCGGTTTCTCGAGTTTGGCGACCAGGGGGACCTCCGCGCCGCGACGGCGGATGAGCCGGCGTGCCTGTTCGATGTCCGCGGCCGCGCGGACGAACGAGAGCGCCACAAAGTCCACCCCGAGGGCGAGGCCCAGCGCGAGGTCCCGACGGTCCTTGGGGGTGAGCGCGCCGAGCCGGACCTTCGCGTTCGGGAGGTTCACCCCCTGGTGCGCCCGCACCGCGCCTCCCTGGATGACATGGCAGCGCACGTCGGTGCCGCGGACCCCCAGGACCTCCAGCCGGATTAGCCCGTCCCCGAGCAGGATCGGATCACCCCGGTGGACCTCGCCCGGCAGCCCGGGGTGGCTGACGGGGAGGAGTCCCGCCCGCCCCCGCACAGGTCGGGTGGTGAGCGTCATGTGATCACCCGGGGCCACCATGAGGGTGGGGGCCTGTAGCAGTCCGAGACGGATCTTCGGGCCCCGCAGGTCCTGAAGGATGGCCACCGGTCGCCCGAGGCGTTCCATCCAGCGCCGGATCAGCCTCACTAATTCCCGGTGCTCCTCGGGAGTCCCGTGGGAGAAGTTCAGGCGGGCCACGTCCATCCCGGCCTCGATGAGCTGCCGGATGACGCCTGGCGAGCAGCTGGCCGGCCCCAGCGTGCAGACGATCTTGGTCCTGCGCATGAAACCAGTATACACCCGTGTCCCGAGGCCGGCGACCCGGCGACACGGGGAGCCCATCAATGGGCTTGCCAGGAAAATGCAAGTTGCATTATACTCGCCCTCGAGGGCGGGGCAACGGCAGGAATGCGCGGCCTCGGGCCGCGCGGGAGGTGGCAGATGGACGACACGAGGGGCCGGGGACGCAGGGGGTACGTGCTGGGGCTCCTGCTGGCAGGGGGGCTCATCGGGCTCGGTGGGTGTGCCACCATCGGGCAAGGGCAGGGACAGGCCAAGGGCCCGGCCGAGTTCCCGGATATCCCGGTCACCCAGGACTTCACCCTCGTCGAGGACCGCACGCTGGTCATCGAATCTCCCTCGGTGAAGGCTGGCCGGATCGTGTACCGGGCGCAGGTGAAGGAGGCCGGCCTGGTGAGCTACTTCCGCGAGGCGATGTTGCGGCAGGGCTGGCGGCTCGTCAGCGCCACACGGATGGGCAACGAGGGGACCACGCTCGCCTACCAGCAGGAGGACAAGAGCGCGGTGCTCCGCATCCGGGAGGGGTGGTTGTCCAGCACCGTGGAGATCGTCGTGACCGACGTGCTGCGGGACCGTAAAGGCCCGGCTGCCGGGCGTGCCGAGTCCGGCGCCGTTGTGGTTCCGGGGGCTGCGCGAGACGGCAATCCGGCTCCGGCACGGGAGGGAGCCCAAGCAGGCCCGGCTGAGCCGGCTGCCCCGGCGCGGACCGGTGGGATCATCGAGCGAACCCTGCCAGAGCCGAGCCGTGCCGCAGGGCCCGCGGATGGCCAGGGGTCCCCGGGGACCCGCTGAGGGCTAGCCAGGCTCCAGCTCGCCTCGATTCCGGCGCGCGATCCCAGGCCGTGGCTCGGCGGTCGGACGCTGACCCGACGGTCGGGTTGCCGTCGCGCTCAGCGGCCGTAAAGCTTCCGGTAGAAGCCCTCCTGCTCCAGGGCCTTCACGAAGTGGAGGTCCACGAAGGCCTCAGGGGTAAGCTCCCTGGCCTTGGGGTTCCGCACGGCGATCTGCTCCAGCAGGAACTTCACCCCGTTGATCGTCGGATAAGGGACCTTGGACATCCGCGGGGCGTAGTACTCCACGGTCCCGGCCAGGATTCCCACGTCAGGGAGCCGGGTGTACCTGGCCGTGACCCGGATGGCCGTCTCCCGGCTGGTCGTGTAGAGCTTGATTCCTTCGCTGTAGGCGCGCACGAAGTTCAGCGCCACCGCTTCATGGGTCCGCAGGTAGGACTTCCTGGCCGTGAGCGTGATGAACGGGAACTCCAGCCCGAGAGCGGCCACGTCCACCAGATCCCGGAACCCCATCTTCTTCGCCTCGATCGTGAAGGGGTCGGCCAGGGCCCCGGCCGCGATCCGGCCGCTCCGCATCGCCGCCAGGATGGACGGGTACTCGTCGAGCTGCAGCACGGCCACCTGCTTCTCCGGCTCGAGGCCGGCCTTGCGCAGGGCGAACCGGGCGCTGATGTCGGTATTGGAGCCGTAGCGGGTCACCCCGATGGCCTTCCCGGCCAGGTCCTGGATCTTCTGCACCGAGGGGACGGACATGAGCACGATGGGGGTGGTGTTGAAGGCCACGGCGATGATCGCCAGGTCCGCGCCCGCCACGGCGGCCGCCAGGACCGCCGGGCCCCCGGTCTGCGCGATCTGCAGGTCGCCCGCCACGAGAGTCTGGGCCATGGCGGAGCCGCTGCGGATGTAGATCGCGTCCACCCGCAGGCCGTACTTCTCGAACAGCCCCTCCTCCTTGGTGACCCAGAGGGCCGCGTGCGGCCCTGACAGGGCGCTGTACCCGGACCGGAGCCGTAGGGGCGCGGGGGCTGCCCCGGCCTCCTCTGCCCCGCCTGCCATTGCCGCCGCGAACAACCCGGCGAGCAGCAGGGCGGCCACGACTCTCCAGGGGACGGTGAATGGCCGCATGGTGGAGTCCTCCTGGGGGCCCGTTTCCAGGCTGGCCTCGATGGATCGGCTCGCCTCGGCAGGTCCCCTTCGAAGATCGTCGCGCCGGTCTGCTCCTCACGATGCCAGGGACCGGGCCTCGCGTCCAGGGCCTTTTGCGCTCGGGTGCGGGGATTTTCCTTTGGTGCCGGCGTGGGGCGTCTGGTATGCATCCCCAGGGCCTCGCCGCCGCCTCCCTCAGGGGTGTGGCCGGCGTGTCCAAGCTCAGACGGGGAGGGACAGCGATGAACGTGCTCATCCATCAGCGGATCGACCGGCCGTCACCGGCGGTGGTCGAGGCGGCCCGGGCGCTGGAGGTCCCGGACCTCTGCGACGTGCTGGGCAAGGTGGCGGCCATGGACGTGGGGATCAAGCCGCTCGACCCGGCGATGCCGCGCCTGGTCGGGCCCGCCTTCACGGTCAAGGTCCCGCCGGGGGACAACCTGATGGTCCACTACGCCATCCACCTGGGCGATCCGGGCGACGTCATCGTGGTGGCCGCAGAGGGCGATCCACACTACGCGATGGGTGGCGGCAACGTCTTCGCCTACGCGAAGCACCGGGGGCTCGGCGGGTTCGTGGTGGACGGGGTGGTGCGCGACCTCCGGCCGCTCCGCGCGCTCGGGCTCCCCGTGCTGGCCCGCGGCGTGGTCCCGTTCCCGGGCGCCAAGCACGGTCCGGGCGCGATCAACGTCGCCGTGAGCTGCGGGGGGGTGTGCGTGCGCCCGGGGGACCTCGTGGTGGGCGACGAGGAGGGCGTGGTGGTGATCCCGCTGGAGCTGGCCGAGACCGTGGTGCGCCAGGCGCGCGAGCCGGCGGCGGCCAACGAGCAGGCGGCTCAG
>JACPFL010000074.1:14300-24322 GCA_016183025.1 Deltaproteobacteria bacterium | reverse complement strand
GCTCGTCGAACAGCAGAATCTGCGGGTCGTTGGCCAGCGCCCGCGCCAGCGCCACCCGCTGCTTCATCCCCCCCGACAGCTCGTGCGGGTAGCGGTCCTCGAACCCCGTCAGGTTCACCAGCTCGATGTACCGCCGCGCCACCCCCTCCCGCCCCCCTTTCGGCACCCCCCGCACCTCCGGCCCGAAGCTCACGTTGTCCAGCACCGTGCGCCAGGGGAACAGCGCGTACTCCTGGAACACCATGCACGTCAGCTTCTGCCCGTCCTGCCGCCGGTCCGGGAACAGGATCTGCCCCGCCGTGGGCGGCTCCAGCCCCGCGATGATCTGCAGCAGCGTGGACTTGCCGCACCCGCTCGGCCCCAGCAGGACCAGGAACTCTCCGGGCAGCACCTCCAGGCTGATCCCCTCCAGCGCGACCAGCCGGGTGTCCGTGCGCTCGCGGTACCAGACCTTGCTGATGTCACGCAGGGTCAGAGCCATGACACAATCCTGAACATAACAAAAGCCCCCAGGCTACAGCGTCGGGACAGCTCGCGCGTGCTGACCGTCCAGCCAATCCCCCTAGAGCCGGTAGAGCCGGGCCGCGTTCTCCCGCAGGATCTTCCGCTTCGCCCCCTCCGACAGGTCCGCCCGCTCCAGCATGATCTTCACCGACTTCGGGAACTTGCTGTCGAAGTGCGCGTAGTCCGAGGCGAATACCAGCACGTCCTCCCCCAGCCGCCCCAGCACCTCCGGCAGCCCCGCCTCCTCCCCCTCGCAGGAAAAGTAACACTGCCCCCGCCGCACGTACTCGCTCGGCTTCCGCGGCAGCTCCGGCACCAGCGTGTGCATCACCTCGTAGTGCTCGTCCAGCCGCTCCAGCCAGTACGGCGCCCACCCACACCCCGCCTCCAGAAACACCACCCGCAGCCCCGGGTGCCGCTCCAGCACCCCCCCCGCCGTCATGCACGCCAGCGCGATGATCTGCTCGAACGGGTGCCCCACCAGATGCGTGAAAAAGTAGTTGTCGAACCGCTCCGTCCCCGCCGCCACCGACCCGTGCCGCCCCAGCCCCATGTGCACGCACAGCGGCACGTCCAGCTCCTCGGCCGCCTGGTAGAGCGGCTCGAACACCGGATCGTCCAGGTTCTTCCCCCCCACGTTGGCCGACACGATCACCCCCCCCAGCCCCCGCACCGCCCGCCGCGCCTCCACGACCGCCGCCGGCACGTCCTGCATCGGCACCAGCCCCACCCCCTTCAGCCGCCGGGGGTCCGCCGCGCAGTACTCCCCCAGCCAGTCGTTGTAGGCCCGCGCCAGCCCGGCCGCCAGCGCCTTGTCCTGCAACGCGCTCAGCGCCGACAAGGCCAGCACGCTCCCGAAGAGGATCCCCTGGTCGACCCCCTCGAGGTCCATGTCCTGCAGCCGCAGCTTCGCATCGAACATCCCCTCGCGGAAGTTCCTGTCCGGGTAGAAGGGCACGCCCACGCCGGGACCGCTGGGGATGGGCCAGGTCTTGCCCTCGGCGTACCAGGGGAGCTCCCCCTTGGTCATTTTCGGGGCCAGCGGGCGCAGGGCGGAGTCCAGGCGCGCCGCCCAGTCCACCACGCTCTCGATCACATGGCCGTCGGCATCAATGACCTTCAGGTCCTTCATCGGTCTCCTCCTCATCCGTGCGTCCGCCCCTACCCGTCCAGGAACGCCACGACTCGGCAGATGCTCGCGCCGCCCCCCATGAACTCCCAGGGAGACGCCGCAAGGCTGTCTGCGGCGTGATCCGAGCGGTCAACCCTGACGCTCTCAGCGGGGGGGACCGAGTTGGCGGTTCGCCTCCTCGACAAACCGCGCATCCACGGCGTCCGCCGCGGTGAGGGGCATTGTGATGAGCCGTTTCTTGTAGAACCACGCCAGCTGCTCGTCGATGCTCTTCATGTTCAACTCGCCGTTCGGTTCCACCGTCACAAAGTCTAGCTTCAGGATCAGCTCCTTGGGCACGCTGCTCCATTTGCTGAGGAGGGCGGCATTCTCCTCGCGATGTTCCGGGCGGGTGAAGTAGCGAGTCGCCTGGACGTACGCGTTCATGAATTTTTGCGCCGCGGGCTGTTTCCTGAAGGGACCCGAGTACATCGTCAGGCCGACCACGTGGCCGGGCGCAACGGCCCCGGCCCGCGCCATCAACTTGGCCCCTAGCTCCACGGCTTTCATGCCGTAAGGCTCGACGATGTAGGCCGCATCGGCCTGCTTGTTGTGCAGCGCCAACGGCATGTTCGGGAACCTCATATACTTGTACTGCACGTCATCTTCCGTGAAGCCGTACCGGCGGAAGAACAGGCCGAGGAAGAAGAGGTGCGGGCTGCCCGGGGCAATCAGAAGCATGGTGCGCCCCTTGAGATCCGCGGGCGTCTTGATCTGATCGGCCAGGTCGCCCCGGATGACCAAGGCCGACGTGCCCTTGCCCGCCTCGAGCGGCATGCGGCCCTTGCCCGCCACAATCTTGGCACCCGTGCCCGCGGCAATGGCATTTGCCAGCGCCGGGGAAGGCTGATCGCCTCCCACATCCAGATCCCCATTGGAGAGGGGGAGCATCATCCTGCCGCCCCCGGCGAATCGGATGAAGGTGGCCTCAAGCCCCTGCTCCTTTAAGAACCCCTTTTCCGCCATGAGGAATAACGGCGTGTAGGTGGCGAGGGCCTCGTAGCCCACGTTCACTTTTCCCAGGGTGCGCGGCGCCTGAGCCTGCGCGAGCCCCGTGCCAGCCAGCACCCCCGCCAGCGCCAGCACCCCCGCCAGCGCCAGCATCCTCGCTGTGCCGACCCTGCTGTGTCGATTCCGATGCCGCCTCATGCTCGCCCTCCTCGCCCGGCCCCTACCGCCCGTACCAGCGCTTCCGGTCCTCCGGGTCCAGGTACTCGGCCAGCTCTACCGGCGGCCACTCGCTCCGCGAAAAGTGGCTCAGCCCGTCCGGCCGCTTCATCGCCCGGTACCGCCACGGGATCGTGGCGTCGATGATCATCTTCGCCTTCACGATCTCCCCGTCCTCCAGCTCCCGGATCCCCCCGATCGGGTTGTTCTGGTGGGTCCGCGCCTGCGGCAGGATGTGCACCTGGCGCGCCGGGTTGCACCGCGTGCAGATCGCCCACTCCACCTCGGCAAAGTCGTAAATGTTGATGTCCTCATCCACGATCGTCACCTTGTCGAGCGGATTGGCAAAGGCGAAGGCCGCCAGGCCCACGTTGAGCTGCAGCCCCTCGTGGTGCGCCTCGGTCTTGCGCACCTTGATGATGGCATGGTGCCAGACCGTGCGGGGAGGCAGGTGGGCGTCCACCACGAATTCCCCGTAGAGCGAACGCAGGTGCCGGAAGAACTGGGCCTGGCTCCCAATCCCCAGGAGGTGGGGTGCCGCCCCCGGGACGAAGATGTTCGTCACCGGGCGCTCCCGATGGGTCACGGCCGTCACGTGTACCAGCGGGGGGTAGATCTCCATCCCCAGATACCCGAGGTACTCCGGCCAGGGCCCATCAAACCCCGTCTCGTACGGCGGCCGGATCTCTCCCTCCACCACGATCTCCGCCGTGGCCGGGACCTCCAGGTCAATCGTCTTACAGCGGACGAGCTCCACTGGCTCCCCCATTAGCGCCCCAGCGAACCCCATCTCCGGGCAGCCGTAGGGAAGCTTCGAGACCCCAGCGAGGTAGACGGCCGGCGGGACGCCCAAGCACATCGCGACGGGCAGCGGGGCCCCCAGCTCCTGGGCCTGCTTGAGGTACAGCCCGCCGTGCTGGTCCCAGCGGATGTTGATCGTCACCCGGTCCGGCCCCTGCACGCACGCCCGGTAGAGCGAGGTGTTCACCACCCCGGTCTTGGGGTGCTTGAGGCAGACCACGGGCTGATAGTACCGGCGCGTCACGTGCAGCGCCCCGTAGGTGAGCGGGATGACCCGCTCGAGGTCGATGTCCCGCGTGACCACCCGCTCCTGGCAGGGGCCCTCCTTCACGAGGATGGGGGGGATCGAGGCATCTAGCGCGTCCAGGTACTGGAGCTTGGACGCGTGCTGGCTCTCCGGGAACCCCACCAGACGGTGCCCTCGGAGTTGGTCGGCGAAGACGGCCGCCGCAGCCTGCACCCCGGGATGCCCCTTCACGGACTCGCAGAGGAGGGCCGGAATCGGCTTGAGCTTCGAGGCCGCGACCATGAGCGCCGGGATCTCCAGCAGCGGATCCACCTCGCGGCGGATGCGCACCAGCTCCCCCAACTTCTCGATGAACTCGATGGCCTCCCGAAACGACCGGGGGGCGCCTGTGGCTGTCGGCATGCCTGGCCTCCCTCGCGCTCAACAGGCCCTCGGCTCCTGGCCGCTGGCGGTACCGGACGGGGACTCCTGGACGGGGACTCCTGTGAGGGCCGCACTGGCCGGAATTGCTATGCTGATCCATCGCGTTTGTCAAGGCAAACTTTCTGTTTCTCTGCAGGAAACGCCCAAACTGGCCCGGGACCTGAGCCCTCTGGCCTCTGACGACGGTGACTTGACCGGCCTCCCCCTGTCCGTTAAGATTCGGGAACCCTGAGGGAGAGCCACCGATGTTCCCTGCACGCTTCGACTACTTCCGTCCCCAAACGCTGGAGGAGGCCCTGGGGCTCTTGCAGGAGCACCAGGGCGAGGCCAAGGTGTTGGCCGGCGGGATGAGCCTCATCCCGCTCATGAAGCTCCGGGTGGCCAAGCCGGCCCGACTCATCGACATCGGCCGTCTGTCCGGCCTGGATGGAATCGAGGCCCGCGACGGGGAGCTCGCCATCGGCGCGCTCGCCCGGCACGCCCCCCTGGAGGAGTCCCCGCTCGTCCGGGAGGCCGTGCCCCTCATGGCTGACGCGGCTGGCGTGATCGGAGACACTCAGGTCCGCAACTGGGGGACCATCGGCGGAGCCCTGGCCGAAGCCGACCCGGCCGGCGACTGGGGGCCGGTGGTGCTGGCCCTGAACGCCCGGCTGCGCTGCCTGTCTGCCCGCGGCGAGCGCTTCATCGCGGCCCGGGAGTTCTTCCGCGACGCCTACGCCACCGCGCTGGCTTCCGATGAGCTGGTAACCCAGGTCCTGGTGCCCGGGCCGGGTCCGGGGGCGACCGGCGCCTACCTGAAGCTCGAACGCAAGGCCGGCGACTTCGCGATCGCCGGCGTGGCGGTGCAGCTCGCGGTCGATGAGCAGGGGGTCTGCCGGGAGATCGGGATCGGGCTGGGGGCCGTGGGGCTCACGCCCATCAAGGCCGTGCAGGCCGAAGCGATCTTGAGGGGACAGCGGTTGAGCGAGGCGACCCTGGCCGACGCCGCCGAGGCCGCCGCCCGGGAGGCCGAGCCGGTGAGCGACATCCGGGGCTCAGCGGCGTTCAAGCGGGACCTCGTCCGGGCCCTGCTCCGCCGGGCCATCGAGATCGCCCTCCGCCGGAGCCGCGGAGAGCAGGTGGAGGCGGGGCATGTCTAGCCTCCGGTCGATCCGTGTCCGCGTGAACGGGATCGAGCGGGAGGGGCAGGTCGAGCCCCGCCTGCTCCTCGTGGACTTCCTGCGCGAGCACCTCGGGCTGACCGGGACGCACATCGGGTGCGATACCACGAGCTGCGGGGCCTGCACCGTGCTCATGGACGGGCGGAGCCTGAAGTCCTGCACGGCCTTCGCGGTCCAGGCCGACGGCCGGGAAATCACGACGGTCGAGGGGGTGGCCGCGGACGGGCAACTGCATCCCCTCCAGGAGGCGTTCCGGGAGCAGCACGCTCTGCAGTGCGGGTACTGCACGCCCGGGATGGTGATGTCCGCGCTCTACCTCCTCTCCCGGAACCCGAACCCGACGGAGTCCCAGATCCGCCGGGCCATCGCCGGCAACCTCTGCCGGTGCACGGGCTATCTCAACATCATCGCCGCAGTCAAGGCCGCCGCGCTGAAGCTCAACACTCGACGGGCCGCGATCTGAGCGGCGGAGATAGGAGCGGCCGACCAGGGCCGCGCGAGGTCAGCGATGAGCGATAGCGGGCGAGAGGCAGGCGGGCACGGGGCCACGCGAAGCAGCGGGCGCCAGGTGGGGCTGGCGCTCCCCCGGAAGGAAGACATTGACCTGCTGACGGGCCGCGGCACGTACGTGGGCGACCTGCAGCTCCCCGGCATGCTCTGGGCCGCCATCTACCGGAGCCCGATGCCCCATGCCCGCCTCAGGCGCGTGGACCTGGAGAAGGCCGCCGGGCTCCCGGGCGTTGTGCTGGTCCTGAGCGGCCGCGAGCTGCCGGACTATGTCGTCCCCCTGTCGCCCTTCCCCTTCCAGAGCCGCGACCCGTTCAGGGCCGGCAACCCGACCATCAAGTTCCCCGATCACTTCTGCCTGGCCCGCGACAAGGTCCGCTTCGTCGGCGAGCCGGTGGCGGCGGTGGTCGCCACAGACAAGTACATCGCCGAGGACGCCGTGGAGCTCGTCGAGGCCGACTTCGACCCGCTCCCGCCGGTCGTCGACCCAGAGGAGGCCCTGAAGCCGGGGGCGCCCCTGCTCTACAACGACTGGGGGGATAACCTCTTCCTCCGCTTCCGGGTCGGCGCCGACGGCGAGGAGGCCTTCCGCCAGGCCGACCTGGTCATCCGGGAGCGGATCCGCAGCTCCCGGTTCACCGGGACCCCAATCGAGCCGCGCGGGATCCTTGCCCGCTACGAGCCGACCGACCGGCTGCTCACGATCTGGAGCAGCACGCAGATCCCCCACATCCTCTCGACCCTGCTCGAGGACACGCTCCGGATCCCGGGGCTGAAGGTCCGGGTCATCGCCCCCCGGATCGGCGGGGGGTTCGGGCAGAAGTGGGGGTACTACCCGGAGGAGTCGCTGATCCCGCTGCTGGCCATCCTGAGCGGCCGGCCGGTGAAGTGGATCGAGACGCGGAGCGAGCACATGATGGCCACGATCCACGCCCGCGACCAGATCCACGACCTGGAGGCCGCGGTCACGAAGGACGGGCGGATCCTCGGTCTGCGTGACCGGATCATCGCCGACGCGGGCGTGGCCTACCCGGTGGGCGGCCTCGCCTCGATCGTCACGACCTCCATGTTCGTCCCCGGTGCCTACAAGATCCGCCACTACCAGGCCGAGGTGCGCGCCGTCACCACCAACAAGGCCCCCTATGGCGCCCACCGCGGCTTCGGCAAGGCGGACGCCTGCTTCGCCATCGAGCGGCTGGTCCAGCGCGTCGCCGACCGCCTGGGGCTGGATCCCGCCGAGGTGCGCTTCCGGAACTTCATCCAGCCCGAGGACTTCCCCTACATCTCCGCCACCGGCTCCCGCTACGACAGCGGCAACTACCCGGCGGCGCTGACAAAGGCCCTGGAGCTGGCCGAGTACGAGAAGTGGCGCCAGGAGCAGGCCCGGCTCCGCGAGCAGGGGCGCTACCTCGGGATCGGGATCGGGCTCATGGTCGAGCCCTCCAGCTCCACGCGCATGGGCTCCTACAACTCGGGGTACTACAGCGTGACCCTCCGCATCGACCCCATGGGGCGTGTGTTCGTCCTGACGGGCGGGAATGACGAGGGCCAGGGGCATGCGACCACGATCTCGCAGCTCGTCGCGGACGAGCTGGGGGTCCCCTTCGACGACATCCTCGTCATCGAGGGGGACACCCTGGAGTGCCCCTACGGCTCGGGCTCATATGCGAGCCGCTTCTCCGTCGTGGGCGCCTCGGCCGTGATCCTGGCGGCCCGGCAGATGCGGGAGAAGGTCCTGAAGATCGCGGCCGTGCTCCTCGGGGAGCCCGAGGCAACGCTCACCATGGAGACCAGCCGCATCTTCGTCAAGGACCGGCCGGAGAAGGCCGTGACCCTCGTGGACGTGGCGAAGACCGCCTACTATGCGATCTTTCGCCTCCCCGAGGGGGTGGAGCCGGAGCTCCTCCTGACGTACCACTACCGCGACCCGAACGTCGGGTTCCAGCCCGACGAGCACGGGCGGGTGCCGATGTTCTCCACCTTCCCCTATGACGCCAACGTGGCCGTCGTGGAGGTGATCCCGGACACCGGGCAGGTGAAGATCCTGAAGTACGTCTCGGTGCACGACTGCGGGAACATGATCAACCCCGCTATCGTGCAGGGACAGCACGTGGGGGCGCTGGTGCACGGCCTGGGCGGGGCCATGTACGAGGAGATCATCTACGACGAGACGGGCCAGCTCCTGACGGGCAGCTTCAAGGATTACTTCGTCCCCACGGCCATGGAGGTCCCCAACTTCATCCTCGACCACCTTGTGACCCCGAACCCCTTCACGCCCGGCGGGTTCAAGGGCGCGGGGGAGACGGGCACGGTCGGGCCGCCCCCGGTCCTGTGCAACGCGGTCGAGGATGCGCTGAAGCCACTGGGGATCAAGGTCCAGAAGCTCCCGCTCTCGCCCTCGTCCATCCGCGACGCCATCCGCGAGGCGCTCCCCAGAGCCGGGTAACCTTCACGTGTCCCGTGCCCTCCCGATTCAGATCCGGCGACGGCGTTCCGGGGCTCCGGGCCTTGTGCCGTCCTCCCGTCCATGATATACGAGGCCCTGAACTCGGCTGGCCAGAGATGTCTTGCGGGGTGAGCGCGCGATGAGTTCACCCCGAGCCGCCCCCCTTCCGAAGGAGGCGCGACCATGAGAACACGAAGTGGACTGTCCCCCAGGTTCACCGGCATTCTGTTGATCATCATTGCTCTGGCGCTATCAGGAGAAAGCAGTATCGCGCAGGAGGGAAGGAAGTACGTGGTCAAAGATCCGTTCCAGGTTGCCGAATACCTGACGGGCACTGTATTTCGAGCAGGGCTCACCCTTGAGGGGAATCTCGCGGCCGGCTATGCATGGGTGATCTTGAAGAAAAGTGAATACCAGGACATCTGGCGCCAGCCCAACCATGTCAAGGTGGTGCGAACAAGAACCCTGTCCAAGAAAGACGCCCAATTTGTCGGGTCACTCGTGAGGAAGGTAGCCGACTTCCAGATTCCCTGGTATGTCGAAAATCTTCCGGCCCTCCCGCCTGGCTCCGACGTAGCATTTACGGTAATGGATTACCTGATTGACAAGTACTCCTCCCCGGCGAGAGAGCTGGCTCCGCTGATCGCGGAGGGCGGAAGGGTGTCTGAGGTCTCCCAGATTTTCAAGGACGCCGCCGGCCGTGATAATCTCAGCTCAAATTTCGTCTACACGGTTCAGGTGGGCAAGGAACGGAGGTCTCATGTCCTCGCCTCTCGCAATTTTGCGATAAAGATCAAGTAGGGGGAGCGTCGGACAGCTCTCCTTCTTTGAGGCAGGCCTTCTCGGCATCGAAACTGGAGTGGTCGAACGCATGAAAAGAGCGGGGAGCCGCTCTGCGGGAGCTCCCCGCCCGGCAGGTTTACTTCTTCTCTTCCTTCGCAGCCTCCTCCGGCGCGGCCCCCTCCTTGGTGGCTTCCTCCTTCGTGACGTCCTTGATGGCCTCTTCCTTCACGGCCTCTTCGCCCTTCTTCATAGGCGGCATGATGATGATGGCCCGGGCGGTCCTCTTCCCGGCATCTTCTACGTACCGGACGGCCACCCGGCTACCCTCCTTGACGTCCCCGATGGCCTTCTTGGCCTTGAGCATCCGGACGCGGGTCTTGTCGGTCAGAGAGAAGGTCATCTCCTTCATCTGACCCTTGACCTTCCGCTTGATCGTCAGACTGTCGGGGGCCACCTTGGAGACGAGCCCCATAGTCTGCCAGATCCGGATGACCATCTTCTTAGCCGGCCTCTCCGCCTTTTCCTCCGTCTTGGCCTCGCCGGCCATGGCCGTTCCCATCTGAGGAATGCCCGGGCTGACCAGCCCTGCGACCACCATCAGCGAGATCACCAGAACCGAGAGTGTCTTCATGGACCCACCTCCCCTCTACGCCTTGCTTCCTGCACCGTCCAACTCCGCCCTCGTGATCTCACAAGGACTAGGTGGTGGGGCATCCCCTCTTGCTCGTCTTTCCAGCTACCTTCTGAGAAAGGCTCCCGACGAACGCCTCCATGCTGTGATTTCTCAGCAGGTATGCGGCTTCACTATCCGTC
>JACPFL010000074.1:0-14295 GCA_016183025.1 Deltaproteobacteria bacterium | reverse complement strand
CGGGGTACACCACCACCTTCCCGAGATGCTCGCCGAAACATCCCACCACGTCGTGCTCACGAACATGATTGGTGATATTCGTCGGCCTCCCGCCGTCAACAAACCCTCTCGCCCCCGGCGCATTGAATGTCTGCGTTTCCCTGCCAAATGAGGCCCCCACCACTTGGGCGAGAAAGCCTCCCAGGGAATGCCCGGCCACAACAATGCTGCCCTCCTTGATCGCCTCGCCATTGCGCTTCTTGATCCTGCCAACCACTTCCTTATAAAAGCTCCGGGCCTGAGAGGCCTGGGCCTTCAGGGCGGTTCTGGTCACCTGGCAGTAGGCCCGCCGTCGGCCTGGGCAGCCTGGCTCTCTCGCTTTCTGGCAACCTCGCGCGGACCTGTTCCAGCACCCAGCGTCCGAGGACAGTCAGATCGCCCCTGGCGATGCCGACGTCGGCGAGGAGGTCCATCGGATCCCGAAGCTGCGTGCCCGCGAAGGCGATGACCACTGCTCCATTCTTCAGCTCGAACGCACCGGCCTGAAACCCGCTCTTGGCATCAACCACTGTGTGCCGGAGGCCATAGCTCCCGGACGTCTTGAACACCCCACGATTGAGGGAATAGACCGCGTCAGACAATTGCGCCAACTGCAGGACCGACACCGTCTGAGGGGCTCCTGGCGTCCCCGTAAGTAGGATGAACAACCCGGCTGAACAGAACGCTAGAATGCATTTGGCACGCATCGCTAGCTGCTTGAACGTCTCCCCGCCCATTCTTTGCTCCTCTGCCGTCGCGTGATCTCCTGTCGCGTGCCGCCGCTACTCCCTCGTCGCGCGGAGCGTGTACTCGAACTTCTTGGTGATGCCTTTCGCATCCAGATGCACCGAGAGCAGGTGGTTCTGGACCCCGGTCAACTTCCTCGACTTGCTGCCTTCTTCCAGGTCGAAATCCCACAGCTTCGTGGACTTCCCCTTCTCGTCGATCTTGCAGACGGTCACAGAGCCTTCCGCCCGGCCGCCCGTCTTCCTGACTCTGAGTTCCACCCTGTCCTTGTTGAGCGGAGCCCGGGTGATGAACACACGCTCTCCAACGCTGACGAGCGTGCCATCGAGCCTCCTGCCGAACTCGAGCTCCCGAGGGCCGATCTTCGCCCAACCGCCTTTTGCCATCTGGTTCCAGTGAGAGATCATCTCCTTGGCGGTTTTCTCATACGTCGAGGCCGCCGCGTAACACCCCGCATACGGCACCCCTTCGGCCTGTGCCGCATAGCAGCCCACCTGCTTGGCGACCTCGCCGTACTTCTTCCACAGGTCGGCCGCGATCGATGCCACAGAGCCACATGGCTCAGCATGTGCCACGGCCACCGACAGGAACGTACTCAGCGCCGCACCCGCAAGCCGTATCCTCCCCACCATGATCGCCTCCTTTCTTCGGGCCACCAGGCGCCGCGGGCCGGACAATCCTGTGATCATCCGGGTCACTGAGGTCACGTTTTCCGGTCAAACTCCTAGGGGGTCTTCACGAGCCCTTTCCCGTGTGGATGAGGGTCTGTGCAGCACACGCCCAGCCTCCTTCTGGAGGACAGAGGCCGTCCACGGATGAGGCCTCTGACTTACGGAGGGGCGTAAGTCCCGTGATCTGAAGGTCTTGCGGAGCTCTTGTGCTCAGCAGCGTGCTGAAATCTCTCACGGCCCGGGCGGCTAGTCAAGCGTTTTCGACCCAGTCAGTGGCGGACGCGGAAGACGGTGAGCAGGACCGCGCCGGACAGGAGCAAGATAGCGCCTACAATCGTGCGTGGCATGATCGCCTCCAGCCGCCTGAGGAACAGGGCGCTGAAGAGAAGGGCGAAGAGCGGGGCGGTGGACATGAGCGGCACGACCACGACGACTTGCCCCCGCGAGAGGGCCGAGAAGTTCAGGAAGACGGCCAGGCTCGTGCACAGCCCGCTCAGGATGAACGCCACCACGGCGCGGGGGCTGACCACGATCCGGTCGCGGGAGGACGGGACCACCCGCGTGAAGAGCCCCAGCGCCACCAGGGCGGTCAGGGAGGAGACGGCCGCCCCGAGCAGGGGGGCATTCAGGTGGAGCAGCCCCGCCCGGCGCAGCACATACGAAATGGCCGACAGGCCAGCGGCCCCGAGCGGGTAGAGGAGGTCGCGCTTCCTGAACGAGGGCTGGACCGACCCGAGGGCCCCCAGGGTATAGATGCCGCTGAGAATGAGGAGGGTGCCTGAGATGATCGGCACCGTCAGGGTCTCTCCCAGCAGGACCACGGCGAGCAACGCGGAGAAAAGCGGGGTGGACTCGCGCAGGGGGGACGCGATCGCCACGCCCACCCGGGCGATCCCGGTGTAGAAGAGGATGCGGGCACCGCCGGGCGTGAAGAGCCCGGCGCTGACGAAGAAGAGGATCGCCCAGTGCTGGAGGAGGCCAAGCGGGTGGGCCAGCAGGGTGGCGGTCCCCAGGGCCAGGACGTTGATGGCGATGCTGATCAGGACGGCCGTCCAGGGCGTCGATCCACGGATCCCATAGCGGACCAGCACGTCGGAGACCGCGTAGGTGAGGGCTGACAGCAGGGCCAGCAGCTCGGCGGGCATCGCCCAGGTTGGTCAGGGCCGGAGACTGCCGGCCGTGCGCGCAGCATGGGGGCGGCCGACGACCTCACGGGCGGGCGACACGCTCAGGGCCAGCACAGCCGTCCCAACGACCGCGATGGCGGCGCTCACCAGGTAGAGGATCGGCATCCCCAGCGGCTCGAACAGCCAGCCGCTGAGCAGGTTCCCCAGCGTCCCGCCCACGCCGAAGGTCATGGCTGAGAAGAGCCCCTGCCCCGTGGTCCGCAGCGCGGCCGGTGTCTGCTGCTCCAGGTGGTCTATGGCCCCGAGGTAGAAGCTGGCGAAGGTCAAAGCATGCAGCGGGCTCACGGCCACGATGAGGAGCGGCTCGGTGAGCACCGCGTAGAGCGTCCACCGGATCGCCGTGGCGAGGCACCCCGCGAGCAACAGCCCCCGGGCCCCGAACCGGCTGAGGAGCCGGGGCCCCTGCAGCATGACGATGACCTCCGCGGCCACGCCGATGGCCCAGCTCAGGCCGACGAGCCCTGTCGAGCCGCCCTTGGCCGTGAGGTCGATGCCGAAGAAGTTCCGCAACGCTCCTCCGCTGGCCGCGATGATCAGGCACCCGACGAAGAAAGGGATCAACGGGCGGAAGGCCGCCAGATCCTGCCAGGCGATCGGTGCGACCCCGCCCTCCGTCCGCTGGCGCTCGCTCGGACGCATGCGCAGTGCGATAACCGTACATCCCAGGTAGGCCACGGCCCCACCCAGGAAGATGATGCCGGTGGTCGCCCTCTCCATGAGAGATCCGAGCACAACAGCGGTCACGATGTAGCCGACCGAGCCCCAGACCCGGAGTCGCCCATAGGCGCTCCGATCATGGGCCAGGTGGGCGAAGGTCAGGCTGTTCACAAAGGGCAGGAGCGGGGTCTTCGCAACCGCGTAGGGGATGATCAGGGCGAAGATCGGCCAGAAGCCCGCGGGCCACGCCAGGACGGCGAAGAGGACCGCGGAGACCAGGCTGGTCGCAAGGAGCAGCTCCCACTGGCGCCTGGTCCGGTCCGCCAGATACCCCAGGACCCAGGGGGCCACGATCGCGGTGGCGGGCGTGACAGAGTAGAGCACGCCGATCTGGGGGCCAGAGAGCCCGAGCTGGCGCCAGTACAGAGTCAGGAAGGGCTCGATGAGCCCGACCGCAGCGAAGTAGCAGAAGTAGTACTGCTTCAGGGCCCGCGTCACCCCGCCTGCCCTCCCGCTACGCGCGGCGCGCGCGCCCCGGCGGCGGGGCGAGGACTCCTCGCTCAGCAGCCGGTGCTTCACCTCCACCATCTTCATGAAGGCGGTGACATCGCGGACGGACTTCAGCGGCACGGACAACCAGGTGCGCGCCCGGCTCCGACCTCTCGTGATCGCCTGCTTGAGGTCCTCCGGGATGGACGCGGCGAGGAACGCCGGGGCCTCGTCAGCCGAGACCGTCATGACCCCGTGCATGCCGCCCTTGATGTGGACATGGTAGATCTGACGGTCGCCCGCGTAGGCCGTCGGGGTCCACTCCGCTCCCATGCGGTCGTACTTGATCCCCTCCTGGACATCGGGCAGCTCCTGCACCCTGGCGCGCAGGGCCTCGAGGACGGTCCGGACCCGCCCGTCCAGCCCCTCCAGGAATTCATCCAGCCCCTCGCTGCCTCGCCGCCCGCCCTTCCCGCGCCGCCGCCCATTGTGGTCAGCTGCTGCTCGTGCCATCCTGCTCCCCCACTCGATCCCTCATGTCTTCCCCTGCTGCTCGACCAAGCCCTCTCGGCCCGGCACCTGGGCGTCGTCCCCGCTCACGCCGCCTCGCGGACGGGGCGGGTGACCGAGCGGTTCACACCGAAGGTGGCGATGAACGTGGAGTGTTTCCCTGCTCCCCCGGCTACCACGATGAGGAAGTCCCCCGGCTGGTCCGCGATGGGCACGCTCTCAGGCTCCCCCCGGGCGAACAGGTGCGGGCGCCGCTTGCGCAGAACGTGCTCCACGTTGTCCCGGGAGAACGCGGCGAGCGGCACGCGGGCCCGCTCGAAGAGCGCCTGTCGGATCGCCGCCTTGGTGAAGCCGTCGGCGGCCAGGGTCCGGGCGTGCTCCGGCGAGATGACCAGCATCGGGTCGCCGCCGAAGTACACGTTGTTGGTCCCCACCACAGCCATCGTGCTGATGAACGTTCGGAGCAGCCCCTCCCCGCTCAGGCTTCCCTGATCGATCATGTTCTGGGTCCCGGCCGCCCCGACCACCGTCACGACGCTGGTCTCGCGAGGGAAGCCCCGCTCTACGTGCAGCGGCTCCCAGGGGCTCTCGGCCTCGTTCTCGGCGAAGCAGAACGTGTACTTCCCGGGCTGGCCGTGGGTCGCCCGGTCCATCTCCCCCGGGGTCCCTCCCCCCACGTTCAGGAGGACCAAGCGCAGGGCCCGGCCGATCGTCGCGTTGGCCCGCCATCCCTGGCCCAGGGCATTGTAGCCGGCGTTGATCTCCAGACGGTGCGCGACCGGACCGTTCACGAGCACGAGCGGGGCCACCGGGTTGGTCGTAGCCTGCACCCCGTACAGGTTGAACACGGGGTCCACCATCGCCTCGATCGCGGCCAGGATGACCGGCATGTACGCCGGCAGACACCCGGCCATCACGGCGTTGATCGCCACCTTCTCCACCGTCGCGGGCGCCCAGCGGGGCGGGATCGCGCCGACCACGGCGCCCGGCGGCCGCCCGGCGGCCGCCACCATCGCGCGGACCTGCTCCTCCGTCGGTGGCATCACCGGCAGCCCGTCGGTCCAGCCCCGCTCCAGCGCGAAGGCGTAGACCTCCTCCGGGCTGGCCTCGACCTCGATGCGCTGGGCCTGCAGCTCCGCCACCGCCTCCATCACGCCCCCGCGGCCTCGCGCGCAGTGAGGGCCCGGACGATGCCGTCGAGCACGCGGTCCACCGCGCTCGCGATCTCAGCCTGCGCCATCGTCTCCATGGGATGCGGGATCGCCACCATCGGGGCCGCCGGCATCCCCAGCGTCCTGGCCTCGGCCTGGGCCAGGGGGAGGAACTTCTCGGTGAAGATGGAGACCGTCGGCACGCCCGCCTTCTCCAGCTCGATGCTGTCGTGGATACACCACGACGAGCACGAGCCTCAGTCACCCACCCCGTGGATCACCGCGTGACACCCTTTGACCAGGTCCTGCATCAACTCGGGCGGGGCGGCCTGGGACTGGATCCGCTTCTCCCGCTTCACCACCCCCGCCAGCGGGAACTTCTCGCGCAGCCGGGCGGCCACCGCCTCCAGGACCCGGCCGGCGTTGGGCTTCTGGTTATCGAGGATCCCGAGGGTCAGCCCCTCCAGGCTCGGGACTCCCCGCGCCAGCGGATGGCTGGCCGGCTGGGCCTGGCCCGTCGGGTCCAGGATGACGATTCGCCCGCTCATCCCTCCTCCCCCTTCCCCATGGCCCGCAGCCGGGCCGCCTCCGGCCCCTCGGGCGTCGCCGAGGGCCGGCCTCCTGCCTCTCGGCACCGCTCCGCCCCGCGCAGCACAGCCCGTATCATATCCGGGTAGCCCGCACAGCGACAGAGGTTCCCCCCAAGATAGTCGGTGACCTCCTCCACGGTGGGGCTGGGGTTCTCCCGGAGCAGCCCCACGGCCGTCAGGATCATCCCGGGCGTACAGAACCCGCACTGAAACCCCCGCTCCTCGAGGAAGGCCTGCTGCACCGGATGGAGCTCGCCGTCCCGCGCCAGCCCCTCGATGGTCGTCACGCTGCGGCCCCGTGTGGTCACCGCCAGGGTCAGGCAGGCGTTCACCGGCACCCCGTCCAGCAGCACCGTGCACGTCCCGCAGGCGCCTACGCCGCACCCCTCGCGGACCCCCATGAGCCCGAGCTCATCCCGCAGCAGGTCGAGCAGGCGCCGGTCCCCGGGGACGCTCAGGACATGCTCCGCGCCGTTCACCGAAACTGTGAGGGGGTTCCGATTCACCCCGGCCCCCTCTCGACCTGCCCCCGCCGAGCTGCCCGGGCGGGTTCCCGCTCGCGCATGGCCTGGAGGACCCTTTCGGGTGTCAGCGGGAGATCCCGCAGCCGCACGCCCAGGGCGGCGTGGACCGCGTTGCCGATCGCGGCGGCGACGGACAGGGCGCCCGTCTCCCCCACTCCCTTGGCGCCATACGGGCCTTCGGGGTGGGCTCGCTCGACGATGATGGGCGTGATGATGGGCGGCACATCACGGTAGCCGGCAATCATGTAGTCGAGGAAGGACCCGTTCGTGAGCTGGCCGCCCTCGAAGTGCAGGCACTCGAAGAGCGTCTGCCCGATGCTCGTGACGGCCGAGCCGAGGATCTGCTGGCGGCAGTGGTGCGGGTTGATGGGGCGACCCACGTCCGCCGCGGTGGCGAAGCGCAGGACGCGCACCTGGCCCGTCTCCAGGTCCACCTCCACCTCGGCGGCGCTGGCTCCGACGAACCACATGACCGTGACCCGTTCGGACTGACCGGTCTCGTGATCGGTGGGGATGGCTGACGTCTGGTACACGGCCTCGCCCACGAGCGTGGTCCCCGCCGCCTGGAAGGCGGCCCCGAAGACCTCGGGGATGGTCAGGCCTCGATCCTCAGCTTCGGCCACGAAGACCCGCCCGTCCCGGGCCCGCAGCAGGTCAGGGTCCACTTCGAGCCGATCGCTCGCGATCGCGAAGAGCTGCTCGCGCACCCGCGCCGCCGCCTGCAAGACCGCGTTCCCCATGTGGAACGTCGAGCGGGTCGCGGCGGTGATCGTGTCATAGGGGGTCACCGCGGTGTCCGGATGCACGACCTGCACGTCCGGCACGCGCACCCCAAGCGCCTCCGCCACGATCTGGGCGAGGAGGGTGTCCGAGCCCTGCCCCATCTCCACGGTGCTCGAGAGGACCGAGGCGCTGCCGTCCGCGTTGAGCATGACCGTCGCGCCGGAGATCGACGGCGCTAGCGCCGCCTTGATCCCCACCGCCACCCCCTTGCCTCGCAGGACCCGTCGGGGGACCCCGGCCTCCCTGACCTCGGGGGCCGGAGGGCTGGAGCCGGCCAGCCCCGAACCCCACTCGATCTCACGCGCCACGGCGTCCAGGCACTCGATCACGGCCAGGCTCCGCATCGGGGTCCCGGTGGCGAAGAGATCCCCCTCGCGCAGGAGGTGGGCCCGGCGGTAGGCGACCGGGTCGAGCCCCAGCCGGGTCGCGATGGCGTCGGTCTGCGATTCGTAGGCCCAGACGACCTGGGGGACGCCGAACCCCCGGAAGGCCCCGGCCGGAGGGCGATTCGTGTACACGCAGTAGGAGTCAATCTTCACGTTCGGGATGGCGTACGGCCCTGCGGCCGTGTAGCCGGACTTGTGCACCACGCGGGGCGCGATGTCCGCGTAGGCCCCGCTGTCCCAGTAGACCGCCACCTCCCGGGCCAGGAGCCGTCCGTCGGCGGCCACGCCGGTCCGGATCCGGGTCGTGACCGCGTGCTTGTGGATGGTGACGAACTCCTCCTCCCGGGTGAGCTGGAGCTTGACGGGACGACGGGTCCGCAGCGCCAGCAACGCCGTGACCGGCTCGAGCTTGTCGTAGGTCTTGGCCCCGTACCCGCCCCCGAGGTACGGCACCGTGACGCGGACCTTGCTCAGCGGGAGGCCGAAGATGCGGGCCAGCGAGAGGCGCACGTAGGAGGGGCTCTGGGTGCTGGAGGTCACGTGCAGGAGCCCACCCTCCGTCACCCAGGCCACCGTGACGTGCGGCTCCAGCGGGGCGTGCTGGGCGGCCGGAGACGTGTAGGTGTCTTCGAAGACGTGGGCCGCTTCGGCGAAGGCGCGCTCCACGTCGCCGCGGCGCAGCTTGAAGTGGTAGCAGACGTTGGTCTGCCGCTCCGCCTCGATCCCCATGAGGTCCGCGAACGCCTGCGAGGGACGGAGCCGTTCGTGGACCAGGGGAGCCCCGGCACGGAGCGCCGCCTGGACGTCCAGCACGGCCGACAGCTCCTCGTACTCCACCTCGATGAGCTGCGCCGCCTCCCGGGCCGCCTCCCGGGTGGCGGCCGCCACTGCGGCGACCGGATCACCCACGAAGCGGACCTTGTCGATGGCCAGGATCGCCTGGTCCTGGAAGGCCGGCCCGAAGTACGGGTCCAGCCCCGGCATCTGCACCAGGTCAGCCCCGGTGACCACCGCCGACACGCCCGGGTGGGTCGCTGCCCGGCCGGCATCGATCCGACGGATACGCGCGTGGGGCAGCGGGCTCCGGAGCAGGGCCGCGTGCAGCATCCCCGGGACGACACAGTCCGTCACGTAGGCCGCCCGCCCCGTGACCTTCTCGGCCCCGTCCACGCGCGGGACCGACCGGCCCACGGCCCGGGCGTCGCGCCCCTCCCCCGTCCGGGTCACGCCACGGGCTCCTTCGTGCCGTCCCCCACCGGGCCGGCTTCCGCGCGCCGGGCCGCGGCCAGCAGGGCCCGCCGGGCGAAGACCCGCGCCATCTCCCGCTTGTACCACTCGGATCCTCGTTGATCCCCGACGGGCTCGACCTGCGCCGCGGCGATGTCGGCCAGACGGGCCGCCAGCCTGTCGGAGACCGGCTCGCCGCGCGCCAGCTCGTCCAGCCCCCTGACCAGCACCGGGGCGGCGGCGACCGCGGTGAGCGCGAGCCGCACCTCCCGGCAGCGCCCGTGATCGTCCAGCGCCACGAGCGCGGCCGCCCCGACGCACGGCCAGTCGTTCGAGGAGAGCGCATACTTCAGGTAGGTGCCGCCGCTCGGCGGGGTCGGTGGGATCGCCAGTTCGGTCACGACTTCGCCCGGCTGCAGGGCGGTCTCGAAGAGGCCACGGAAGAAAGCCGCCAGCGCGATCTCGCGCTCGCCCCCGATGCCGACGGCCCTGACCTGGGCCCCCAGCACGAGGAGCGGGGCTGGCGGATCCAGCCGGTAGTCCCCATGGGCGAGGTTCCCCCCCAGGGTTGCGGTATGACGGACCCGGACGTTGGCGACCTGGCGCAGGGCCTCGGCCAGGAGCGGGACCCGCCGGACCACCAGGGGATGGCGCTCGACCTGCCGCAGGGTGGCCAGGGCGCCGATGCGCAGGCCGCCCCCCGGGCCGGCGGTGATCTCATCGAGGCCGGGGATCCCGCGCAGGGAGATCAGGCGCCGCGGGAGGGGCAGGCCCTGACGCTGGAGGATGAGGAGGGCGGTCCCTCCGGCCAGGAAGACCGCGTTCCCGTCCCGAGCGTGCAGCTCAACCGCCTCGGCGACGGTGCGCGGCTCCAGCAGGTCGAAGCCCACGGCCCCTCATCCTCCCTGCACGGGGTCACGGCGAGTCGTTCGCGCTGACCAGGGGCGGCGCTATCCGGGCCGCTCGGCCCGGGGCAGGTGCCCTAGCGTCCCCTGGCAGCGAGCTTGCGGCTGGCGTTCTGGACGGCGCGGAGGATGTCCGGGTACCCCGCGCAGCGGCAGATGTTCTCGGAGAGATACTCCCGGACCTCCTCTTCGCTGGGGTTGGGGATCTCGTCGAGCAGGGCCTTCGTCATCATGATGAACCCGGAGGTGCAGAAGGCGCACTGGAAGCCACGCTCCTCGATGTAGGCCTCCTGCACGGGGTGGAGCCGGCCGTTCGTCGCCAGCCCCTCGATGGTCGTCACGTGATGCCCGGCGGCCTGGGCGGCCAGCGTCAGGCACGAGTTGACGGGCCTCCCGTCCAGCAGGACCGTGCAGGCCCCGCAGACCCCGGTCCCGCACCCCTCGCGCGTGCCCACGAGCTTCAGGTCATCCCTGAGGAGCCAAAGCAGAAGGGTGTTGTCCCGGATGGTGAGCTCGTGCTCCTGCCCGTTGACCGTCAGGCGGATCTGCCGCTCCATCGCCTCCATCGCTTCCCCCCTACTGCCCGGCCCGCAGGCCCCGCAGGACCTTCTCGGGGGTGATGGGCAGCTCCTTCACCCGCACGCCGGTTGCCCGGTAGACCGCGTTGCCGATGGCGGCCGAGACCGACAGGGTCCCGGTCTCCCCCACCCCCTTCGCCCCGAACGGCCCGTCCTTGTGCGGGACCTCGATGACGATCGGGACCGCGGACTCCGGGACGTCCTTCAGGGTCAGGACCTTGTAGTCGAGGAGCGTGGGGTTCAGGAGCTCGCCGTTCTCCAGGATCATCTGCTCGAAGAGGGTCTGCCCCAGGCTGATGAGCGCGGACCCGATGATCTGCTGCTCGCAGTGGTGGGGGTTGATGGCGCGCCCCACGTCGCACGCCTCCACGAGCTTCACCACGCGGACCTTGCCGGTCTCCAGGTCCACCTCGACCTCGGCTGCGGTGGCGCCCGGGAACCAGTACTCGGTCACCTTCTCCGATTGCCCGGTCTCGTGGTCCATGGGCGCGGCGTACGTCTTGAAGACCGCCTGTCCCTGGAGCGTGGCCCCGCGGGCCCCGAAGCGGGCCTGGAAGACCTCCGGGATCGGCAGCCCGCGGGTCGGGGCCTCGGCGACGAAGATCCGCCCGTCGCGGGCCACGAGCTGGTCGGGGTCCACCTCCAGCCTGTCGCTCGCGGTCTCGAAGAGCTGCCGCTTCACCTCCTGGGCCGCCAGGCGGATGGCGTTCCCCATGTGGTACGTGGAGCGGCTCCCGGCGGTGATGGTGTCGTAGGGCGTCACGGCCGTGTCCGGATGCATGACCCGCACGTCCTGGAGGCGGACCCCGAGCTCCTCGGCCGCGATCTGCGACAGGGCGGTGTCGGAACCCTGTCCCATCTCGACGGTGCTGGTCAGGACGTTCACGCTCGCGTCGTTGTTCATGACCACGATGGCGCCCGAGATGGAGGGCGTGATCACCGCCTTGATCCCGCAGGCCACCCCCTTGGCCCGGGCCACCCCGGACTTGGTCCCAGGCTTGACGGCCTTCCGCACGCCCGGCTCCCACTTGATCTCCCGGGCCACGGCTTCCAGGGACTCCTTGAGCCCGGCGCTGTGCACGGGCGTCCCGGTGGCGAAGAGGTCGCCCTCCAGCAGGACGTTCTCCAGCCGGAACTGCAGCGGGTCCCGGCCCAACTTCTCGGCGATCATGTCCATCTGGGACTCCAGGGCCCAGACGACCTGCGGCACGCCGAACCCCCGGAACGCCCCGGCGGGAGGCTTGTTGGTGTACACGCAGTAGGAGTCGATCCAGATGTTGGGGACCCGGTAGGCCCCGGCCGAGGTGTAGCCGGACTTGTGCACCACCCGGGGGGCGATGTCGGCATAGGCTCCGGTGTCCCAGTAGACCTCGACCTTGCGGGCCAGGATCTTCCCGTCCTGGCTCACCCCGGTCCTCACGTGGCTCACCACGCCGTGCTTGGTGATGGTGATGAAGACCTCCTCCCGGGTGAGCTGGATCTTCACCGGGCGCCTGGCCATGAACGTCAGGAGCGAGGCCAGGGGCTCGAGCTTGTCGTAGAGCTTGCCGCCGTAGGCGCCCCCGACGAGCGGCACCATGACCCGGACCTTGTTCTGCGGCAGCCCGAAGATGGCTCCGAGGCTCCCCTTGACGTAGGAGGGGCTCTGGGAGCCGGTGATGACCGTGAGCACGCCGTCCGAGTCCACCCAGGCCAGGGCCGCGTGGGGCTCCATCATCATGTGCTGAGCCGGGGGCGAGTAGTACCAGTCCTCGAAGACGTGGGCCGACTGGGCGAACCCCTGCTCCACGTCGCCCCGGCGGAGCTTGAAGTGATAGCAGACGTTGGTCGCCTTCCCCGGCTCGATCTCCGCCAGGTCCGCGAAGGCCTTGGCCGGGCGGAGCTGCTCGTGGACGAGCGGGGAGCCCGGCCTGGCCGCCTCCACCGGGTCGAGGACCGGCGGGAGCTCCTCGTATTCCACATCGATCAGATCCAGCGCCTCGTACGCGAGCTCCCGGCGCGTGGCCACCACCGCGGCAATGGGGTCGCCGATGTAGCGGACCTTGTCGATGGCCAGGATCGCCTGGTCCCGGAAGGCCGGACCGAAGTAGGGGTCGATCCCCGGCATCGTCTTCAGGTCCTCGCCCGTGACGACCAGGACGACCCCTTCGGCCTGCTCCGCCCGGCTCTTGTCCACCCGCCTGATCCGGCCGTGGGGCACGGTGCTCCGGAGGATGGCCGCGTGGAGCATCCCCGGCCGCTCCATGTCCACCGTGTAGATCGGGGTCCCGGTCACCTTGGGCGGCCCGTCCACCCGCGGCACCGACTTGCCGACCACCGCGAACTCCTGCTTCCGTCCGTCGGCCATCGTCTCCGTCCCTCAGTCCATTGAAGAAATCTCCGGCCGGCCGTCCCCTGGCCGAAGCCCCCTATCCGGCGGCGAGCCCTGCCCGTCGGGCCGCCTCGCGGACCGCCCGCCGCACGAAGACCCGCACCATCTCCTTCTTGTACCACTCGGACCCCCGGGCATCGGCGATGGGGTCCACGCGCTCGGCGGCCGCGTCGCCCAGCTCCTCCAGGAGCCGCTCGGTGAGCCGCTTCCCGCGGGCCAACGGACCCAGATGCTCCAGCAGCATCGGGCGCTCGGCCACGGAGGTCACGGCGACGCGCAGCTCTCCGCAGGTCCCTCCCCCATCGGACGGGGTCACCAGGGCCGCGACACCGAGACAGGGCCAGTCGGTCTCGGAGAGCGAGGTGTACTTGAAGTAGGCCGTCCCCGCCTTCGGCGGCGCATCGGGGACGACGACCTCGGTGAGGATCTCATCGGGCTGCAGCGCGGTCTCGAACAGCCCCCGGAAGAACTCCTTCAGCTCGTACGTGTTCCGCCCGCGGCTCGACACGGCCACGGCCTTGGCCCCGAGCACGAGCAGGGGCGCGGGCGGGTCAAGGCGGTAGTCGCCGTGCGAGAGGTTGCCCCCGAGGGTGCCCGAGTTGCGCACCCGGACATTGGCGACCAGGCGGAAGGTCTCGGTGATGAGCGGGGCCCGCTGGCGCACGATCGGTGAGGTCTCGACGGCCCGCAGCGTCGCCAGGGCCCCGATGCGAAGCCCGGTCCCGGGCTCATCGCGGATCCCATCGAGCCCCGGCACGGCCTTGAGGTTGATGAAGTAGGGCTTGCTGAAGACCCGCTGCCTGAGCAGGATGAGGATGGCCGTGCCCCCGCTCATCAGCTTCACATCCTCGCCGTAGCGGTCCAGCATCTGGCAGGCCTCGTCAAGGCTCCGCGGGTCGAGAAGCTTAAAAGGTCTCATCACGCCGCCTCGCTGGGGAGATCAGATAGCGTGAGGCTGAACTGGGCCCTCACGGCAAGCCCCGACTATAGCAAACTCCTCACGGCCCCCACAAGCATTCCAGGGGCCAGGGCCACGGCGGCCGAAGCTGGTGGAGCTCCAGGGCCTGCCTGGCGTGGCCGCCCGCAAGGGAATGCCGGGTTGGGCCGCACCGGGGCCACGCAGGGGGGCAGTGCCCCACCCCGGCTCGCTGCCTCGTGGCCAGGCCCCTGCCCGTTAGGATCGGGAGGCAGGCTCTCGCGCGGGACTGGAGATCCTGAGCCGGTCCCAGATGTGGCCGGTCAGGGCGATGAACTCCGGGCGCTGCCGCACGGCGGGGGCGGCTCGCGGGCGGGGCAGAGGGATGTCGAGCACCTGGGCCACTCGCCCCGGGTGGCTGGACATGATCACGACCCGATCCGACAGGTACACCGCCTCGTCCATGGCGTGGGTGATGAACACGACCGTCTTACGGGTCGCCCGCCAGATCCTCAGCAGCTCGCTCTGCATGATCTCGCGCGTCTGGGCGTCCAGGCTGGCGAACGGCTCGTCCATCAGCAGCAC
>JACPFL010000041.1 GCA_016183025.1 Deltaproteobacteria bacterium | reverse complement strand
ATTCTACAGGTCAAATTCCCGTGCGTGATCATGCGCGGGGGCTCAAGCAAGGGGGTCTTCTTCCATGACCGGGACCTGCCTCGGGACCCGGACCTACGCGACCGGATCATCATCCGGGCCTTCGGCAGCCCGGACCCGCGGCAGATCGACGGGCTGGGCGGCTCGTACTCCACCACGAGCAAGGTGGTGATCATCGCCCCGGCCGGCCGGCCGGATGTGGACGTCCTCTACACCTTCGGCCAGGTGAACATCACCGCCCCCATGATCGACTACAAGGGGAACTGCGGCAACCTCTCCGGCGCCGTGGGGCCCTTCGCCATCGACGAGGGGCTGGTCAAGGCCGTGGAGCCGGTGACCACCGTCCGGATCCTCAACACCAATACCAACAAGCGGATCATCGCGGAGGTGCCCGTCAGGGGCGGGAACGCCGAGATCGAGGGCGACTGCCGGATCGCTGGCGTGCCCGGCACCGGAGCCCCGGTCCGCCTCGGCTACGAGGAGCCCTGGGGCTCGGTCACGGGGAAGCTCTTCCCCACAGGGAAGCGCCGGGAGAAGATGGAGGTCCGTGGGTTCGGCACGGTGGAGGTCACCATCCTCGATGCGGCCAACCCGGCGGTCTTCGTCCGGGCCGAGGAGCTGGGGGTCAAGGGGACCGAACGCGCGGAGGAGATCGACCAGAACATGGCCCTGTCCGATGCGCTCGAGGAGATCCGCTCCCAGGCCTGCTACCGGTGCGGGCTGGTGGACGACCCGGCGAGGGCGACGGAGCTGGTCCCGGCCGTGCCGAAGGTCGCCTACGTCGCGCGGCCAGCGGACTACACCTCCGCCCTGGGGGAGCCCGTGCGCGCCAGGGAGCTCACGGTCTGCGCCCGCATCCAGTCTATGCAGCGGGCCCACCGGGCCTACGCGCTGACCGGGGCCATTGCCACGGCGGCGGCCGCGGCCATCGAGGGGACGGTGGTCCACGACGTGGCGGTGCCGCGCGGGGACGGTTCGGTGGTCATCGGACACCCCGGCGGCCCCTTGACCCTGGAGGTCGTGCTCGACGGGGAGGGCCAGGCCGTGCGGCCCAAGCTGGTGAAGTCGGTTCGCACGGCCCGCCGCCTGATGGACGGCTACGTCTACGTGCCCGAGTCCGTGCTCAGGGGACGCTAGCGGGCGCGGCCCCGCCGGCAGGGGCAGGCGATGAGCGGCGCCACCCTGCGGGAGCGCCTCCACCAGCCCGGGATCCTGGTGGTCCCCGGCGCCTATGACGCCCTGACTGCCCGGCTCGTCGAGGAGGCCGGGTTCCCGGCTGTCTACGCGACTGGCGCCGGCATCGCCAACAGCCAGTTCGCCCTGGCTGATGTGGGCCTTGTCAGCTTCGGCGAAATGCTCCAGCAGGTCGCCCGCATCACGGCCGCGGTGAGCATCCCGGTCATCGTCGACGCGGACACCGGCTACGGCGACACCCCCAACGTGACCCGCACGGTGAAGGAACTGGCCCGCCTGGGGGTGGCCGCCATCCAGCTCGAAGACCAGGCGGAACCCAAGCGGTGCGGCCACTTCGCGGGGAAGCGCGTCGTGAGCCCCGCGGAGATGGTCGGGCGGCTGCGGGCCGCGCTCGATGCCCGGCCCGGTCCCGACCCCCTGATCATCGCCCGCACCGACGCCCGTGCCGAGCTGGGTCTGGAGGAGGCACTGGCCCGCGCGCGGACGTACGCCGAGGCCGGCGCGGAGGTGACCTTCGTCGAAGCGCCGCGCAGCCGTGAGGAGCTGACCCGGATCCCCCGCGAACTGCCGGTCCCGCAGCTCGTCAATATGGTAGAAGGAGGGCTGACGCCGTTGCTCCCGGCCCGGGAGCTCGAGACCATGGGGTACCGGATCCTCTTGCATGCCAACGCGGCCCTGCGGGCCTCGGTGAAGGCCGTCCAGCGGGTGCTGGCCGTCCTGGCGGCGCAGGGGACCACAGCGGGGTGTCTGAGCGACCTCATCACCATGGAGGAACGCAACCGGATCACCCGGCTGGCCGAGCTCGAGGTGCTGGCTGACAAGTACCGGGCGCCCGCCTGACGGTCCCGGGACCGCGCCTCGGGACGGCCAGGGCTTGCCCTGGCGAGGGGTGTGAGCCATGAAGATCGTCATTCCGGACGACTTCGACCGATCCTATCAGGGGAACCCCGACGTCGAACGGCTTCGTCGGGTCGGGGAGGTCGGGATCTACACGACCCGGCCTGAGGGCCGGGCGGCCATGCTCGACCGGCTCCGCGGGGCGGACATCATCGTGGGGATCCGGGAGCGGACCCTGCTCGATGCCGAGGCCCTGGGAGAGCTGCTGCAGCTCCAGATGGTCTCGGTCACCGGGACCGGGGTTCCTCACATCGACCTCAACGCGGCGACCAAGCAGGGGATCGTCGTGACCAACACCCCCGGCGAGTCTGCGCCCTCGGTGGCCGAGTTGACCTTCGGCCTGATGATCGGGCTGTCCCGGCAGCTCCCGGCCATTGACCGTGAGATCCGGCAGGGGGGCTGGCCCGAGTGGGTCGGGCATGACCTCTACGAGAAGCGCCTGGGGGTGGTCGGGCTGGGAGAGATCGGCGAGAAGGTGGCCCGCCTGGGGCAGGCGTTCGGCATGGACGTGGTCGCCTGGGGTCCCACCCTGACCGACGAGCGGGCGCGCCGTCACGGGGTCGCCTTCGTGACCAAGAGCACGCTCTTCGCCACGAGCGACTACGTGACCGTCCACTTGCGCCTGGCGGAGGAGACCCGGCGCCTGATCACGGCGCGGGAGCTCGCCCTGATGAAGCCCTCCGCGTACTTCATCAACACGGCCCGGGCGGCCGTGGTGGACAACGCCGCCCTGCTGGGAGCGCTCCGCGAGGGTCGGATCGCGGGGGCGGCGCTGGATGTCCACGAGCAGGAACCACTGCCGGCTGACAGCCCCTGGCGGCAGTTGGACAACGTGGTGCTCGTCTCACATCGGGGATGGCTCACCCACGAGACGCTGGGGCGCTTCATGCGGAGCGCCGTGGACAACGTCCTCAACTTTCTGCACGGGAAGCCGACCAACGTCGTCAACGAGGAAGTCCTGCTCTCCCACCAGGTCGGCGGGGCCACGGAAAGCCAGGGTTCGGCGGCGCGGGGGGAGCGGCCGCTATGGACTCACCCGACCCGGTGATGGCCGAACCCCGGCACCGAAGCACGCCGGTGGCGCTGGCCGTAAGGCGGAGCGGGGTTCGTCGCTCCTCGGCACGGGTCGGGCTGGGTGGAGAGAAGGCCAGCGCGATCGAGATCCTGCGGGAGGCAAGGACCATGGGGACGGGGATGCCGACATGGGTGCGACACCAATCAGGCCTCGTGGGGCGCCTCCCGCTGCTCCTCTTGGCCGTGCTGGCCGGCCTCGCGGGACTCCTGCTGCTCCGGGCCGGGGCCGGGCTCTCGCTGAGCGCGCCGCTCGATCCCTACGAGGTGACGAATCGGCAGTTCCGGCAGTTCCTCCAGGCCACAGGGCTGGCCATGCCCGAGGAGGGCCGCACGGCCCTGCGCGGGGGGGCCGATGAGGACCCGGTCGTGAACGTGAGCTGGAACGAGGCCGACGCCTACTGCCGCTGGGCGGGCAAGCGCCTGCCGACCAAGGAGGAGTGGCAGGCGGTCTGTCATCTCGGACAGCTCCAGAAGCGCGGGGACATCTGGGAGTGGACCGCCACCCCGGTGAGCGACCCGGCCGGGTGGAAGCTCCTGTGCGGCCCGCGGGGAACGTGTGACTGTTCCCACCAGTACCATCCGACCTGGCGGAACATGGTCAAGGGGTTCCGGTGCGCCGGGACCCTCCCGGTCGCCCGCCTGCTCCCCTGACGGGAAGGGTCGAGGGCGTCTTCCGCGCTCCGGCTGAGCCTCGGGCCGGTCCCACAGAAGGGGGGCTGCCGGGTTTGACCCAACCCGGACCGGATTGCTAGGATAGCGCCTGCAATATCATAGAGCTGGGCCTCACCATGTCCGGCGACGACTTGCGTCAGCGTCTGGTGATCGGCTGCAAGATCCTCTCGCGCGAGGGGCTGGTCAGGGGATTCGGCCACCTGAGCGCGCGTCTCCCTGGCGCGGGCGCCTTTCTCATCTCTCCCCGCGTCAGCCTCGCGCTCGTGGAGGAGCCCGACCTGGCGACCGTAACCCTCGACGGCCAACAGGTGGCCGGGCCCCGCCCGATGCCGATGGAGACTCCCCTGCACACGGCGATCTACCGTCGCCGCCCGGACGTCATGAGCATTACCCGGCTTCACCCGAAGATGGTGCTCGTGCTGAGCGTGCTCGGACGGACGGTGGCGCCGGTTCACAGCTTCGGCACGGTCCTGCCGCGCCCGCTCCCGGTCTTCCCGAGCTCCGCCTTGATCCGGACGCCGCAGCGGGCCGAGGCCCTGGCCGATGCCCTGGGCGACGCGCCTGGGGTCATCCTGCGGGGGAACGGGGCCGTGGTGGTGGGCGGCAGCATCGCGGAGACCTGCGTCAGGGCGGTGTACCTCGAGGAGTCGGCCGAGATCCTGTATCGCGCCCTGAGCATCGGGGCGCCCTGCTACCTGACGCCGGAAGAGGCCGAGGAGGGTGGGGCAGAGATCCTGCCGCCCGTGGACCTGGAGCGGGCCTGGAACTACTACGCCGACCAGGTGCTCCGCGACCGCGCCGGAGCCGGAGGCAGACACGGCGGCGCCGGCCCCTAGGACGGGGAAGGCCGGCGCGTTGGGCCACGGGAAGCTAGTGCGGCAGGCCGGGATCGCCCGATGGGGGCGGATCGCAAGAAGAGGGGAAGGTCTCAGGGAGAGGAGGAGGTGGTGTTCGGATGGCACTGTCGGACAAGAAGGCGTTGATGGTGGTCCCGCCCAGCGACTTCCAGGACGAGGAGTACGAGCGGCCGCGACGGATCCTTGAATCTCGCGGCATCAGGGTCACGGTGGCCTCGAACCGCCTGGGTGAGGCCAGGGGCGCGCGGGGGGCCGTGGCCAGGATCGACGCGCTCATGAGTGACGTGAAGTACTACGACTACGACGCCATCATCTTCGTCGGGGGGGAAGGGGCGCGGAAGTTCTTCGACGACGAGAAGGCGACGAAGCTGGCCAAGGACGCGGAGTACAAGATCCTGGGGGCCATCGGGGAAGCCGTGGGGGTCCTGGCCCACGCCGGGGTGCTCAAGGGCAAGACGGCCACGTCGGACCGCTCTGCGGCCGGGCTGCTCGAGGAGAAGCAGGCGCGCTTCATCGGCCAGCCCCTGGCCGTGGACGGGAAGATCGTGACGGCCGATGGGCCCAAGATCGCCGAGCAGTTCGGCAACGCGCTGCTCGAGCAGCTCCGGAAGTAGCCGGGGAGCGGGTGGCGCTCCTGCTCCGGGAGGCCGAGGTCGCCGAGCTACTCCCGATGGCCGACGCCATCGAGGCGGTCGAGGAGGCGTTCCGCCTCCTGGGGGAGGGGCAGGCGGTCAACCGGTCGCGCGTGCGGCTGCAGGCCGGAGAGGCCATCCTGCACGTGATGTCCGCGGGGCTCCCGCCCGCGGGGGTCATGGGGCTCAAGACGTACAGCAGCGTCCGGGGGCGGACCCGATTTGTCGTGCTCCTCTTCGACGTCGGGACCGGGGAACTGCTGGCGATGATGGAGGCGGACCGGCTGGGCCAGATCCGGACCGGGGCGGCGAGCGGCGTCGCGACCCGCCACCTGGCCCGGCCGGACGCGGGGGTGGTGGGTCTGCTGGGGAGCGGCTGGCAGGCCCGGGGGCAGCTCCTGGCCGTGGCAGCTGTCCGGAAACTGCGCCGGGTGCAGGTCTGGAGCCCGAACGCCGAGCGGTGCGCGCGCTTCTGCCGGGAGATGACGGCCGCGCTCGACTGCGAGGTCCGCCCGGCGAGCGGGCCGGAGGCGGTCGTGCGCGGCGCCGAGATCCTGGTCACGGCCACAAACGCCCGCACCCCCGTGCTCCAGGGGGCGTGGCTTCAGCCGGGCACGCACATCAACGCCGTCGGATCGAACTTCGCCCAGAGGCAGGAGGTGGACGAGGAGACGGTCGACCGGAGCGCGCTGGTCGTCGTGGACTCGAAGGAGCAGGCGCGGATCGAGGCTGGTGACCTGCTCCCCGCGATCGCCCGCGGACTGCTGAGCTGGGAGCAGGTGCATGAGCTGAGCGAGGTGGTGACCGGCGCGCTGGGGCGGCCTGATCCTGCTGAGGCGATCACGCTCTTCGAGTCCCAGGGCGTGGCCCTGGAGGATGTCGCCGTGGCGGCCCGGCTCTATGCCCGGGCTCGGGAGGCCGGCGCGGGGGAGCCCCTGACGCTCGTGCCATAGACTACGTGTCGGCGAGGGCTGTCCAGGGAGACAGCCTTCACAGGAGGGTCGGCGATGGCACCGTGGCGATGCACCTGGATCAAGCCCGCGGCCCTGCTCACGGTCCTGGCCCTGCTGGCCGGGTGCGCGGGGACCCTCCCGCCCGTCGGGGCGGAGCGCCCCCTCCAGCTCGCCTCGGACGAGAAGGAGATCTGGCAGATGGCCAGCCGTGAGCAGGACAAGCTGGCCAAAAGCGGGTCGCTCTACCAGGACCGGCTGCTCGAGGAGTACCTGAATGGGCTCGCTCGCCGCCTGGCTCCGCCGGAGATGGTGGAGGCGGTCCCCATCACGGTCCGCGTCATCCAGAACCCCACGCTCAACGCCTTCGCGTATCCGAACGGCGCCATCTACCTGCACACCGGCATCCTGGCCCGGCTGGAGAACGAGGCCCAGCTCGCCGCCGTGCTGGGGCATGAGATCGGGCACGTGAGCCACCGGCATGCCGTGCGCCACTTCCGCCAGGCCCGCACCGCGCAGTTCGTCGGGATCGGCGCCCTCATCGCCGCCCAGATCGGGCTCGCGGCCCTCGGCGCCAGCCAGGGGCGAGGGCCCGGCAGCGCCGCCGCGATCCAGGCCGCGGCCATCTTCACCCAGCTCGGGCTGCAGCTCGGCCTGCTGGCCTCCGTCAACGGCTACGGGCGGGGGCTGGAGACCGAGGCCGACCACCTGGGGCTGGAGTACCTGGTGAAGGCGGGCTACGACCCCAAACAGGCCCCGCGCGTCTTCGACCTGCTCCTGAAGGAGTACGGGGACCGCTCCGAGATCGAGACGTTCTTCTTCGGGAACCATCCGACCAACCAGCGCCGCATGAGGGACCTGGAGGCGCAGATCGCCGGGCACTATGCGGCTCAGGCCGCAAGCTCGGGGCGTCGGGTGAACTCCGAGGACTACCAGCGCCGGATGCGGGTGCTCGTGCGGGAGAACGCGCTGCTCGACATCCGGGCCAACCGCTACAATACCGCGCTCGCCGCCCTGGCGCGCGCCCTGCGGCTGCAGCCCAACGATCCGATCGCCCACTACTATATGGGGGAGGCCTACCGGCAGCGGGGCCAGGCGGGAGACCTGCCGCGGGCGATCGAGGCCTACAAGCAGGCCCTGCGGTACCGGGCCGACTACCCGGAGCCGCACCGCGAGCTGGGGCTCGCGTACTACAAGCTGGGAGACAAGGTCCTGGCCTCCGTCGAGCTGAAGCGCTACCTCGAGCTCAGCCCCAAGGCCAAGGACGAGAAGGAGATCCGGGAGTACCTGCTGGAGCTGGGCGCCTCCTGAGTGTCCGGGCGCCCGGGCCTTCGAATCGCGCCCTGCCGGCGGATGAGGGGGACTGATGCATGTTGTGGTGAAGCACTCGGATGGGGAGCTGACGTTCTTCCGCGGCTCGCGGGTGTCGCTCGGGGTGGAACGGATCGCGGGAGAGCTGCCCGAGCTGGAGTACGGCGGGATCCAGATCCACGTGCGGGACCTGGACCGACAGCAGGCGGAGGTGATCGTCACCCTGCCAGTCGGACAGGCGCTGGCCCTCCTGGCCGGGCTGTGTCACGCCTTCGCCGCCGCGTACCAGGCCGGGCAGGTCCCCGAGCCGGCGCCCGGGGCGGCCTCCCGACGGCACGGCGCCAAGCCGGACGAGGGCGGAGAGGGCGGGGGCGGCTGAAGGCGGCGCCGGCAGACGCTAGAGGGCCCGGGCGGGCGCGAGCTCAGGCGCGGCGGTGTAGCCAGGGAAGGGATCGACGGCCGGATTGAGATAGTGGGCGATGTGGTTGACGGCGATGGCGGCTTCCCCGAAGCCGATCGCGATGAGCTTCACCTTCCCCGGGTAGGTGGTGATGTCCCCGGCCGCGTAGACGCCGGGGCGGTTGGTCTCCATCCGTGAGTTCACCACGATCGAGTCGTCGTCCAGGGTGAGCCCCCACTCCTTGACCGGGCCGAGCTTGGAGGAAAAGCCGAGACAGCCGAGGACCGCGTCCACGGGGAGGACCTCCTCCGCCTTCATCTTGTTGTGGAAGATGACCGCCTCCTGCACGGTCGGTTCCCCGCGCACGGCCTTGAGCTCGTAAAAGACCTTGACCTCCACCGTGGAGGCCTTGAGCTGCCGGACGCTCTCCTCGTGGGCCCGGAAGCCGTCGCGCCGGTGGATCAGGGTGATCTGGCGGCAGTAGGGCTCGAGGTTCAAGGCCCAGTCCACCGCCGAGTCCCCGCCCCCCACGATCAGGAGCCGCTTGTCGCGGTAGGCCTCCTTCTCTCGAACGGAGTAGACCACACCCCGGCCGAGGTAGGCGTTGATCTCCGGGCTGGGGAACGGCTTGGGGGTGAACATGCCGATCCCGATGGCGATGAGCAGGGTGCGGGTGGAGTGTTCCGCCTTGTTCGTCCTGAGGCCCAGCAGTCCGCCGCCGAGGTCCTCGAGCCCGGTGACCTGCTCCTCCAGGCAGACGGTCGGCCTGGCCTCCATGGCCTGGACCACCAGGTTCCGCACCAGATCCTTGCCGATGATCTTCGCATGGCCGGCCACGTCGAAGATCCACTTCTCGGGATAGAGGGCCGTGATCTGGCCGCCCAGCTCGGCGAGGCTATCAACGAGCTTGGTCCGGAGCCCCCGGCGGCCGGCATAGTAGGCAGCATACAGGCCCGTGGGCCCGGCCCCCAGGATGGTGAGGTCGTAGAGGTCCCGGCCCGCGCTCATAGCTTGACCTCGGCCTCGCCCCCGGTCATCGCCCCGCCCGTCGCCTGCTCCACCTTCGTGCTGCTGTGGCCCGGGAAGACGCTGGCCTTGGGGTTGATGTAGGTGGCGGCGTTGTTGACCGCCGTGCAGGCTTCGCTGAAGCTGACCGCGATCAGGCGCAGCTTCCCCGGGTAGGTCGCCGCGTCGCCAGCGGCGTAGATCCCGGGGACTCCCGTCTCCATCCGTGTCGTGACTCGGATGGCGTCGCCGTCGAAGGTGAAGCCCGCGGGCACCCCTTCCAGCCGAAGGGCCTTCAGCCCCGGCTGAGCGCCGTGCCCGTCGAGCCCGGGTCCCGCCCCTGCTGCGGCCGCGGGCACCCCCAGTCCGGTCAGGAGGACGACGCGCGTGTGGTGCTCGCCCCGGTCCGTGATGATCCGGATGCTCCCATCGGTCTCGCGGCGCAGCGTATGCGCACGCTCTCCGAGGCAGATCGTGGGATGGTGCTGATCGGCCTGGGCCTGGAGCTGCTCGACCAGCTCACGCCCCATGATCCGCGGGTATCCGGGGACGTCCAGGATCTCCCTCTCGCCGTAGACGGTCCCGACTTGCCCGCCGAGCGCGGGCAGGGCGTCGATGATCTTGACGCGGAACGTCCGAAACCCGGAGTAGTAGGCGGCGAAGAGGCCGGCCGGCCCAGCCCCCAGGATGGTGATGTCGAACAGCTCGGCAGAGGTTTCCGTGGACGCCATCCGTGGCCTCGGAGATGACACGATGAGCAATTCCCGTACCAGTATATGAAGGGCCCATTAATTCGGCAAGCCGGTTCTCGCGGCGGGCACGCGGGCAGGGTTTGCCGAAGGGATGGGTACTTTTTGACCTTGACGGGAGGGCGAGGCTGACCTATTGACGTGGACGGGAGGGCGAGGCTGAGCTCGCATTCGCCCGCGGCTCGCGGCGTAGCGCGACGCGCGCAACCGATCCAGGCACATCAGGCGGGGATCATGGCGCGGCTGTACGAGCATCAGGGGAAGGTCCTGCTGCGGACCCACGGCGTCCCGGTCCCGGCCGGGCGAGTCGCAGCCACGCCGGACGAGGCCGAGGCCATCGCGCGGGAGCTGGGCCGGCCGGTGGTGGTCAAGGCCCAGGTCCTCAGCGGGCGGCGGGGGCGCCGCGGCGGCGTGCGCGCCGCGGAGACGCCGGAGGCGGCGGCTGAAGCGGCCCGCGACCTCCTGGGCCGGTCCCTCGACGGCCTCGCGGTCGAGCGGGTCCTGGTGGAAGAGCAGGTCCCGCACAGCCAGGAGCTCTACGTCGCGATCACGGCCGACCCGGCCCGCCGCATGCCCGCGGTCATCTTCTCCCCGCGCGGTGGGATCGAGATCGAGGAGGCAGCCCGGGAGGCTCCGGACCAGGTCTTCATGGACCACGTCAACATCTTCCAGCCCTATCACGCCTATCGCGCCGTGGGGCTCCTCAAGGGCGCCGATGGGCCGGCCGGCGAACCGCTCGCGCAGGGCGCGGCGGTGCTCGAGGCCCTCTACACCATCTTCCGGCGCTACGACGCCAAGCTCGTCGAGGTGAACCCCCTCGCGGTGACGCCGCGCGGGGTAGTGGCGCTGGATGCCCGTGTCGACATCGACGACGACGCGATCTACCGTCAGCCCGCATTGGGGCTACAGGCCACGGAGGAGGCCGGGGAGCGGCCGCCGACGAAGCTGGAACTGGCCGCGGGGACGATCGATGAGGAAGACCACCGGGGCTCCGCCCACTTCGTGCAGATCGACCCTGACGGCAGCTACGCCCAGGGCCTCGGGAAGATCCCGGTAGCCTTCGACTCCGTCGGGACCGGGGCGAGCCTGACGCTCATGGATGAGCTGGTCCCCCTGGGCTACTACCCCGTGAACTTCTGCGACACCTCCGGCGGGCCGGCCGCCTCCAAGCTCTACCGGATCACGAAGATCCTCCTCTCGCAGCCGCAGATCCGCGGGTACATCTTCGCTTCCTGCGTGGCCACGCAGCGGCTGGACGAGAACATGCGGGGGGTCGGCAAGGCCTTCCGGGAGCTCTACCCCGGGACCGGCGGGCACCCGAACCTCCCCTGCCTGTTCGTCCTGCGCGGGGCCTACGACCAGGACGCCATCGCGGTGCTCGAGGCTCTGGGCCTGGCCTCCGCGCCCCTGGTGCGGATCCTCGGGCGGGAGACCACCGAACGCGACGCGGCGCGGGCGTTCGATGCGCTGTACCGGAGCTGGGAGACGACCCGATGAGCCAGCCGGGGCTGAGCGTCCCGGTCTTCTCAGGGGGCCGCATCGAGGTGGACCTCGAGGCGTGTCAGCGCTGTCCGGAGAAGCCGTGCATTCCCGCCTGCCACGCGACGATCTTCCGGGCCGAGAGGCCTGGCCCGTGAGGTGGCCTGCCTGCTTCAAGGCGCGGGCGGGCTCCGGATCGACCTGCCCCTGCCGGGGTTCGAGCAGGCGCTGGCGGCGCTGCGGGCGCAGGGGCTCACGCCGGTCTACGAGCGCGACCACATCTGAGCGCAGGCGTGCGGCACGAGTCATGGCGATCCTGATCGATGAGCACACCGAGGCGATCATCCAGGGGATCACCGGGCAGGCCGGGCGCCGGACCGCGCACGTCATGAAGGCCTACGGGACCCGCGTGCGCGGCGGGGTGACCCCGGGGAAGGGCGGGCAGGAGGTGGAGGGGCTCCCGGTCTTCGACACCGTGGCGGAGGCCAAGGCCGCGTTCCCCCGGCTCAGCGCGAGCGTCGTGGCTGTGCCCCGGCGGCTGGCCAAGGGCGCGGTCTTCGAGGCGATCGAGGCCGGCATCCGCATCCTGACCCTGCCCACCGAGCGGGTCCCGCGCCACGACATGCTGGAGATCATCGAGTTCAGCCGGATGCACGGCAGCCTGGTCCTCGGGGGCAACTCCGGGGGGGCGATCAGCCCCGGGAAATGCACGCTGGGCGGGATCGGCGGGCGCGTGGAGTTCACCCGTCTGGCCTTCAGGCCGGGCCCCTGTGGGGTGATGTCCCGCAGCGGCGGGCAGCTCACCACGGTC
>JACPFL010000073.1 GCA_016183025.1 Deltaproteobacteria bacterium | reverse complement strand
GGCGCGGGCGGCTGCTGCTGGCGCGGGACCGGGTGGGCAAGAAGCCCCTGTACTACGCGCTGACCGCGGGCGGCGTCACGTTCGCCTCGGAGATCGCGGCCCTCCTGGAAGATCCCGACGTCCCCCGGGAGCCGGACCTCGAGGCCATCCACCATTACCTGACGCTGCAGTACGTGCCCGCGCCGCTGACGGCCTTCCGGGCGATCCGGAAGCTCCCGCCCGCGCACCGTCTGGTCTGGGAGGGAGGCTCGATCACGGTCGAGCCATACTGGCGGCTCCGGTTCACGCCCAAGCTCCGGCTGTCGGTCCCCGAGGCGACGGAGGCGCTGCTCGCCCATCTGCGGGAAGCCGTGCGCCTCCGCCTGGTCGCCGACGTCCCGCTCGGGGCGTTCCTGAGCGGAGGGATCGACTCCAGCACGGTCGTGGGCCTCATGAGCGAGCTGACGGGGGACGCCCCGAAGACCATCTCGATCGGCTTCGAGGAGGAGAGCTACGACGAGCTGCGGTACGCCCGAATGGTGGCCCACCGCTTCGGGACCGACCACCACGAGATCATCGTGAAGCCGGACGCCGTGCAGGTCCTGCCCGCGCTGGTCCGCCACTACGGGGAGCCGTTCGCCGACTCCTCGGCCATCCCGACCTACTACGTCTCCCGGGCGGCCCGCTCCGTGGTGACCGTGGCCCTCACGGGGGACGGCGGAGACGAGAACTTCGCCGGCTACGACCGGTACGTGGCCACCCGCCTGGCCCGGCTCTACGCCGGGCTGCCGGGGGGGATTCGCCGGCTAGGGGCCCGGATGCTGGTGCGGGCCGCTCAACGGCTGGCGCCGCCGGTCAACGGGAAGAGCCTGGGCTCCCGGATGGCGAGGTTCTTCGAGGCCGCGGGCCTGGAGCCTGAGGAGCGCTACTGCCGGTGGGTCTGCCACTTCACCACGGAGCAGAAGGCGGCCCTGTGCACGGAGGAGTTCATCCGCGCCGGCAGCTTCCGGCCGACCTCCGAGCTGCTCTTCGGGGAGGGGCGGGGCCGCAGCGGGAGCGACAGCGTGGACGACCTGCTCGCCCTGGACGTGGAGACGTATCTCCCCGATGACCTGCTGGTCAAGGTGGACGTCGCGGCGATGGCGAACTCCCTGGAGACGCGGGCCCCCTTCCTGGACCACGTGCTCATGGAGTTCGTGGCCCGGCTCCCGTCCGGGATGAAGCTCCGGGGCCTTACCAAGAAGTACCTGCTCCGCCGGGCGCTCAGGGGGTGGATGCCTCCCGGGATCCTCCGGCGCCGGAAGATGGGGTTCGGAGTCCCTCTGGAGATGTGGCTCCGCCGGGAGCTGCGGGAGTTCGCGCGGAGAGCCTCTCGCCCGAGCGCTGTCGCCGCCGGGGCTATTTCAATCCGGCCTACGTCAGCTGGCTCGTTGACGAGCACCTGAACAGCCGCCGCGATTTCAACCAGCGGATCTGGAACCTCCTCTGTCTGGAGCTCTGGTTCAGGACGTTCATCGATCGCGGGTGAGGCAGGAGGATGGCGCGGATCATCGACGAGCGGGGGCGGCTGTTCGGGCGCGTCAGCCTGGTGGACCTCCTCGTCGGCCTGGTGCTGGTCGTCGCGGTCGTCATGGCAGTCAGGGCCTACCGCCTGGTCCCGGCGGGGAGGCCGCCTACAACCTGGATCGCCGTGACCGTGTTCGCTCCTGACGTGCTGAAGGAGGTCGAGCAGATGATGACCTCGCACCGGGAGGAGCGGAACCTGGATGGAGAGGTCATCGCCCGGGTCGAGCGGATCGTCCAGCGGGAGCCGACGAGGAAGCTCGAGCTCGGAAAGGACGGCTCCGTCCGGGCGGTTGAGGACAATCGTTCGCATAATCTCCTCTTCCGACTGGGAATCCTGGCGCAGCGGGAGGCCGACGGGCTTTTTTATAAGAGCCGTAAAGTGAAGGCCGGGATCGAGATCATATTCGAGCCGGCGGAATACAGCGTGACGGGCAAGATCGTGGCCGTGGAGCGGCCGGGATCCGCCCGCCGGGAGGGAGGATGACCGGGATCCGCCGGCTGGTCGCTCGGGCCGTCGAGGCGTCGTGGACGGGGCGGGCGTTCCGGCGACCCTGGAGCAGAGTGGACGAGCGGGCGCTGCGAGCCACGGGCGCTGTCCTGGGCCTCTTCTCCGTGGTCCTACTCGCCTGGCTCTTTACGGGCAGGCAGACGCCCGCCGCTCCTCTGTTCGCCAGGGGCCTGGGCCTGATCGGCCTGGCGGCCGGGATCAGCCTGGCCCTCCGGCCCTCCGCGTGGATGGGCGCGGGGGAGCGGAGAGCGGGAGGGCTGCACCCCCTGGACCTCGGCGCGGCCCTGATCCTGGGGCTGCTGCTCGCGCAGACCCTGGCATTCGTCTACCGATGAGCTCGGAGACCCGGACCCGGAAGATCGTCCGCATCATCGCCCGCCTGAACATCGGGGGGCCGGCCCTCCACGTCATCCTGCTCACCCGGGAGCTGAACCGGGGAGGGTACCGGTCGGTCCTGGTCAAGGGCTCGGAGGGGAGTCGTGAGGGGGACATGATGGCGTTCGCCCGCAGCCAGGGGGTCACGCCGGTGGTGATCCCGGAGCTGTCCCGGGAGATCGCCTGGATGCGGGACCTCCGGGCACTCTGGAAGCTCTACCGGCTCCTGCTGCGCGAGCGGCCGGACATCGTCCACACCCACACGGCCAAGGCCGGGGCCCTTGGGAGGGTGGCGGCCCTGCTGTACCGGTACGGAACCCTGGACCTGCTCAGGCTCCGCCCGCGCGAGGTCCGGATCTTTCACACCTTCCACGGGCACGTGCTGTCAGGATATTTTGGGCCTCTGAGGAGTCGTCTCTTTGTGTGGGTGGAGCGGCTCCTGGCCCTCGTGACCGACCGGATCATCACGGTCAGCCAGGGGCTCAGGGAGGAGCTGGTGTCGCTCGAGATCGCCCGACCAGGGCGGATCGCGGTGGTCCCACTGGGCCTGGAGCTGGAACCATTTGAGGCCGTTGAGGGCCGTCGCGGCCACCTCAGGGCCGGGATCGGGGTCTCGGAGAAGGAGCCGCTGGTCGGCATCGTGGGCCGCCTGGTCCCCATCAAGCGGCACGAGGATTTCCTGCAGGCCGCCCGCCTGGTCCTGTCCCGATGGGACGATGGGCCCACGCCCCGGTTTGTGGTCGTCGGGGATGGCGAGGAGCGATCAAGGCTGGAGGAGCTGACGAAAGGGCTGGCGCTGGAGTCCTCGGTGCACTTCCTCGGGTTCTGCACGGACATGCCTGCCATCTACGCCGATCTGGACCTGCTCGTGCTGTGCTCCCTCAACGAGGGCACGCCCGTGGCGGTCATCGAGGCCCTGGCAGCCGGGGTGCCGGTGGTGGCTACGGCCGTGGGCGGCGTCGGGGATGTGGTCGTGCACGGCGAGACGGGGCTCCTGGTCCCGCCCCGTGCCCCGGATGCCCTGGCCGAGGCAGTCCTCCGGTTGCTCAGGGACGAGGCGCTCCGGCGCCGGCTCGCCCGGGAGGGATCGGCCCGCGTGCTCCAGCGCTACCGCGTCCAGCGCCTGGTCCGCGACCTGGTCCAGCTCTATGAGGGAGGGACCTGATGAACTGTCTGATCACCGGAGGAGCCGGCTTCATCGGCTCCCATCTGGCCGAGGAGCTGCTCGGGCGAGGCGCCACGGTCTACGCCATCGACAACCTCTCCACGGGCAGCATCGCGAACGTCGAGCACCTCAAGGCCCACCCGCGGTTCCACTACCAGGTGGAGGACATCTTCAACGAGCCCGTGCTGGCCGAGCTGATCGACCGCTGCGACACGATCTACCACCTTGCCGCCTCCGTCGGGGTCCGTCTGATCGTGGAGAGCCCGGTGCGCACCATCGAGACCAACGTGGCCGGGACGGAGATCGTCCTGCGCCACGCCAACAAGAAGAAGAAGAAAGTCGTGATCGCCTCGACCTCCGAGGTCTATGGCAAGAGCGCGCAGGTCCCCTTCAGGGAGGAAGACGACCTCGTGCTCGGCCCCACCAAGAAGGGGCGCTGGAGCTACGCCTGCTCGAAGGCGATGGATGAGTTCCTGGCGCTCGCCTACTTCAAGGAGAAGCAGCTCCCGGTCGTGATTGTCCGGCTGTTCAACACCGTGGGTCCCCGCCAGACGGGACGGTACGGGATGGTCATCCCCACCTTCGTGAAGCAGGGGCTCCTGGGCCACCCCATCACGGTGTTCGGCGACGGCAAGCAGTCCCGCTGCTTCGCCCACGTCTCGGACGTGGTCAAGGGGATCGCCGACCTTGGGGAGCACCCGCGGGCGGTCGGCGAGATCTTCAACCTCGGCAATGACGAGGAGGTCACGATCGAGGAGCTGGCCGGCCTCGTCCGCACGATGACCGGAGGCCGGTCCGAGATCGTGTACATCCCCTACAGCCAGGCCTACGAGGACGGGTTCGAGGACATGCGCCGCCGCGTGCCGGACCTCTCCAGGGTGAAGGGCCTGATCGGGTACAAGCCGACCCAGGGGGTCGGCGAGATCCTGGAGAGTGTCATCGCCTATCTGAAGAGCTGAACGTGAGGGGGCTCATTCTCAGCGGCGGGAAGGGGACACGGCTCCGGCCGATCACCCACACCAGCGCCAAGCAGCTCATCCCGGTCGCGAACAAGCCGGTCCTCTTCTACGGGATCGAGGCCCTGCGTGAGGCGGGGATCCGGGAGATCGGCCTGGTGGTCGGGGAGACCCGGGCCGAGATCCGGCAGGCCGTGGGCAACGGCAGCCGCTGGGACGTGGCCGTGACCTATATCGAGCAGGAGGCCCCTCTGGGCCTGGCCCACGCCGTGCTGATCTCGGAGCCCTTCCTCCGGGACGAGGCGTTCATCATGTACCTGGGGGACAATGTCCTGCGCGGGGGGGTCACGGAGCTCGTGCGGGAGTTCGAGTCCAGGCGGCCGAACGCCCAGATTCTGCTGGCGCGGGTCCCCAACCCCGAGCAGTTCGGGGTCGCCGAGCTGGACGGAGGACGCGTCAGGTCGCTCGTGGAGAAGCCGCGGGAGCCCCGGAGCGACCTCGCCCTGGTTGGCGTGTACATGTTCGATCACCAGATCTTCAAGGCAGTCCGGGAGATCAAGCCCTCGGCGCGGGGCGAGCTCGAGATCACCGACGCCATCCAGTGGCTCGTGGACCACGGCTTCGATGTCGCGCCTCACGTCGTGACGGGATGGTGGAAGGACATGGGGCGGCCGGAGGATCTGCTCGAGGCCAACCGGATGATGCTGGACCTGTTGGAGCCGCGGATCGACGGAAGCGTGGACGCGGCCTCCAGGGTGGAGTTCAAGGTGGTGATCGAGCCAGAGGCCGAGATCCTCAACAGTACCGTGCGCGGGCCGGCCATCATCGGCCAGGGGAGCATCATCCGGAACTCCTTCATTGGCCCGTTCACCTCGGTCGGGCCGGGGTGCCGGATCGAGAACTGCGAGATCGAGCACTCGATCGTGCTGGAGGGAAGCCGCATCCTCGACCTGGGCACGCGGATCGTGGACAGCCTGATCGGCAAGGATGTGGAGGTGACCCGCCACCACCGGCGCCCCCAGGCCTACCGGCTGATGCTGGGGGATGCCAGCCGGGTCGGGCTGCTGTGACCGGCGCATGACGTGATGGGGTTTCTGCTGCCCGCGGCCGTGGCCTTCCTGATCTCTGTGGCCCTGACGCCCGTGGCGCGGGCCCTGGCCCTGCGGGCCGGGGCGGTGGCGAGCCCCCGGCAGGACCGCTGGCACCGGGAGCCCACCCCCCTGCTCGGGGGCATCGCGGTTTACGTGGCCTTCGTCACCAGCCTGGCGCTCTTCCTCCCGCGGGGACAGGCCTTCTGGGCGATCGTGGCCGGGAGCTCCTGGCTGTTCCTCGTCGGGCTGGCCGATGACCTGATCTCCCTGCGCCCCCCGATCAAGCTGATCGGGCAGATCATCGGCGCGAGCCTGCTCGTCTCGTGGGGGATCTCCATCGAGGTGATCGACTGGCCCCCGTTGCGCGTGCTGCTCACCCTCTTATGGCTCCTGGTCATCACCAACGCCTTCAACCTGATCGACAACATGGACGGCCTGTGCGCGGGGGTGGCGCTCATCTCCTCGGCCTTCCTCGGGGTCTCTCTCGCGCTGCACGGGATGGCCGACCTCAGCCGGGTGGCCTGGGGGATGGCTGGCGCCGCGGCGGGCTTCCTGGTCTTCAACTTCCGGCCGGCCAGGATCTTCCTGGGCGACAGCGGCAGCATGACGCTCGGGTTCGGCCTCGCGGCGCTGACGCTCGTCGGCTCCTGGAAGGAGGTCTCGAACCTCGGCGCCATGATCATGGTGCCGGTCCTCCTCCTGGGCGTGCCCATCTTTGACACGGCCTTGGTCACGGCCGCCCGCACCTTCCAGGGCCGCCCCATCTCGCAGGGCGGCAAGGACCACAGCTCCCATCGGCTCGTGGCCCTGGGGCTCAGTGAGACGGGGGCCGTGCTCGTCCTCTACGGGGTCGCCGTGGCGTTGGGGCTGCTCGCCCTGGCAGCCGAGTTTCTCCAGCTCCTGTGGATCGTTTTCCTCACCCCCCTGCTCGCCGCGCGGGCGCTGGAGGGGAAGGGGGTCCTGATCAACACGGTCTTCCTCTACAAGCAGCAGCTCGTGGAGGTGATCGTGGACTGCGTGCTGATCGCGGCCGCGTATCTGGGGGCCTACCTGCTCCGCTTTGAGCAGGGGATCCACCGGGAGGACCTGGAACTGTTCAGGGACTCCCTTCCGCTGGTCCTGGTCTTGAAGCTCATGTCGTTCCACCTCTGCGGGCTGTACCAGGGGATGTGGAGGCACGTTGGCCTTCCCGACCTCGTGGCGATCGTGAAGGCCGTGGCGCTGGGGTCGACCGGGTCGGTGGCCGCGCTGGTGCTCCTGCGACGATTCGAGGGGTACTCCCGCGCGGTCTTCGTCATCGACGCGATCCTCCTGCTCCTCCTCGTGGCGGGGAGCCGGGTCCTGCTCCGGGTGCTCCATGAATACGTGTTCCAGACGGCGCGAGAGGGACGGCGGGTGATGATCGTGGGGGCCGGGGACGCCGGCGAGCTCCTCCTCCTCGAGATCCGGAAGAACCGGCGTCTGGGCTGGGTCCCGGTCTGCTTCATCGATGATGACCCCCGAAAGCAGGGGCGGAGGATCCAGGGGGTGCCGGTGCTGGGAGGCCGGACAGAGATCCCGCGGGTGACGTCGGAGCTCGGGATCGAGGAGATCGTGGTCGCCATCCCCTCGGCCACAAGGGCCCAGCTCGAGGCCATCGCCCGGTGCTGCGCCCAGGCCGGGGTCCGCCATCGCGAGATGAACGGGATCCTGGGGGGTGAGCGCCCGTGAGCACCCGCGCGGCTCTTCTTCAAGGGTGGGCGACCAGCCGCCGGGGGGCCGCGGTTGGCCTCGGCCTGCTCCTCACCTACACGGTGGTCCATTTCCTTTACAGCGGGCTTTACGCGCCGGTGACTCGGCACCGGTACGTCGGGCAGTTCGTCGAGGAGCTCGAGCCCCTGAAGCGGGCTCTGGAGACCGGAGACCGCGTCCGGGTGACGAACCCACGCCAGTACGGGCCGGTCTTCCTCTTCCTGTCGTACCCGCTGACCGGGATCCAGGATCGCGAGAGCCTGGCCGATGTGCTGTTTGCTGTCAATTACGTGTTCATCGGCGCGGCCTTCTGGCTCACGGTCCGCGCCTGCTTCCGGCCCCGCCCAAGCCTGCTCGAATGGGCCCTGCTGGCGGTGCTCTGGCTCAACTTCAGCCCGCTCTACTATCTGATCGCGGTCCGCAACGTGGAGCTCTGGGAGCTGGCCCTGCTCGCAGGCGCGCTCTACGCCTACCGGGGGGGGTGGCGGGGGATGGCAGGCGCGGCGGTCGCCCTGGCCACCTTGATCAAGATGCTGCCGGCCTTGTTCCTCTTCTACTTCCTCTGGCGGGACCGCCGTGCGCTGGCCTGGGCCGCGGGGACTCTGGTCGTGGTGCTCCTGCTCGCGACGGCGGCCTTCGGGCCCGAGATGGGGATCGGCTACCTCCCCTTCCTCCTCACGCGGGCGCTGGAGCCGCGGAGCTGGGCCTACGCCCACTTCGAGAACGTGGCCCTGAAGGGGTTCATCTTCAAGGCCTTTGCGGGGTTCCGGATGGAGCCGGGGCTCCTGACATTCCGGCAGACGGAGCTGGCATGGCTGGCCGGCGTGCTCGCGTTCCTCGTGCAGGGCGTCGGCCTTCTGCTCCTCACCCGCTTCGCCCTGCGCCGGCGGCGCGAGGGGGGGGAGCAGGCGCCCCATGAGTGGGCGGTGGTGCTGGGGACGATGTTGCTCATCTCGCCCCTCACGGCGTTCGAGTACAGCGTGCTCCTGCTGCCCGGCTTCACGTTTGCCGCCTGGGTGCTGATGCGGCGCCCCGAAACGCTCAGTTCGCGGGCGACCTTGTGCCTGGCCGGCTCCTATCTCCTGCTCGGGAACTTCCTGCCGCTCTCGCTCGTGCACTACCTGCCCTGGTGGCTGCTGAACGGGCCGCTGGGCAATGTCCAGCTGACGGGCGACGAGAGCTACAAGGCGTACTGCCTCCCTACCCTGGGATTGGCCCTCTTCATGGGCTTTCTGGTTCTGTGGGGCCGGCAGAAGGGTGCCAGGGAGGCGGCGGCCGCCTGAGGGGTCAAGCATGGAACGGAAGGCCAAGGTCATCGTGGTCCTGCCCGCGTACAACGCGGCCAGGACCCTGGAGCAGACGTACAAGGACATCCCCGAGGGGTGCTGCGACGAGATCATCCTGGTGGACGATGGGAGCCAGGACCGCACCGTGGAGCTGGCCCGGAAGCTGAACCTGGTGGTCATCCGGCATCCCGAGAACCGAGGGTATGGGGCCAACCAGAAGACCTGCTACACCGAGGCCCTGAGGCGCGACGCGGACATCGTGGTCATGCTCCATCCCGACTACCAGTACGACCCTCGAATCATCCCCAACATCGTCCTGCCGATCGAGCAGGACCAGGCGGACGTGGTCCTGGCCTCCCGGTTCCTCCGGGACCCGTTGCTCGGCGGGCCGATCAAAGGGGGGATGCCCCTCTACAAGTACCTGGCCAACCGGCTGCTCAGCGGGCTGGAGAACCTGGTCCTCGGGACCTACTTCTCCGAGTTCCACACCGGGTACCGGGGGTTCAGTCGCCGGGCCCTGGAGGCGGTGAAGTTCCACCTGAACTCGGATGACTTCGTCTTCGACAACGAGATCCTGGTGCAGCTCGTCATCAGGCGGATGCGGTTCAAGGAGGTCCCGGTCCTGACCCGGTACTTCCATGAGGCCTCCACGATCGGGTTCTTCCGCGCGGTGAAGTACGGCCTCGGGATCCTGGGGGTGATCGTGAGGTACATTCTGCACACCCGGGGCCTGAGGCGGGCCGAGCAGTTCGAGTGATCAGGATGCGGCTGGCAGAGGAACAGGCGAGGCCGGGGGACGAGCCGGGGCGACGCTGCATCTTCTGCGGCCCGGCCGGGTGGGCCTGCTGGGTGTCGGCCCGGGACCACGAGGGGGGCCGGACCTTCCAGGTGCTGCGCTGCACGACCTGCGGGGTCGGCGTCACGGAGCCCACGCCGACCGAGGACGAGCTGGCGCCCTACTACTCCCCGGCGTACTACGGCGATGGGGACGGGCAGTTCCTGGGTCCCTTTGAGGGGCTTATCCGCGGGTTCCAGGTCAGCCGGGCCCGCCGCGTGGCCGCGCTCCTCGGCCGGCCCGGGCGGATCCTGGACATCGGTGTGGGCCGCGCCAAGTTCCTGGCGACGCTCAGCGATTGGGGGTGGGAGGTCTACGGGACGGAGTTCTCAGAAGCGAGCGCGCGATTCGCGCGCGAGCAACTGGGGCTCCGCGTCGCGATCGGGGATGTCGCGGCGGCCGGGCACAAGGACGGGTCCTTCGACGTGATCACGCTCTGGCATGTCCTCGAGCACCTCCGGGACCCGGCGGGGACCCTCCGCGAATGCCGGCGGCTGCTCCGGCCGGGCGGGTTCCTGGTGGTGGCGGTGCCCAACGCCGACAGCCTGGAGGCCCGGCTGTCGGGCGCTGCCTGGTTTCACCTGGACGTGCCCCGGCACCTCCATCACTTCTCGGAGCGGGCGCTCCGCCGAATCCTGGCGGACCTGGGCTGCCCTGTCCGGCGGGTCCGACACTTCACCCTGGCGCACAGCCCCTTCAGCCTGCTCCAGAGCGGCCTGAACCTCCTGGGGCTTCCCCACAACGGGCTGTACAACCAGATCCGGGCTGGCCAGGCGCGCGAGCCAGTGCGCGGGTGGACAATCCGGCCGAGGGGCCTTGCCGCAGCGCTCCTCGGGACGGTCCTGGCCCCGCTGGCGCTGGTCGGCGCGCTGGGATGCGCCCTGGCCCGTACCGGGGGGGATATCGTAGTCGTCGCGCAGAAGAACGGCTGAGGCGCAGAGGCTCTCGCAGCGAGGAGGCCGATGATCGACGGCGTGCGGGTCAAACCGCTCAAGGTGATCCCGGATGAGCGAGGCCGGCTCATGGAGCTGCTCCGGGCCGACGACGAGCTGTTCCTGAAGTTCGGGCAGGTCTACATGACCACGGCCTACCCCGGTGTGGTCAAGGGCTGGCACTACCACAGGGTGCAGGTGGACCACTTCGTGGTCGTGAAGGGGATGGCCAAGCTCGTGCTCTATGACTGGCGCAAGGAGTCCCCGACCTACGGCGAGGTGAACGAGTTCTTCATGGGGGAGCACAATCCGCTCCTCGTGCAGATCCCTCCCATGGTTCTCCACGGCTTCAAGTGCATCAGCGAGGGGGAGCTCATCCTCATCAACTGCACCACGGAGCCCTATCGCGCCGCGGACCCGGACGAGTTCCGGGTCGACCCCCACGACCCGGAGATCCCCTACGACTGGGCGCGGAAGGACGGCTAGGTGGTGCGTCTGCTCGTCACCGGAGGGGCCGGCTTCATCGGATCGAGCTTCATCCGCTACCTGTCCCGCGTCCATCCTGACTACCGGGTCGTGAACCTGGACAAGCTCACCTATGCGGCGGACCTGGAGGGGCTGCGGGAGGTGGAGGGCCGGTCCGGCTACGCCTTCGTCAGGGGTGACATCTGCGAGCTGCCCTTGGTGGAAGAGCTCATCGGCACCGGGGTGGACGCGATCGTGAACTTTGCAGCGGAGTCCCATGTGGACCGAAGCATCCTGGAGCCCGCCCCGTTCATCCGGACCAACCTGGTGGGCACGCACGTCCTCCTGGAGGGGGCCCGGCGGGGGCGGGTCGCGCGGTTCGTCCAGGTCTCGACGGACGAGGTCTACGGCTCGCTGGGGCCCGAGGAGCGGGCCACGGAGAGCACTCCGCCCGCGCCCGGCAACCCGTATTCGGCGAGCAAGGCCGGGGCGGACCTGCTCGCGCGCGCCTATGCCCGCACCTACGGGATGGACGTGGTGATCACCCGGTGCAGCAACAACTACGGGCCCTACCAGCACCCGGAGAAGCTGATCCCCACCCTGATCACGCGCGCCCTGGAAGGGCGGCCTCTCCCCCTGTACGGGGACGGGCTCTACGTCCGAGACTGGATCTACGTGGAGGACCATTGCCAGGCCCTGGACCTCGTGCTGCACCGGGGACGCGCGGGCGAGCTGTACAACATCGGGGCCGGGAACGAGCGGACCAACCTGGAGGTGGCGGAGCTGATCCTGAAGATCCTGGGCGGTCCGCCAGAGCTGATCGCCCAGGTGGAGGACCGTCCTGGCCATGACCGCCGCTACGCGATGGACTCCTCGAAGTTGGCTGCCGAGATGGGCTGGACCCCTCACACGGCCTTCGAGGACGGGCTCCGGCTGACCATCGAGTGGTACCGGCAGCACGAGGCGTGGTGGCGCCGGCTGCGGCGGGCGGCCGGCGAGCCAGGGTCAGGGTGAGGGCGGAGGTCGCAGCAGAACCACCCCGCCGGGCGCGAGCGAGCTGGAGGTGGCTGCGCCTTCTCCTTCCTCTCCTGCTCGTCCTCACCCTGATCACCTCCGACCCGCTCGCCCGGAACCCGTGGAGCGCCGTTCCCGAGAACCCGGGCGACCCTCTGCTGAACGCCTGGGTCCTGGCCTGGGATGTCCGGACGCTGGCCGCCGGTGCGCGGGGCCTGTTCGACGCCAATATTTTCTACCCCCACCCAGGAACCCTGGCTTACAGCGAGCACCTCCTGGGGAGCGCCCTGCTGGTCCTCCCCGCGCTCTGGCTGACGGACAACCCGGTCTTCGCCCATAACCTGCTGGTGCTGCTGTCGTTCGTCCTGACCGGGCTCACCGCCGCGCTCCTCATCAGGACCCTCACCGGCAGCGCCACGGCAGCCAGCCTCGGTGGGCTGATCTACGCCTTCTCCACCTTCCGGTTCGCGCACATCGGCCACCTGCACGTGCTGACCGGGCAGTGGGTGCCGCTGGCCCTCCTGTTCCTCCACCGGTTCCTCCGGAATGCGCGGTGGCGAGAAATGGCGTGGCTGGTCTTCTTCTCCGTGTTCCAGTTCCTGAGCTCGGGCCACCACGGTCTCTACCTGATGGTGGCCGCGGGATGGCTGCTGGTGTTCGAGGCTGTCGGCGGACGGCCCCACCCGTGGAGCCTGATCCTCCGGAGGGGCGTGCTCGGCCTCCTGGCCTGCGCAGCCGTGCTCGCCCCGGTGGCGGGCGCCTACGTGCGCGCCCATCAGGCTGCCGGCCTCTCACGCTCCCTTGACGAAATTAAGGCGTTCTCGGCCGACCTCCAGCACTTCCTGGCCACGCCGAAGGGGAACTGGCTCTACGGCCCCTGGCTGAAACGGCTCGGGGAGCCGGCCGAGTGGACCCTCTTCCCCGGGCTCCTCCCGGTGGGCCTGGCGGCTCTGGGCGCGATCAGCGTCCTGCGACCGCGAGCCAGAGGGACCCCGCCGGGTCCGGCTGACCGCCGGGTGCTGCTGGGCTACGGGTCGCTCGCCCTGCTGGGGGCCCTGCTGGCACTGGGCCCGGTTATCCAGGTCGGGGGGAGCGAGATCGCTCCGGGTCCTTACACCCTCCTGTATCACTATGTCCCCGGGTTCGCCGGGCTGCGGGTCCCTTCCCGCTTCGCCAGCGTCTTCATCCTGGGCCTGGCTGTGACCGCTGCCTTCGGGGCGCGGGCGCTGACGAAGGGACTGCAAGGGCCGGCCCGAGCGACAGTGGTGTTCCTGCTGGGCGCGGGGCTGCTGGGTGAGCACTTCTACGCCCCGATCGATCGCCCGCCGGTCC
>JACPFL010000083.1 GCA_016183025.1 Deltaproteobacteria bacterium | reverse complement strand
TTGGTGGCGCGCATCTGGGCTCGGATTCAACGGCTTGCCGATGATCCACGACCTCCTGGCTGTCGGGAGCTCCAGGGTGAAGAGAGGCTATGGCGGATTCGGGTTGGCGACTATCGCGTGGTGTATGAGGTCAAAGACGACGCCAGAGTGGTTGACATCGTTGCCGTGCGCCACCGAAGCGATCCCTATCGGTGAGCAGTAGGCAGCGTCTAACTGGGCCTGCAGCTGCCGGCGCGTTTCGCGGTCCGCAGGTGAGGCCGAGAGCGGTAGCCACACGAAGGCAGGCGCGGACACATGAAGATCGACTTGTCTCAACCTGGTGTTCTTGCCGCCCCACCGGTCCTCGGGCGCTGTCTGACGTTCCGGATCGCGCCTGACACCGATCTACGTGCCGCACTGGGCAACCTGCGCGACGGCTTCGCGATTGATTCGGGCGTCGTCGGTGTGGGCGAGCCGGTTGCACGTGCGCTCGGTCGAGAGGTGGCCGGTCTGCGCGCGTTTCCCGGCCTTGCCGGGCCCGGCTGCAGCGTGCCGTCGACGCAGCAGGCGCTCTGGCTCTTCCTTCGGGGTCAAGATCGCAGCGCCCTGTTCGATCTCACAGAGCAGATCCGATCCTTCGTCGAGGGGGCGTTCGTCCTTGATGACGCGATGGATACCTTCACATATGCCGGCGGAAGGGATCTCACCGGGTACGAGGACGGCACCGAGAATCCGCGTGGTGATGCGGCCATCGGTGCGGCGTTGGTTCCTGCCGGGAACCCCTTGCGCGGTTCGAGCTTCGTTGCGGTCCAGCGGTGGGTCCATGACCTGCGCCGTTTTCGGTCGTTGTCGTTGGAGCGGCGCGACGCGGTCATTGGTCGGCGTATCGACACGAATGCCGAGATTGGAGACGCACCGGCGTCCGCGCACGTGAAGCGCAGTGCTCAGGAAAGCTACGATCCACCGGCATTCATGGTGCGACGCTCCATGCCTTGGGCGACAGCCGACCAGCAGGGGCTTGAATTCATCGCTTACGTGGAGTCCCTCGACCGGTTTGAGCGTCGGCCTCGATGACGGAATCGTAGATGCGCTTTTCACGTTCTCCCGCCCGGTGACCGGTGGCTATTATTGGTGCCCGCCGATTGCCGGAGACCGGCTCAACCTTTCTCATCTCGGGCTCTAAGCTAATGGCGGTGCATGCAATCACCTGGTCGTGACCGTGGCTGGCAGGTTGAGCCGTGACGTCCCGCCCTGTACGCGGTGCATTGACAACCGTGGCGAGCGCTGGCTGAGCACCAGCTCGCGCTGTCAGAGAATCCAGTCAGGCGGGTCGTCGCTGATGACGAGATCGGTCGGGAAGGGTTCACCTATGTGCTTGAGTCAAGTCAGACAGGCACGGTTCACGTGGAGCAGGTTCTCGAGTACAACCGGGATCCCAACTACCTGAGGGACCTCCTGCTCTACAGGCTGACCCTCGAGGCTCAGAGGCGCATCAACGCAAGTCCGCCGTCCAAGCGTGAGATCATCCGCCGACTCGGCACCTCGGCAGCCCAGCTTTATCGGCTTTTGGACCAGACATTGCAGCGGACAAGCGGCGCGAGCCTCCCGCCGTCCGCGCCGCTCGCCGCTGAATTCGAGCGTCAGGTCGCGTCCGGGCTTCCGGGCGTGGGGCAAAATGTGAGGAGCGGGTTCCACGACCCAATGATTGAACGCGGGCGCGGAGGCGCGGATGTGCTGACTCCCCTTTGATCTTGACACGTTAGGTCGTAATCTCCTATTGTGCAGAAGGGTCCCCACGCGGCAGGTTCACACGTGTCGGTGCCCTTCTGGGGGAGCCTCACCAGCGGCAGCCGAGTCGGCAGAACGGAGCGGATGGCATGTTTGCGGTCATCAAGAACGGTGGCAAGCAGTACAAGGTCGCAGAGGGGGATGTGGTCCGGGTCGAGAAGCTCGAGGGCGCGGTCGGCACCCCGGTGGAGATCGGGCCGGTGCTCCTCGTCTCGGGGGAGCAGGAGGTCAGGGTCGGCCAGCCCTACGTCGAAGGGGCGCGGGTGACCGGGGAGATCGTGCGCCAGGGGAAGGCCCCGAAGGTCACGATCTTCAAGTATCGCCGCCGCAAGGGCTACCAGAAAAAGACCGGGCACCGCCAGCCGTACACGGCCGTGAAGATCACGGGGATCCAGGCGTAGGGCGCCCGGGCAGGAGTGACGGCAGACCATGGCGCACAAAAAAGGACAGGGCAGCTCGAGGAACGGCCGCGACAGCGCCGGGCAGCGGCTGGGGGTGAAGATCTTCGCCGGCCAACTGGTCAAGGGCGGCAACATCCTGGTCCGGCAGAAGGGGACGCGGATCTACCCCGGCCAGAACGTGGGCATGGGGAGGGACTTCACGCTCTTCGCCAAGGTGGAGGGCCTGGTGAAGTACGAGAGCTTCGGCCGCGACCGCACGAGGGTCAGCGTTTATCCCATGCCCCCGGCCTCCTCGTAGCCGAACGGGCCCAGCCGTTCCCCCCTCCCGACCCCCCTTCCTCTGCTGGCCGGTATGAACTTCGTCGATGAGGTCAAGATCTTCGTTCGGTCCGGCCGGGGCGGCGACGGCTGCGTGAGCTTCCGCCGCGAGAAGTTCGTCCCGCGGGGCGGCCCCAACGGCGGGGACGGCGGCCACGGCGGCAGCGTGATCCTCGTCGCCGACGAGCAGCTCCAGACCCTGATCGACCTGCAGTACCGGCAGCATTACGTGGCCGAGCGCGGCCAGCACGGCCGGGGCAAGGACTGCCACGGCCGGAGCGGGGAGGACCTGAGGATCCACGTGCCGCTCGGGACCCTGGTGCGCGAGGCCGAGACCCTGGAACTGCTCGGCGACCTGGTCCTTTCCGGGCAGGAGCTGGTGGTGGCCCGCGGGGGTCGCGGCGGCCGGGGCAATGCGCGTTTTGCCACCCCGACCCACCGGGCGCCTCGCCGGGCGGAGCCGGGGATGCCCGGCGAGGAGCGGTGGCTCCGCCTGGAGCTGAAGCTCCTGGCCGACGTCGGGCTCCTGGGCCTGCCGAACGCGGGGAAATCCACGCTGCTCGGGGCGCTCTCCGCTGCCCACCCCAAAGTGGCCCCGTATCCGTTCACCACGCTGGCCCCCTCCCTCGGCCTGGTGGCCCTGGATCTGGACCGCGCCTTCATCGCCGCCGATATCCCTGGGGTGATCAAGGGGGCCCACGAGGGGCGCGGGCTCGGGCTGCAGTTCCTCCGGCACATCGAGCGGTGCCGCATCCTGGTGCATCTGATCGACCTGAGTGACCCCGACCACCCCGACCCGGTGGCGAGCTATCGGACGCTGCACCGGGAGCTCCTCGCCTATAGCCCCGCCCTGGGGCAGAAGCCCCAGGTGGTGGCGCTCACCAAGGTCGATCTCCCGGAGGTGCAGGCCCGGTTGAGCGCCGCCCAGGCGGCCCTGGCAGGCGTGGGGGTCACGGCCCTGGCCATCTCCTCGGTGACCCGGGAGGGGCTGGAACCCCTGGTGACCCACGTGGCCGCGCTCGTGGAGCAGCACGGAGGGAGCCTGATGGCCGGGCGGGCAAGGACGGAGCACGGGATGGCCACCCCTCAGGCTCCTGCGCGCGCGAGCGGGGAAACGCGGGGGGGCCCTCCGGCCCGCGAGGGACGGGGATGAGCGATCGGCAGGCACTGCTGCAGCGGGTGAAGCGCATCGTGGTGAAGGTGGGCTCCACCGTGCTCACGGCCCACGAGGAGGGGCTGGACCTGGCGATCATCAGCGCCCTGGCCAAGGACCTCTCGGAGGTCGTCCGTGACGGACACGAGGTCATCGTGGTCTCCTCGGGCGCCGTGGCCGCCGGGATGAAGAAACTCGGGCTCCGGGAGCGGCCGCGCACCATCCAGGCCAAGCAGGCCGCAGCGGCCATCGGCCAGAGCAGCCTCATGTGGGCGTACGAGCGGTCCTTCGTCCGCCACGGCCGCAAGGTGGCCCAGGTCCTGCTCACCCACGACGACCTCAAGGACCGCCGCCGCTACCTCAACGCCCGGAACACGCTGTTCATGCTCGTGGAGCTGGGCGTGATCCCGGTGGTCAACGAGAACGACACGGTCTCCGTGGACGAGCTGAAGTTCGGCGACAACGACAACCTGTGCGCGCTGCTCACCAACGTGGTGGGCGCGGACCTGCTGATCATCCTCACCGACACCGAGGGCGTGTACGACCGCGACCCGAAGCACGGCGGCGAGCCCCGGCACATCCCGCTCGTGCGGGAGGTGGACCTCGCCCTCGAGCGGGTCGCCGGCGGGGCCGGCAGCCCCGGCAGCCTCGGCGGGATGGCCTCCAAACTCCAGGCCGTGAAGAAGGCCGCGGCCTTCGGCGTTCCCGCCATCATCGCCAACGGCCGGACGCCCGGCATCGTCGGGCAGCTCCTGGCCGGCGCCGAGCTGGGGACACTCTTCCTCCCCCGGGCGGCCCGGCTCCGGAGCCGGAAGCACTGGATCTTCACCCTCCACCCGCGCGGCGCCATCCAGGTGGACGAGGGGGCGCGCCGGGCCATCGTGCAGCAGGGCCGGAGCCTGCTCCCCTCCGGCATCGTCCGGCTGGTGAACTACAGCGCCAAGGAGCTGGAGCTGATCAAGGGGCTTCGCACCTCCCAGATCGAGGCCCGGCTCGGGTACAAGCACTCCGACGAGGTGATCCACCGGGACAACCTGGTGCTGGTCTGAGGCGAGGGGGATGGGCGCAGCCGTCGAGGACGTGAAGGCCACGGTGGAGCGGATCGGGCGCGACGCGCGGGAGGCCTCCCGGCCCCTGGCCACGCTCTCCACCGAGGTGAAGAACCGCGCGCTGCTGCAGATGGCCGACGGCCTGGAGGCCGGGGCCCCGCGGCTCGTCGAGGCCAACGCCCGGGACCTCGCGGAGGGGAAGGCCCAGGGCCTCTCCCCGGCCATGCTCGACCGGCTCCTGCTCGACCAGGCCCGGATACGGGCGATGGCCCGGGGGCTCCGGGAAGTGGCGGCCTTGCCGGACCCCGTGGGGGAGGTGACCCGGATGTGGCACCGCCCCAACGGCTTGTGGGTCGGGCGGATGCGCATCCCCCTGGGCGTCATCGGCATCATCTACGAGTCTCGACCCAACGTCACCGCGGACGCGGCCGCGCTCTGCCTGAAGTCGGGCAATGCCGTGATCCTGCGCGGGGGCTCCGAGGCCCTGCACTCCAACCTCGCCATCGTCGCCATCCTCCAGGCCACCCTGCAGAAAGAGGGGATCCCGGGGGCCGCGATCCAGGCCATCCCGACCCGCGACCGGCAGGCGGTCGTGGAGATGCTCCAGCTCGAGGACTCAATTGACCTCGTCATCCCCCGGGGCGGCGAGGAGCTGATCCGCTTCGTGGCCCGGACCTCCCGGGTCCCCGTGATCAAGCACTACAAGGGCGTCTGCCACGTCTTCGTGGACGACCCGGCTGACCTCGCCATGGCTGAGGAGGTCTGCTACAACGCGAAGGTGCAGCGCCCCGGCGTGTGCAACGCGATGGAGACGCTCCTCGTGCACGAAGGGGTGGTTCCCGCCTTCCTCCCCCGGATCGCCGAGCGCCTGCGCGCGGCCGGCGTGGAGCTGCGCGGGTGCCAGAGGACCCGCGCCCTCGTCCCCTGGGCGAAGCCCGCCTCCGAGGAGGATTGGCACGCCGAGTACCTGGACCTCATCCTCGCGGTCCGCGTCGTCGCGAGCCTGGACGAGGCCATGGCCCACATCGCCCGCTACGGCTCCGACCACACGGAGTCGATCATCACGACGAGCTACGACCACGCCCAGCGCTTCCTGCGGGAGGTCAACTCCTCCACCGTCCTGGTCAACGCCTCCACGCGCTTCAGCGACGGCTACGAGCTCGGGCTGGGCGCCGAGATCGGGATCAGCACGAGCAAGATCCACGCCTTCGGCCCCATGGGGCTGGAGGAGCTGACCACGACCAAGTTCATCATCTACGGGAGCGGGCAGACCCGGAGCTGAGGCGGCGCGCGGGCGCATCCCGAGGAGTGAGGCATGGCCATCGGCCTGCTCGGCGGCACCTTCGATCCGATTCACATCGGCCACCTCCGGTCGGCGGAGGAGATCCGGGAGCGGTTCGGGCTGGACAGGGTGATCTTCATCCCGGCCGGCCATCCGCCCCACAAGACGCGACGCCAGGTCCTGGCCGCCCGGCACCGCTTCGCGATGGCCCGGCTGGCCATCGCGCAGAACCCGGCCTTCGCCATCGACGACCTGGAGCTGCGCAAGCCCGAGCCCTCCTACACCATCGATACCCTCCGGGCCTTCCGCCGGGACCACGAGGCCACGGAGATCCACTTCATCCTGGGGATCGACGCCTTCCAGGAGTTCGCCACCTGGAACAAGTACGAGTCCATCTTCACCGAGTGCAACCTCGTCGTCACGACGCGGCCCCAGTACACGATGAAGAGCCTGGGGGAGATCCTCCCCCCCGAGATGGCCGAGACCTTCCGCCTGGCGCAGGACCCGCGAGGCGCGCGCTTCGTCCACCCCTGCGGGACCGCTGTGCACATCGTGGCCATCGCCTTCCTGGAGATCTCCTCGACCAGGATCCGCGAGGCGGTGCGGGCCGGCCGCTCGATCCGGTACCTGGTGCCCCGCGAGGTGGAGCAGTACATCACCATGCACGGGCTCTATCGCCGGTGAGCGCCCGGCGCGACGCGGGCCTCGGCCCCCTGTCCCTCCTGCCCGGCATCCCCCGCCCGTGGGGCCCGCGTGATGCGCCCCGGCTCCCCATCCCCCGACCCATGGAGGCTGCATGACCGAGGGCGCGAGGGCGAAGGCCCTGCAGTGCGCGCAGGCTGCGCTGGAGAAGAAGGCCTACGACCTGGTGATCCTCGATGTGTACGAGCTGTGCGGGTTTGCGGACGCCTTCGTCATCTGCAGCGGGCGCTCCGACCGCCAGGTCCAGGCCATCGCGGAGGGGATCGAGGAAAGTCTAGACCGCTCGGGCATCCGGCCCCTCGGCGTCGAGGGGCTGCCAACGGCCCACTGGGTCCTGCTCGACTACGCTGACGTGATCGTTCATATCTTCTACAACCCCGTGCGGGAGTTCTACGACCTCGAAGGGCTCTGGTCCCGGGCGCCGCAGGTCGCCCTTCCCGCCGAGCTCGCCGCGCTGCAGGGATAGCACCCCCCCGAAGCCGCTTCGTCGCCTCGCGTGCCGCGGCTTGTGTGGGCCTCGCCGGCACGAGGCCTGCACTGGCCTGGGACGATGGGCCAGGGCCTCACGCCTCCCGATCCACTTCGAGACCGCACGGGACTGGCGGACGCTCCCGCCGTGGAGGGGGCCCCCGCGGTCCCGGACGACCCGCTCCCCCCGGCCCCCGACCTCGCACGGTCCGGAGCCCGGACGTGGGCTGTCCTCAGATCGGCCGCGGCCGCGGTGGGGAGCGGTACCCGGCTCGTGGTCACCGCCTTCCTCGACCTGCTCTTCCCCTCGCCCTGCCTGGTCTGTGACCGCTACACCGGCGAGCCCCCGGGGGAGGGCGGCGGCGGCATTGTGTGCGGAGGCTGCCTGGCTGGCTTCCGCCGCATCACGGAGCCGTGGTGCCTGGCCTGCGGGGAACCGTTCGCCGGCGAGAAGGGGGTGAGCCACATCTGCGGCGCCTGCGAGCGGCGCCCCCCGCCCTTCCACCGGGCCCGCAGCCTCTTCGCGTACGAAGGGCCGGTCCTGGCGGCGGTTCACCGGTTCAAGTACCGCCGGCTCACCGCGCTGGCTGAGCCGCTCGGCAGGCTGATGGCCGACGCGCTTCCCACCCTGCTCGAGACTGACCCTACGACCGTGCTCGTCCCGGTCCCCCTTCACCGCCGTCGCCTCCGACAGCGCACCTTCAACCAGGCCCTGCTCCTCGCGCGCGCGATCAGCCATCGCCTGAAGCTGCCGGTCGAGTACCGCGCCCTGGCGCGAACCCGGTGGACCCGCCCGCAGGTCGGGCTTAGCCTGCCCGAGCGCCGGTCGAACGTCCAGGGCGCCTTCACGGTCCCGCCGCACCGGCGACAGAGGGTCGAGGGCCGGCACGTCCTGCTCATCGACGACCTCAGCACCTCGGGGAGCACGGGATCCGCCTGCGCGGCCGCCCTGGTGGCCGGCGGCGCCCGCCAGGTGGACTGCTTCACGCTCGCCCGCCCGCGGCGCTGAGGCCGTCCCATCATCCGTGGAACGCGGCTATAATGTGGGGTCATGCGCCCCCCGCCGGCTGACCTCCTCACGACGATCCTCAAGCGGGTCAGCCGCTCGTTCTTCCTCTCGCTGGCCATCCTGCCCCGCCGCCTCCGATCACCCATGGGGCTCGCGTACCTGCTCGCCCGGGCCGCGGATACCATTGCCGATACGCGGCTCGTCCCCAGGGCCGATCGGCGGAAGTACCTTGAGCTGCTCCGGGGCGAGCTCCGCGGAGACGCGGGCGGGCGGGTGCGGGAGATCGCCGAGGCCCTGACAGGCGCCCAGCAGAACCCGGCAGAGCGCGAGCTGCTGGCGCGTCTGGAGGAGTGCCTGGCCCTGTTCCGCGGCCTGGACGAGGGGGACCGCGACAGGGTCCGCCGCCTCCTGCTGACCCTCACGCAGGGGATGCTCATGGACCTGGAGATCTTCCCCGGCGAGGACGAAGGGCGGCTGGCCGCGCTGGAGACCCGCATGGACCTCGACCGCTACACGTACTTCGTGGCCGGCTGCGTGGGGGAGTTCTGGACGGACATGCACCTGGCGCACCGGCCGGCGCTGGCGGGGTGGGAGACTGAGACCATGCGGGCCCGCGGGGTCCGGTTCGGCCAGGGGCTGCAGATGACGAACGTGCTCAGGGACCTGGCCAGAGATCTGCGGATCGGCCGGTGCTACCTGCCCAGGGATGAGCTGAGCGCGCTCGGGACGACGCCCGAAGCGCTCCTGGAGCCCGCGGCGATCACGAAGGTCCGCCCCTTGCTCCGCGACCTGCTCGCCCTGACCTTGAGGCACTACGATGAGGGGTGGGCCTACACGTTGGCTGTCCCGCGCCGGGAGTGGCGCCTGCGACTGGCCTGCGCCTGGCCGCTCCTGATCGGCCTCCGGACCCTGGCCCTGGTCGCCCGGGCCGACAACCTGCTGGACCCCGGGGTCACGGTGAAGATCTCGCGCCCGGCCGTCTACGCCATTGTGCTCCGGTCAGCCGCCCTGGCCTGGTCGAACACGGCGCTGGGCGCGCACGCTGGTCGCCTCCGCCGCCGGATCCCCACCTGACGCGTGGCCCCACGCGATCAGGGCGAGGCAGGGTCTGCGGCCGGCTACGGCTGGAAGGGCGGGCCGGCCAGGAACTCGTTGGTGAAGAGCTCCTCCGCCGACAGCCTGCGTTCCAGCATCTTCAGCTCGGCCAGCAAGTCGTGGGTCCAGTGGACCTTGTCCGGGGCGATCCACCCCAGGGTGTGCTCCCGGGCCTCGGGCGTGTCCATCAGCCGGAACGACTCCAGCAGCCCCTCCTTGATGGCCGGGAGGCTGATGTTCAGCTCCGGCTGCTGCTTGCGCAGGCTCGCGGCGGCCGCGTCCGGGTCGCGCATGGCCCGCCGGATGGCTTCGAAGAGCGGCGGCAGGAAACGCCGCACGAGGTCCGGGCGCTCCCGCACGATCTTCTCGCTGGTGATGATGGAGACGCCCAGCAGGCGCTCGAAGCCGTGGTCCCCGAAGCGCAGGACATTCAGGTTACGGCCCTCCTCCCATCCCTGGGCCTTGAACGCCGGGAGGAACGAGACCGCGTAGAGGCCGGCCGCCTCGGCCCGGTCCGCCAGCACGACCGGCAGGATGCTCCCCGGCGGGGTGTTCTTCAGGGCCACCCGGGTGGCGTCCACGCCGTTCTGGCGCAGGAAGGCCGGGAGCAGCACGGCCGTCGAGCTCTGGATGGAGAGCGCGATGCTCTTCCCCTCCAGGTCCTTGGGGGTCCGGATTGCGACCTTCGCTTTCGAGATGAGGCTGACCGGGGTCTTGGGGAGCTGCAGCCCGAGCATCCGGATCGGCATCCCCTTGGCCCGCGACTGCATGACGGTGGTGGCCTCCGCGATCCCGAACTCGTCCTTGTTCAGGCCGACGAACTGGCAGACCTCGAGCGAGCCCCGCGTGTGGCCGATCTCGACCTGCAGCCCGCTGGCCTGCCAGAGCCCGAGCTCGCGGGTGTAGAAGAAGATGGCGTCCTTGCCCGAGGGGACGAAGGAGAGCCGGAGGCTGACCTTCTCGGCGGCCTGGGCGGGCCCCCAGGCGAAGAGCAGGAGTGCCATCACGGCCAGCGAGAGGCCGGCGCGACACTGGCGCGCTAGGTTCCTCGTCCCCTCCCGCCCTCCGTGGCGCTCTCTCTGATGGCTCATCGATCCCTCCGATCGGCTGATCTCTTCACTCCCGCCCTTGAACCAAGGGGTGGTAGGAGTGCGGGGTCCGGTTCCGGAAGAGGTCCGTGGCCGGGGCGATCTGCTTGTCCCGGGCCACCCTCGGATCCAGGGTCGCGGTCAGCAGTCCAGACTCCGTGGGCGGGAGCTCCCGCGTCTCCGGCCACCGGATGCGCCAGTGCGGGGTGGTCGGGTAGCGCTCGACCGGGATGATCCGGCTGCCGGCTTGAGCCGCGGCGCCGGCCGGGGCCGCGCTGATCACGTGGCAATGGTTCTCCGCGGCGCGCTCGGTGAGGAGCAGAGCGACCCCCGCCGGCTCTCCGCTGCCGGCATGGAGGATCACGTCAGCGCCGAGGCAGCCCAGCACCCGGGCAGCCTCCGGCACCAGCGCATCCACCCCGATCAGGAGTCCGATCTCGCCCAGTCGCGTCGAGACGACCGTGAGCTCCTCACCCGGTGTGGCCCAGGACTGCTCCGGCCCTGCCAGGTGGACCTGTCGGTACCGCCCCAGCACCGCGCCCTGGTCCCCGATGAGGAAGAGCGTGCTGAAGGAGCGTCCCCCCTGATGCTCGACCAGGTTCAGGGCCAGATGGAGTGCGTAGGTTGTCGCCAGGGCCTGGAACCGCCCGAGAGCCTCCTGGCTGATCTGGACTGCCTCCCGGACGCCCCGGACCAGCTTCTCGCGGTCGAAGAGAAAGAGCTCGGGGAGCACCAGGAGCTGGAGCCCCTCGCGCGCAGCCCGCTCACACAGGGCCAGGGCCGTCTGACAGGCTGTTTGGGGGTCGGGCCCTCGCGGCACCTGGACCGCGCCGACCCGGAGTGCGTCCGGCAGACCCGCCTCCTCGCCTCCGCCCCGTTTCACCACGGGGAGGAGCTCGGTGGGCTGGACCAGCAGGTCATAACACTCCGGACGCCGCCGGGCCCGATCTGGGTGCCGGGGGGCCAGGCTGTCGCCGGGGAAGGCCGCTCCAGGGGGGTCGGCGAGGTCCGTCCGGATCTCTGCGAGGACGACCTCTTCCTGGTCCGGCGTGGCCTGGGCGAGGACGCTCCCACCCGGGGTGATGACCGCGCTCTCTCCCGCGAACGGCACGCCACTCTCATGGGTCCCCACCTTGTTGGCCGAGAGCACCCAGACGTGGTTCTCCAGCGCACGTGTGACCACGTGGAACCGCCCCTCGTCCACGCCGCCCGAATACAGGCAGTTGATGAGGATCTGGGCGCCCTGAACGGCCAGGCAGCGGGGGGGCTCGGGGATCAGCCCGTCCATGCAGACGTAGAGGCCCACGCGCCCGAGGTCGGTCGTGAAGACCGGGAACCCGGTCTCGCCCTGCGCGAAGACCTCCCCCTGCCGGCCGAACAGCACGTGCTTGCTGTACCGGCCGACGATCTCGCCGCGCGGGGAGTACAGGAAGGTCGTGGCGAAGACCTTGGGCGCCGGGCCTCGCTCGTTCACGTTGACGGCGAGATAGACCCCCAGTTCCCGGGCCTTCTCCCTCAGGGCTGCCACGAAGGGCGAGTCCGCCGTCATCGCCTGGGTGTAGGCCTCCTCTCGGGAGACATGGCCGCGGGCCCGCGGCGTGCATTCGGGGAAGACGACCAGGCGGGCCCCCTGCCGGACGGCCTGCTCCAGCAGGCGGACACAGGCCCGCAGCCCCGCCTGTTCATCGGGGTACGAGGCGAGCTGGACACAGGCTGCCGTGAACCGCATCGGGAGCGATCCTCCTGCCGGCTCTGGCGATACTTAGCCGCCCCCCTGAGGGAAGTCAAGGCATGATGAGGGCGCGCGAGGGCCGTGCAACGCCCCCTTGACAACCCCCCTGGCTTCCGCCGTAGAATCGCCCCACTTTCGGGCAGGGGGGAGCCCGGGTTCTCTCCCTCCGTCTGGCCCTCGGCGCCAGATGACCCCCAGCCGGCAGACAGCCCGCGCCCTGTGGAGGCCGGGCGCCCGCACCACGCATCACGCGGTCACCCTCACAGGGGGTTGGACCATGGATGATCACGACGACACCCCGAAGCCCTTGGTCTCCCGCCGCCAGTTCCTGAAGGGCGGGGCGCTGACCACCGCCGCCCTGTCCTCGGGGGTGCTCACCGTGGAGCCCGCGGAGGCGGGGCGGGTGCCCGAGGCGGTGCCGACGGACCCGCGCCGCTCCCCGGTGGCGCTCCAGGTGAACGGGGTGCCCTACCGGGTGGAGGTGGCCAACCGGACCACGCTGCTGCAGCTGGTGCGCGAGGAGCTGGCGCTCACGGGCACGAAGATGGGCTGTGACCGGGCCCAGTGCGGGGCCTGCACGGTGCTGCTCAACGGCCGGGCGGTGTACGCTCAGTGCGGGTATTGCACGTCAGGGCAGATCCTGGCCACCAAGGCGTTGCTGGACCGGGTGCCGACCCCGACGGAGGCGCAGGCCCGGCAGGCGCTGGCGGGCAACCTGTGCCGGTGCGCCGCGTACAAGCGGATCCTGGCGTCGGTCCTGGCCGCGGCGCGGCTGCTGCAGGCCGGGGGGAGGGGGTGAGCACCATGGCCGAGACGTTCCAGCTCATCGGCAAGCGGGTCCCGAACCTGGACGCCTATGAGCGGGTGTCGGGGCGGGCGAAGTACACCGGGGACGTCATGCTGCCGGGAATGCTGGTGGCGCGGGTGCTGCGCAGCCCGCATCCGCATGCCCGGATCGTGCGGATCGACACGAGTAAGGCCGAAGCGCTGCCGGGGGTCAAGGCGGTGGTCACCTACCAGGACGCCCCGAAGGTGCCGGTCTACCGGCAGTACGTGCTCAATGAGCGGGTGCGGTTCAAGGGGGAGGCGGTGGCGGCTGTGGCCGCGGTGGACGAGGAGACGGCCGAGCGGGCGCTGAAGCGGATCCAGGTGGAGTACGAGGTGCTCCCCTTCGTGCTGGACCCCGAGGAGGCCATGCAGCCCACGGCCCCGAAGCTCTTCCCCGACGGGAACGTAGAGGGAAAGCCCCGGATGTTCACCCG
>JACPFL010000082.1 GCA_016183025.1 Deltaproteobacteria bacterium | reverse complement strand
GGAGCGGCAGACCGACGGCGGAGAAGAGCCGGGGCGCGACGTTGCTCGCCCCCACCAGGGTCGAGATCCGGGAGTACCCCATCCCGGCGATCCCGCCGGACGGCGGGCTCGTCGCCGTGGAGATGGCCGGGGTATGCGGCACGGATGTCAAGTACTACCACGGGAGGCTCAGCCTCCCCCTTCCCGTGATCCTCGGCCATGAGATCCTGGGCCGGGTGTCAAAGCTCGGGCCGGAGGCGGCCGCCCTGCACGGCGTCAAAGAAGGGGACCGCGTCATCCTCAAAGGGGCCAAGGGCTGCGGGCGGTGCGCGGATTGCCGGCGAGGCGCGGCCCGGTTCTGCAACAAGCGCACAGGCTATGGGCGGGCGTCTTGCGCCAACCCGCCGCACCTCTTCGGGGGTTTTGCGGACTACGTCTACCTGGCTCCGGATGTCCTGGTGACCAGGGTCAGCGAGGACCTCCCCGCGGAAGCGGCGGTCCTCGTGGGCTCCGTCATGGCGAACGGCTTTCAGTGGGCGGTACGCCATGGGGGCGTGAAGATGGGCGATTTCGTCCTCATCCAGGGCCCGGGGCAGCAGGGCCTGGCGTGCGCTTTCGCCGCGCGTCAGGCCGGGGCCGCACGGGTATTGGTCTCGGGGGTCCGCAGGGATGCGGGCCGGTTAGCTCTCGCGACACGTTTTGGCGCGCACCGGACGATCAATGTGGAAGAAGAAAATCTGGTGGAGGTCGTGAAGGAAGAAACGGGCGGTGCCATGGCCGACGTGGTGGTGGATGTCTCCGGCAGCCCCCAGGCGATCAGGACTTCCATCGAGTGCCTGCGCCGCCAGGGCACCCTGGTGCTCGCGGGACTCACCGGGGACTCGACGGTCACTCCGATGCTGATGGACAAATTCGTCTGGGGCGAGATCCGGCTGCAGGGGGCGTACGTCACCGATAATGACGCCGTCGAGGCGACGATGCGCCTCATCGAGTCCACGAGGTTCCCGGTGCAGGAGATGGTGAGCCACATCTTCCCCCTGGAGGAGGCCGAACGCTGCATCCAGGCCGTGGGCGGCGAGCTCCCCGACCTCTACCCCACCAAGGCCCTGATTCAACCGTAATAAAATGGGGAGATCATGATCAGGCCGGCCGGGTTAATCCAGGGGCATTACGAATGCCGGTCTTTGAAAGAGACGATTCCCATTTTCACAGACCTTTTGGCATTTCAACTCGTGGAGGTAGCAGCAGGGCAGGCCATCGTCCGGCATCCGAACACGGACTGGCTGCTGGTCGCGCACGAGGGAGGTCCCGCGGCAATCGACAAACCGCTGATGAACCACTACGGCGTCCGCGTGGCGAGCCATCAGGAAGTGGACGCGGCCTGGGAGTACCTCACGAAGCACGGAGGGGAATACGGGATCGAGCGGATCACGAAGCCCCAGGAATTCCATTTCGCTCTACATCAAACACCCTTCCACCCCCTGGTATATCGTCGTCATCCCCGGCAGGAAACGCCACTACCTCTCTCCGGCCAACCGGTTCACCCTCAAGGCGGCCACGGCCGAGGACGTCCGCGACGCGCATCGCGCGTTTACCGCTTCCGGCACCACCCTCGGGATCACGGAGCTCGAAGACCCGCAGCAACGAGACCGAACCCTGTCTTTCGTCTTCAGCGACCTGGACCGGAACTGGTGGGAGATCACCGCGACCTCCGGCCTGTGATCCGGCACGCGGTACGCCCATAAATTGCGGCCTATCAGGTTCCGGCCCGGGCGCGCACCGGGAAGTAGCGGTCCAGCCAGTCCCGGATCAGGCGGATCACGCGGGTGTTGTCCTCGGCGAACATGAAGTGGTCGACCTCCGAGAGCAGGTGCAGCTCGGCTGGCTGGTTCGCCCGCTTGAACAGCTCGATCGACTCGTAGGTCGGCGTCACCGAGTCGTTGGCGCTGTGCAGCAGCAGCACCGGACGCGGCGCGATCTTCCCCACCACGTCGTCAGCGCGGAAGTCGTACATGCTCTGCGCGGTCTCGGCGGGAAACTCCATGATCGACTGCGCGTTGAGGTTGGCGCGCAGCCGCTCCGGGATCGGCACGATGTCGTAGCGCGGCACCATCAGCGACTTGCCCGTGCGCTCGCGATAGCGGCGCCCCTCCTCCAGCATCTTGGTGAAGCGCGCCCAGGCCTCTGGGGTCGGGTGCTGGCCGCGGAATTTGCGCTCGCCATCCCCCCACCCCCCGGAGGAGATGACGGCGGCCACGCGCGCGTCCACGCCGGCCGTGTACACCGCCACCGCCGCGCCGAAGCTGCTCCCCACCACGGCGATGCGTCCCGGATCCACCTCGGCCCGGCCGGCCAGGTGGGTCACGGCGTTGGAGGTGTCGGTCACCTGGTCCAGGCAGAGGATGCGACCGTGCTCGCCCTCGCTCTCGCCGCAGCCGCGAAAGTCGAAGCGCATCGTCACGTAGCCCCAATCGGCGAACAGCTTGGCCACTGCGATCTGCCCGGTGTTGTCCTTGTTGCCGCCAAAACCGTGCAGCACCAGGAACGCCGGGCGGCGCTCGCCCGGGCGCAGATCGGATGGGACGCGCACGATGCCGGACAGCTTCAGGCCGTCGGAGGGGAAGGTGACTCGCTCTTCCATCGGCCGGGCTCCTCTCTCTGGGTGGTCACCACGGTTGGTGGCACGGAACGCCGAGCCGGAGCGACCTGCGGGGGCGGCCCCGCGCCGAGGCTCCAAGTTGGTCTCAATGACCGGGGTGACTCCTAGCACGTCCCAGCCTCCAAGTCAAAATCGGACGAGGCAGTGCTGGGAGGCGAGGCCTTTTCGTGGCCGAGATGTCACAATGGACTCCTGGATTAGCCGGAAGAGAGTCGGGGGGCCGCGGGCTGCTCCCGGGGGGAGGTCATGGCGGAGCTGCGGGACGACGAGGAGGAGGGCTCGCGAATCGAGCAGTTCCGGGCGCTCGTGGAGCTGGAGCCGGAAGACTACCTGGGTCACTTCGGGCTCGCCACGGCGTACTTCGAGGCGGGGCGGTTCCGGGAGGCCGCAGAGGAGTTCCGGGCGACCCTCTCCCTGAAGCCGGACTACTCGGCCGCCTACCGGTACCTCGGGCAGAGCCTCGAGAAGCTGGGCGAGGCGGAAGAGGCCCGCGAGGTCTTCCTGAAGGGGATCGAGGTGGCCCAGCGCAACGGGGACCTGCAGACCAAGAAGGAGATCGAGGTCTTCCTCCGCCGCCTGGGGAAGCCAGCGGGCTGAGCGGGAAGGACCCCGCTCGACCGCGTGCGCCTACCGGGCGGCAAAAGGATCGGCAAAAGGAACCGGGACCCGCCGGGCCAGCGACGAGGGGCTGGCGCCCATCGCCCCCACCCGGGGCGAAGCCGCCGAGCTACACCGAGCTGGAGACGTCGCCCTTGTACGCCTCCCGGATCTTCGCCTGGGCCGCGGCCAGCCGGGCGAGGGGGAGCATGTAGGGGGAGCAGGAGACATAGGTCAACCCCACCCGGTGGAAGAACTCCACGGAGCTCGGCTCCCCGCCGTGCTCCCCGCAGATGCCGAGCTTGAGGTCCTTGCGCGTGCGTTTCCCTCGCTCCACCCCGAGGCGGACCATCTCGCCCACGCCCTCCTGGTCCAGCACCTGGAAGGGGTCGGCCGGGAGGATCCCCTTCTCCAGGTAGTAGGGCAGGAACTTCGCCGAGTCGTCACGGCAGTAGCCGAAGGTCATCTGCGTCATGTCATTGGTGCCGAAGGAGAAGAACTCCGCCTCCTGAGCGATCTTGTCGGCGATCAGGGCGGCCCGCGGCAGCTCGATCATGGTCCCCACGCTGTAAGGGACCCGGACCCCCGCGTTCTTCAACACCGCCTCTGCGACCCTGACGGTGCTCTCGCGGGTGAGCCGCATCTCCTCCAGCGTGCCCGTCAGCGGGATCATCACCTCCGGGTGGACCCTGACCCCGCGGCGGGCCCCCTCCACCGCGGCCTCGAAGATCGCCTGGACCTGCATCTCGTAGATCTCGGGGAACGTCTCGATCTCCCGGATGCGCGCCTCGTCGCCGTGCCTCGTGCGCAGCTCCACCTGCTCCTCGTAGAGCTCGGCCCGTTTGGGGAGGAACTCGTGGAGCGGCGGGTCCAGGAGCCGGATGGTCACGGGTTTGCCGTCCATCACCTCGAAGATCTCCAGGAAGTCCTGCCGCTGGAACGGCAGCAGCCGTTCCAGGGCCCGCTCCCGGGCCTCCTTGTCCCGGGCCATGATCATCTCCCGGACGAGCGGGATCCGGTCCTCGCCAAAGAACATGTGCTCGGTCCGGCACAGGCCGATCCCCTCGGCCCCGAACTTGATGGCGTTCCTGGCGTCCTTGGGGGTATCGGCATTCGCCCGCACGCCCAGGGTCCGCACCTCGTCGGCCCACCGCATCAGGGTCTCGAACTCCGGGAAGAGGTCCGGCTCGATGAGCGCCACCACGCCCTGGACGACCTCGCCCGTGTTGCCGTTCAGCGAGATGAACTCCCCCTCGCGGAGCACGAGCTCGGTCCCCTTCACCCGGAAGTAGCCCTCCTCCTCGTGCACCTCCAGGTCCCCGCACCCGACCACCACGCACTTGCCCATCCCGCGCCCCACCACCGCCGCGTGGGAGGTGGCCCCGCCGCGGGCCGTGAGGATCCCCTCGGAGGCGGCCATCCCTCCGACGTCCTCCGGCGAGGTCTCGTTCCGGACCAGGATGATCTTCTCGCCCTGACGGAACAGCTCCTCCGCCCGCTCGGCCGTGAAGACCACCTTCCCGACTGCGGCGCCGGCGGAGCCGATCCCCTTGGCCATCGCGCGGACCGGCGCCTTCGGGTCGAAGGTCGGGTGCAGGAGCTGGTCCAGCTCCTTGGGGACGATGCGCATGATCGCTTCGCTCTTGGAGATGAGCTTCTCCCGGACCATATCCACGGCGATCTTGATCGCCGCCCGGGCGGTCCGCTTGCCCACCCGGGTCTGCAGCATGTAGAGCTTCCCCTCCTGGATGGTGAACTCCAGGTCGAGCATGTCACGGTAGTGCCGCTCCAGCTTCTTGTAGATGCGCTCGAGCTCCGTGTAGACGCGGGGCATCGTCCGATTCAGCTCGGCGATGGGCACGGGAGTGCGGATGCCCGCCACCACGTCCTCGCCCTGGGCATTCATCAGGAACTCGCCGAAGAACCGTCGCTCGCCGGTCGCCGGGTCGCGGGTGAAGGCCACGCCGGTGCCGGAGTCCTCCCCCATGTTGCCGAAGACCATGGCCACCACGCTCACCGCCGTGCCCCAGTCCCCGGGGATGTGGTGGAGACGGCGGTAGGTGATGGCCCGGGGGTTGTTCCAGGACTCGAACACGGCGTTGATCGCCATGCGGAGCTGCTCCTCGGGCTCCTCCGGGAAGCCGCGGCCGGCCTTCTCCTTGACGAGCGCCTTGAACTCCTCGAGCAGGCCGAGCAGGTCCTCGGCAGTGAGCTCCGTGTCGAGGTGGACGCCCCGGGACTGCTTCCTGGCCTCCAGCAGCTCCTCGAAGAGCTTCTTGTCCACCTTCATGACCACGTCGCCGAACATCTGGACGAAGCGGCGATAGCTGTCGTAGGCGAAGCNNNGGCCCTCGACCGTGCGTTCGTTCAGCCCCAGGTTGAGGACCGTGTCCATCATCCCGGGCATGGAGACCCGGGCGCCCGAGCGGACGGAGACCAGGAAGGGGCGCTCCGGGTCCCCCAACCTCAGGTCCATCTCCTGCTCGAGGCGGCGCAGGCTCCTCACTACCTGGTCCCACATCCCCTGGGGGTACTGCCGGTTCTTCTGGTAGTAGAGGATGCAGGCCTCCGTCGTGATGGTGAAGCCCGGGGGGACCGGGATGCCGAGGGTGGTCATCTCGGCCAGGCCCGCGCCCTTGCCCCCCAGCAGCTCCTTCATGCCGGCCCGCCCCTCGGCCCTGCCGCCCCCGAAGTAGTAGACGTACTTCGCAGCTCGGCGGCTGGCCGACGAGGGCTTCTTGGGTACTGCCTTCCCGGCCGCCTTGGTTCGCACTTTGCTCACCACCTTCTTCCTTGCCATGGATGACCTCCGACGATGTACCTGGGCTTGCCGGGAGGAGCTAACTACCGGCCAGGACGACAAAAACTCCTACAACCTTACTCGGCCGCCTCAACCGTTGTCAAGCAAGCCAGGGCCGCCGCGGGGCTGTCCTGAGTTACCGCAAACCTGGTCGCTCGACGAAGTCAGGCGACCACCCCACCCCGCTCCGCAGCCTCCGCCTTGACGCCCGGGCGGTTTTTGACTGACAATGGGCCGGGAGTGCACGGATGGCTGGGTACCGGGACCGCCTGCGCGAGCCGGCCACGACGATCTGGGAGGCGACGTTCGCCCACCCCTTCCTCCGGGAGCTCGGCGCCGGGACGCTGTCGCGTGAACGCTTCGTCTACTTCTTCCGCCAGGACTACCTGTACCTGGTGGACTTCGCCCGCGCCCTCTGCCTGGGCGGGATGAAGGCCGACACGATGGAGACGCTGGAGATGTTCGCCCGGCATGCGGCCACGGCGATCCAGGTCGAGCAGCAGCTCCACGCCGGCTTCGCCAAGCGCCTGGGGCTCTCGGAAGAGGAGCTGCGGGCCACCCCGCCAGGCCCGGTGACGAAGGCCTACACCACTCACCTCGTGGCCACCGCCCAGACCGGCACCCTGGCCGAGATCGTCGCCTGCGTGCTCCCCTGCTACTGGATCTACTGGGAGGTGGGCAAGCGACTGCAGCAGTGCACGCCGCAGGACCCGCTCTACGTGGACTGGATCGCCACATACGGCGGCGAGGAGTACGGGGCCGTCGTGGAGGAGCAGCTCAAGACCGTGGACCGGCTCGGGCCGTCCGCCACGCCCTCGGAGCAGACGCGGATGCAGCAGCACTTCCTGCTGAGCAGCCGCTACGAGTACCTGTTCTGGGAGCAGGCCTACCGGCTCGAGGCCTGGCCCATCTGAAGGAGCCATGGCCGAGCAGCGCAAGCGCCCGCCAGACCCTAAGCCAGAGGACGCCGAGGACGAGGAGCCCCTCCCCGACCTCGTCACCGTCCCCCTGGAGGACTCGATCGACCTGCACTCCTTCAACCCGCGGGACATCCCCGCGGTGGTGGAGGAGTACCTGGACCGGTGCTTCCGGGCCGGGTTCCGGGAGGTCCGGCTCATTCACGGGCGTGGCATGGGCGCGCAGCGCCAGGTCGTGCACAAGCTCCTGAAGCGACTCCCCTACGTCGAGGGCTTCACCGAGGCCCCGGCGGAGCGCGGGGGCTGGGGCGCCACGGTCGTGACCCTGGCCGTGCCGGCCCCTGAGACCTCCCCGGAGCAGCCGTAACGGCAGAGGCTGTTATTCCCTGATCACGGATTCGTGATGCCTCTCACGCAGGCTGAGGCGGACAACTTACTTCAAATGCCAAAGGTTTTCGTTGACCAAGCTCCGATTGAATTCCGCCTCATTGATCCGATGGACTACGACCGAGTCTTGCGCTCCACCGAATCGTAGGGAAGAATTTCTGCTAACGATCGAGCGTGGCCGCCGAAATCGCGCCCGCCTGAAGTACCAAACGCGGGCCCGTCGGGTTATTGTGCTGGCCCGACTGGACTTAAACGGCCACCGCCACAAGAATCCCCCGGCCTCTCCATACAGGCCAGGACAGTGGCTCAGCGGGACCCACCTTCACCTGTATCGGGAAGGGTTTGATGATCAGATTGCCCATGAGCTCCCCGATGCACCCGGCTGGACCGATTCACACTCAACCAATGACGTTCAGACTCTCGAAATTTTCATGCGCTTCTGCGCCATTACCCAGTGGCCACCAATTCAGACTTCGATCTGATGACCAAGACAGAATGCCAACGGCTCATTGACGAATACCTTCGCTGGCTCAAACAGGAGCTGAAGGTCACGAAGATCGAAGATTCGTGCCATATCTCAACGCCCTTTCTCGACCGCCATAACGACGCCATTGAGATCTACGTCGAAAAAAAGGATGGAGCCCTTCGCCTCACGGACGACGGCTATACAATTCGGGATCTTCGCGCAACCGGGATGGAATTCACCACTGAGAAGCGGAAGGCACACCTACATGCCGTCCTGAACGGCTTCGGCGTAAAGCTCGAAGATGATGAAATCTGCATCACAGCGTCGTTAGAAGATTTCCCTCAGAAGAAACACAATCTCGTGCAGGCCCTTTTGGCTGTAAACGACATGTTCGTGATGGCCGAAGAGCATGTTCTCTCTCTATTTAAAGAGGACGTGGCTTTGTTTCTGGAAGCCCATCGGATTCCAGCTTTCTCCGATTTCAAGCTCAGCGGGAAGAGCGGATTCGATCATAAGTTCGACTTTGGCCTGCCGAAGACCATCGAAAAACCGCAACGGATTTTACAAACCATCAATAACCTGACAAAAGATAACGCGACCTCGCTGGCCTTTGCCCTAGCAGACGTCCAGGCAATTCGTACCGATCCGATCGGCGCCCTTGCGATGATTAACGATTCCCTCCGCCCCCCGAACGAGGAGCATCTAGCTGCCCTGCGAGCGTATGAGATTGAGCCACTCTTGTGGTCGAATCGAGAGACGGCCGTTTCCGTTTTGAACGGGACGCCGTTCCTTTCTTAGAGTGCATGAGGTTGTCCACGGGGGCGTACTCGTCCTCCAGGACCGGGACGTCGTCGGTGGGGACCCGGCCACCCCGCAAGATTCGATCGGTGCCCCGTTCCATCAATTCGACCTCCATTCGACCCCCCGTTGACACCCGAGCCCGCCCCCGTACAATACCCTCGCCCCCGGGGGTGTCTGACCCCCAGCGGGAGAAGATCAGCCCGTCGCGGACCGTGCCGGCCGGGCCCCTGAAGAGGGGCTCCGTCGAGCCAGCGGTCCGCTCCGAGGAGGCGATCATGGCGCGTTGCATCCCGTCCGTGGGCACCTTCAAGCGCACGGCGCTCGCTGTTTTCCTGGCCACTCTGTTGGTCGGGATATGGACGCCCCTTCGCGGCCTGGCGGGCGAGCCGAGGTACAACCTGAAGGTCGGTGGGACGACCATCGGCGGGGCGTTCTACCCCGTCGCCGCCGCCATCGGCCAGGTCTTGAACCAGAAGGTCCCCCGCTTCAACGTCACCGTCCAGACCACGCCCGGGGCCGGCGCGAACATCCGGCTGCTGGACAAGGGCGAGATCGACATCGGCCTCTCGGTCACGCCGGTCACGTACTACGCCTACAACGGGGCGGGGAAGTGGGAGAAACGCTACCCCGTGCACAGCGTGATGACGTTCTTCCCCAACGCCATGACCTTCATCGTCCTGGAGTCCTCCCCGATCAAGTCCATCGCGGACCTCAAGGCGAAGCGGGTCACGGCGGGGGGGCCGGGCGCCCAGTGGGAGATCTTCATGGAGCCCGTCCTGTCCCTTTACAACCTGAGCTTCAAGGACTTCGGCCGGGTCCTGTACATGGGGCAGGCGGCGGCCGCCAATGCTCTGAAGGACGGCGTGGTGGACGCGGCCTTCCTGGGAGGAGGGAACCCCAACGTCGCCCCCACGCCCTCCCTCGCCAGCCTGGAGGCGACCCACCGGTTCCGCCCCCTCCTGGCGCCGGAGCCCCTGCTCGACCGGCTCAAGGAGCGGTACCCCTTCCTGGACAAGATCAGGGTGCGCGGCGGGGCCTACAAGAGCCAGCCCCAGGACGCCGTCTGGCTCGACGCCGGCAGCATGCACCTCGTGGCGAGCGCCAAGGCGGATCCCGAGATGGTCTACCAGCTCGTCAAGGCCATCTACGAGCACCGCGAGGAGATCGCGGCGGTCAACCCCCTGGCCCGGGATCTCACGCCCGACCGCGTCGCGCTGAAGACGGGCACGCCCTACCACGAGGGGGCCATCCGCTACTACCGCGAGATCAAAGTCTGGAAGGACTGAGCCGAAAGGGGGAGCCATGATCGGCTGGAGGATGCACCTGGGCGCGATCTTCCCCACCCCGGTCCCGGGGCGGGTCGTCCGGGAGTTCTACGAGGTGGTGCCCGAGGGGGTCGACATCACGATGTCGACCCTCACGATCCGCGAGCTCAGCCCCGAGGAGCTGGAGCGGGCCCTGGAGCGGATCGAGGCGGCGGCGGAGCAACTGGCGCGCTTCGAGGTGGACCAGATCTACTTCCTGGGCGTCCCCCCGCTGGCCATTAAGGGGCCAGGCTACGACCGGGAGGTGATCGCCCGCATCGAGAAGGCCTCGGGCCTTCCGGCCTCGACCGACTTCACCGGGGTCGTGGAGGCATTCCGGCGGCTCGCCCTCAAGCGCCTGGTCATGGTCACCCCCTTCGAGGACGAGATGAACCGGTTGATCAAGAAACTCCTGGAAGCCGAGGGCTTCGACGTCGTCCACATGAAGGGGCTGCAGATCCGCCGCAACGTGGACATCCGCAAACTCCCGGTCCCCGTCGAGTACACGTTTGCCCGGGAGGTCTTCCGGGAATCGCCCGTGGAGCCCGACGGCATCTACATCCCCTGCGGGGGCTGGGGGAGCGTGCACAACATCCGGCGTCTGGAGCACGACCTGGGGAAGCCCGTGGTCACCTGGTTCCAGGCGATGATCTGGGCGACGCTGCAGAGGATGGGGATCCGCGAGCCGCTGCGTGGCTTCGGCCGGCTCCTCGAATCCCCGTAGTCGCCCGGTCGTGGAGGGACGCGCCGGCACGGAGGAGATGGAGGGCCACGCCCCATGGCGGGCAGCGGGCATCCTCCTTGCCGGCGTCGCGCTGTGCCTCTACACCGTCCTGGAGGTGCTCTACCTCTTCCTCCCCCCGCTGGCTGAGCTGGCGGTCTTCCTGACCCTGAGCTTCATCATCGCCTTCCTCAGATTCCCGATGAGCCGGAGCCCCCGGCTGGCCTGGATCGACGTCGCGGCCCTCCTGGCGGCCGTCGTGACCGGGACCTACATCGTCGTGGAGCACGACGCCCTGATGGTCCGCATCGGGATCCCGACCCCGGCCGACGTGGCCATGGGGATCGCCGCGACCCTCCTCGTCCTGGAAGCGGCTCGCCGCGCCGTGGGCTGGATCGTGCCCGCCCTGGCGACCGTCGCCCTGGCCTACGCCGCCTTCGGCAGCCACCTGCCGGCCGCCTGGGGAGGCCACTCCGGCTTCAGCCTGCAGCGGATCGTGACCGACATCTACTTGACCGAACAGGGGATCTTCGGTCCCGCCCTGGGGATCATGTTCCGACTGGTCGTCCTCTTCGTCCTGCTCGGATCGCTGCTGAACGTCACGGGAGGCACCGGCTTCCTCATCGACCTCTCCCAGGCCCTCTTCGGCCGGTTCGCCGGCGGCCCCGGCAAGGTGGCGGTGGTCTCCAGCGGCCTCTTCGGCACCATCAGCGGCAGCGCCGTGGCCAACGTCATGGTCGACGGCTGGATCACGATCCCGATGATGAAGCGGGTGGGGTTCAGGCCGCACGTGGCCGCCGCTGTGGAGGCGGCGGCCTCCACCGGCGGCCAGCTGATGCCGCCCGTCATGGGGTCCGCGGCCTTCATGATGATCCAGTTCGTCGGCACCTCGTACCAGAGCATCATCATGGCGGCCGTGCTCCCGGCCGTCCTCTACTACCTCGCCCTGTTCGCGGCCGTCCACTTCTACTCGGTGCGCTACGGGCTGCGGGGGATGCCGCCGGAGCGCCCCTTCTCCGCCGAGGACCTGCTCAAGCGGGGGACCGTGTTCTTCCTGCCGCTCCTCGTGGTCATGCTGGCCCTCACGCGCTACAGCCCCCACATGGCGGTCCTGTATTCCCTGGCCACCCTCCTCGTCGTGAGCAGCCTGCCCGCGGCGAGCCGCCTGAGCCCGCGGAAGCTCGCCGGGGCCCTGCGGGAGGCGGCCGAGGACGCCACCCCGACCGTCTGCGCCGCTGCCTGCGTCGGCATCATCATCGCCATGGTCATGCTGACCGGCCTGGGCCTCCGGCTCCCCGACCTGATCCTGAACCTGGCCGGGAACAACCTCCTCATCGTCCTCGTCCTGGTCATGCTGACCTCGCTCCTCCTGGGCATGGGGCTCCCCACGGTCGTCTGCTACCTCCTTCTGGCGACCATCATGGCCCCGGCGCTGGTCAAGCTCGGGGTCGGCCTCATGGCGGCCCACCTCTTCATCCTCTACTTCGGCATCCTCAGCATGATCACGCCTCCCGTCGCCCTGGCCGCCTACGCCGCCGGGGCCATCGGCGGCGCCAACCTGATGCACACGGGCTTCACGGCCTGGAAGCTGGCGCTCTCGGGCTTCATCATCCCCTTCATGTTCGTCTACGGCCCGGCGCTGCTCCTGCAGGGGACCCCCGTCGAGGTGGTGACGGCCGTGGCCTCGTCCTCGCTGGGGGTCATCGTCCTGGGCGCCGCGGTCATGGGCTATTTCGTGACGGAGCTCAGGGTCTGGGAGAGGGCCGCGCTCCTGGCCGCCTCCCTGCTCCTGATCAAGGTGGGCTGGATCACCGATCTGATCGGGCTGGGGCTCATCGCCGGGGTCTTCCTGGCCCAGCGACAGCCGCGGCGCCAGTCCGCGCGCCCGGCGCCTGTGCCGGCCGCGGTGACAGTGGAGGAGCAGGGCCCGTGAGCGTGCCGGCCGACGGGGGAGGCGCCAGCGGCACGGGGCCCCACTGGCCGCAAGGGGCATGGCTGGCCTTCGCCCCGGTCCTCGTGTTCGAGGCCTGGTCCGAGCGGTCAGCCCGCGAGCGGAAGATCCTGACCGCGCCCCGCCCGCCCCTCCCTCCTGAGGCCGGCGACATGCTCGATACTCGGAACTACACCTGGACGCTCTACGCGAGCCGGGTTGGCCTCGGGCGCCTGCTGGAGATCTGCGGGCGCCACGCCTGCCGGGCCACCATCGTCGCCAACGGGCTGGCCATCGAGCGGAGCCCCGCGCTGATCCGTCAGGCAGCGGAAGCGGGCCATGAGATCGCCGCTCACGGATACGAGCAGGGCGAGCCGCTCTACCTGATGGATCGGGACGCCCGGGAGCGCGATATCTCGACTTGTCAGCGGATCATCGCGGAGACGACCGGAAAGCCTCCGCACGGGTGGGTGAGCCCGGGGCTGGGCTACACCGAGGACACCCTGGAGCTGCTCGCCCGGATGGGGTTCCTCTGGCACGGCGACCGCGCGGATGCGGACCTCCCGTACCGCATCGAGGTCTCGGGGAGGCCGCTGGTCGAGATCCCGGTCAACCTGGACCTCAACGACAACGCCACCTACGTGCGCCACGGCCTCTCGCCCGCGACCCACCTGGAGAAGATCCGTTGCGTCCTCGAGACCTTCTCGCGGGAGCGCGCAACGCGACCGGCCCTCCTGTCCCCGGTGTTCCACTGCCACAACTCCGGGCGGCCGATGGGCGCGTGGGCCTTCGAAGAGACCCTCCGGCTCGTCCGAGGCCACCCCGGGGTGTGGTTCGCCACCTACGAGGAGATCGCCCGGATCTGCCTCGGGTGACCGTTAGAAGTGCATGAGGTTGTCCACGGGGGCGTACTCGTCCTCCAGGACGGGGACGTCGTCGGTGGGGACCTCCCGCTCCAGGAGCTGGGCGGCGTAGCCCTTCGCCCCGGCCGGCAGCAGACCCTGCGCGACCAGGCGCTCGGCCGCCCGGATCAGCTCTGGTCGCCCCCACCCCCGGCGCTCCTGTGTGGCCACCACGATCAGGTTCCGTAGCACGGTGTCGCTGAAGACCCCTGCCTCGCCTGGCTCCTCCGGCCGGATCACCGGGATGGTGTAGACCTCGACGTAGACCTTCCGCAGCGTCTTCACGATGGATCGGTAGAGCCGGCTCTGCGGCCCCGTGATCGCGCCGATCACGTTCAGCGCCAGCACGCCCCCCGGCGCCAGGCGCTCCTGGACCTCGCGGAAGAACTCCCGCGTGACCAGGTGAAACGGGAGGGCGTCCACGAAGTAGGCGTCCAGGAAGACCAGGTCATAGCGCCGCGCCATCGCCAGCACGAAGAGCCGGCCGTCCTGGGCGTAGAGGCGGAGCCGAGGATCCTCCGGCGTCCGGAAGAAGCGCTTGGCCACCTCGACCACCTCCGGGTCGATCTCCGCGACGTCCACCTCGGCCTGCGGCAGGGCCCGGTGGAACCACTTCGGGAGCGACCCGCCGCCCAGGCCGATGAACAGGAGCCGCCGGGCCTCGGGGCGGAAGGCCAGGGCCAGGGTCATGTAGCGCGTGTAGGCGAGCTGCAGACGATCGGGGTCGGCCAGCGCCATCCCGCTCTGGCGCATGTGGTCGAAGTAGAGGTAGCGGACGTCCACGTCGTCCACGACCCTCATGCGGTGGTAGAAGGAGTCCTTCTCGAAGATGGTCTGGGTGTCGCGTACGGCGGAGCCGGCCTGCCAGACCAGGGGCACCCCGGGCACCACGGCGACGACCAGCACGCCCACGGCCGCCAGGCGGCGCCCCTCATACGCGAACAGGACCACCGCCAGGGCGAGCAGCGTCGCCCCGAGGGTATGCACGATGTTCGACACCCCCAGGGCCGGGATCAGCCAGAACGCCGTGACCAGCGTCCCGAGGATGCTCCCCAGCGTGGAGATGGCATAGAGGACGCCGGCGGTCGCCCCCACCGTAGCGACGGCCGTGGCGGAGAGCCGGATGGCATAGGGGGAGATCGTGCCCAGAAAGATGCTCGGGAGGAGGAAGAGAATGGTGCTGGCGACCAGGGGGTTCAGGCGGACGCCGAGGTCGCTGGCGGCGATGGCCTTGTTCACGGCGGGGTAGAAGAAAGGGAGGACGAGGATGAGGATCCCCGGGACGGCGATGAGGGCCGCGAGCACCCCGAACCTCGCCCGGCGAGCCGAGAGCGCCCCCCCGAAGTAATAGCCCAGGCTCAGCGCCGCCAGGAAGATGCTGATCAGGCTCCCCCAGACAAAGATGGAGTTGCCGAAGTACGGGGCCAGGATCCGGCTCCCCACGATCTCCAGCGCCATGAGCACCGCCCCGCAGATGAAGACAGCGGCCTTCACCAGGGGGGCCGCGAGCCGGCCCACGCCCTCGGTCTCCGGGGCCTGCCGGAGCCCTTCGGTCGCAACAGGGCGCCGCCGCTTCCCGCTCATCGGGCCCCACCCCCCTGGGCCTCGCCTGCGCCCGGCCTGGGATCACGCCCCTCGGCTGGGCCCCCGCGCTTCCGGCTGGCCCGCTCGTACCATACCTCCAGCATCGAGACCGTCCCGGGCTCCACCCGGACCTCGTGCGTCTGCGTGCCCAGGGCCTCGTGCCAGACCCGGACCCGGTAGCGGCCCGGGGCGAGCCCGTTGACGGCAAAGCGCCCCTCCTCGTCGGACACGGCTCCGGCCACCCCCGCGACCACCCAGAGGTAGGCGCGCATCCAGGTATGCCCCACGTCGCAGCGCACCCTCACCAGTCCCGGCCGCGTCAGCCGAGCCCGCAGGTTCTGCCGGTAGTGCGGCAGCGCGACATTGAACAGGGTTTCCTGCCCCAGGTACGCGTGGGCGGTATGGAGGATGGGGTCGCTGTTGCGGATCTCGACCACGCTCCCGAGGGGCACGACCTGCACGCGCGGGACGAACCGGCACCGGTGGTTGTCCAGCACCGCCGGCGCGTCGGGCCCTGCCCCCTCGGACGGCCGCAGGACACCCTCCAGCGGCTCAACCAGGACCGCCGCATGCCGCACTCCCCCGGCCTGGGAGATGAGGTAGCGCTCCCGGGGTATGGCCCGGCCACAGAACTGCCGGTGCTTCGTCACGCGGACACGCTCCTCACCAGGCGCCGGCCCTGCCAGCCGCACCAGGCCCTGGAGGCCCCCCTCGCCCGTCTGGCCCTGGGACCGCTCCCCTGCCCGCGCTCCTCCCCCCGGCACTGCTCCCCCAGAGCGGTCAGACACCAGCACGTTCCCACGTGCCGGCTCCTTCGCCCCGCCTGCCCCAGGCCCGAAGGGGCCAAGGATGAGCAACGCCGCGGCCAACCCCAGCCAGACCACGACCGGTGCTCGCACAGGAGGACAACTCACCGGAGCCGCGGGAACGCGGGGGTCATGGGACGAGGACCTCCACCTGCCCGGCCCGCGCGACCCGCAGGGTGCGGGCCCCCGCCAGGGGGCCAGAGAGGTCCTCCCCATCCGCGTGCACGTCCGGGCTCGTGAGGCCATAGACCTCGCACCCGGTGATCTGGCGCTGGGCCGCCCCTCCCCAGGGAAGCCCTGGCCACCACCGGGTGAGGAGCAGCAAGAGGAAGGGAGCGAGCCGGCGAAACACGGTGAGCTCCAGCCGCCCGTCGTCGGGGGCCGCCTGTCGGCTCACCCGGGCCCCGGCTGCGTAAAACGGCAGGTTCGTCAGGAGCAGGGTCCGGGCCCCGGCTGGCACGGTGATGGAAGGGCCGCCGCCGCCCGGGAGCTCGAGCCGGAGGGGACGCTGGAGGCGATAGCGCAGGTTCCGGACCCCGCAGAGGACGTACGTCAGCTCGCTCAGGACGTTGGAGCGAAGAAGCCGGCCGCGCCACACGCCACGCCAGCGCGCGAAGTCGCGGACGACCCGGGCGTCGAACCCCACCCCCAGGTAGTTGCAGAAGTGGACCCCGTTGACGCTCCAGACGTCCACCCGCCGGAGCCGGTCGCCGAGCAGGATCGCGAGCAGCCGCTCCATCTGGCCATCCCCCGGCCGCACCCGCTGGGCAATCCCGAGGGCCCGCGACAGGTCGTTGCCATGGCCGAGCGGGATGATCCCGAGCTTCCGGCCGAGGCCTGCCTGCAAGATCCCCGAAGCGACGTCACGCACCGTGCCGTCACCCCCGACCGCCACGATCCGGTCGTAGCGGAGGCACGCCGCCCGGCTCTGCTCCCCGATCTTCCCGAACTCCGTGACCTGCAGCGCCGCCTCCTGGTCCGAAGCATAGCCCCGGCCCCGGAGTCGCCGGATCGCCTCCTCGGCGACCTCGCCCGCCCGGCCGTTCCCGGAGATGGGGTTGACCAGAAAATAGAGGCGCTCGGGCACGAGCGGCCCCTCACTTGCGGGCCGACAGGGTCATGGAGGCCGGCTTCTTCAGCTCCAGCACATACGGGTGCCCGCTCGTGAGCGTCCAGAGCCCCTCGAACAACCGCAGCGCCTCGTCGACCGAGTCGGGCACGGGCCGCATCTTCAGAAAGGTGGGCTCCCTCCCATCGAAGAGCAGGGTCGGGACCCCGAAGATCCCCAGGGAGGCCGCCTCCTCGTGGTCCTTCCCGACCGCGGCCAGGTGGCGCCGGCTGTCGAGTTCGGCGGTGAAGCGGGCGACGTCCAGCCCGCTCTCCCGGGCCAGCTCGATCAGGACCTCGCGCGTGCCCGGGTCCCGGCCCTCGTCATGCCGGGCGGCGAAGAGCCGGAGGTGAAAGCGCTCGAAGGCATCTTCCCCCTGGAGTTCCGCACACTTGGCTGCCTCCAGGGCCTGCACGCCACGGGTCTTCAGGTCCGGGTGCTCCCACACCTTCCACTCCGGGCCCTGCTCGCTGTTCACCTGCTCCAGGGCAAACGTCTTCCACTCCAGCCTGAGCGCCCCACCCAGCGTCCGCTTGACCGTCTGCAGCCAGACCGCTGCATTGTAGGCCCAGGGTCAGAGGTAATCGACGTAGACCGTCAGGTGCCGCGTGCCTGGCATGGCTCTCCCTCCGTCTGCTGCCGCGTCCCGGCGCGACAAGCCCCACAAACCGGTGCCAGCACCGTAACATGTCCCCCCGCCGCTCTTCAACCGCCAGGGCCGCTGGCGGGCCCGGCGGCCGGGGGCCACCGGCGGCAGGTCCCCCGCAAAGCCCTCGATTCTCCGGGAGTTCTCTGCTTGCACTCCAGGGGGGAATCTGCTAACTAAGGGATACTTTCGGCCGGCTTCCCGGGCTGCGGAAGCGAGGCACGGTGGGATGAAGCACATCATCCTCGGCACAGCCGGACACATCGACCACGGCAAGACCTCGCTGGTCAAGGCCCTGACCGGGGTGGACACCGACCGGCTGAAGGAGGAGAAGGAGCGGGGGATCACCATCGAGCTCGGGTTCGCCCCGCTCCGCCTGCCCAGCGGCCTGCGCGTGGGCGTGGTGGACGTCCCGGGGCACGAGCGCTTCGTGCGCACCATGGTGGCAGGGGCCACCGGCATTGACCTTGTCGCGCTGATCATCGCGGCCGACGAGGGCGTCATGCCCCAGACCCGGGAGCACCTGGACATCTGCAAGCTCCTGGGGATCCAGGCCGGCGTGGTCGTCCTCACCAAGGCCGACCTCGTCAACGAGGACTGGATGGAACTGGTCCGGGAGGACGTGCGGGAGTTCGTCCAGGGCTCGTTTCTCGAGGGTGAGCCCGTCATCGCCGTCTCCGCCGTGACCGGACAGAACCTGCCCGAGCTGCTGGCGGCCCTCGATGAGCAGGCGCAGAAGGCCCAGGCCCGCTCGGTGGAAGGGCTCTTCCGCCTCCCCATCGACCGCGTCTTCATCATGCGGGGGTTCGGGACCGTGGTCACCGGGACGCTCGTCGCCGGCCAGGTGCGCGTGGGGGAGACCGTCGAGGTCCTGCCGCCGAAGTTCGAGGCGAAGGTCCGGGGGATCCAGGTGCACAATCAGGCGGTGGAAGCCGCCATCGCGGGCCAGCGCACCGCCATCAACCTCCAGGGGATCGAGAAGGAGGCCATTGAGCGGGGCTACCTGCTGGCCCACCCGGGGACCCTGGAGCCCGCCTACCTCCTGGACGTCTGGCTCGACTACCTCCCCAGCGCCGGCCGCCCCCTGAAAAATCGCACCAAGGTGCGTGCCTACTTCGGCACGAGCGAAGCCATGACTCGGGTCGTGCTCCTGGACCGGGACGAGCTGGAGCCCGGGCAGCAGGCCCTCGCCCAGCTCCGCCTCGAGGTCCCCGTTGCGACACTGCCCCGCGACCGGTTCGTCATCCGGAGCGAGTCCCCCATGTACACGATCGGGGGCGGCGAGGTGGTGGAGGCCCAGGCCCGGAAGCACCGGCGCCATGACCCGGAGGTGCTGACAGGGCTGCACGCCCTGCGCACAGCGGGCGAGGAGGAGGGGGTGGAGCTCCGGCTGCGCGGGGCGGGGGTGGCCGGGCTGGCGCTGCGGGAGATCCAGATGCGGACCGCCCTGAGCCCCAGGGCGCTGGGCAGCCTGATCCAGAGCCTGGCGGCCCGAGGTCGCGCCGTCTGCTATGACCCGGAGGCGGCCCGCTACGTGCACGCCGAACCCTACGCCAGACTCCTCAAGGAGACCGAGGCGGGCCTGACGGCGTTTCACAAGGCCAATCCCCTGAAGCCGGCGATGACCAAGGTGGAGCTCAAGGCCGCCTTGCCTGCGGTCGTGGACCCCAAGCTCTTTCTCCGAGTCCTGGCGGACCTCGCCCAAGCCGGGACCATCGCGGTGGACCGCGACGAGGTCCGGCTGACCTCCCACCGGGTGGAGCTCAAGGCTGCGCAGCGGGACCTCCGGCAGCGCCTGGAGACCATCTATCTCGAGAGCGGCCTGACCCCGCCATTCTTCTCGGAGGTCGCGGAGCAGCTCTCGCCGAACAAGGGGGAGAGCAAGGCGGTCCTCGACCTGCTCCTCAAGGAGGGACTGCTGGTCAAGGTCAAGGAGGACCTCTACTTCCACCGCCAGGCGATCGAGGATCTGAAGGGAAAGCTCCAGACCTACTTCGCTCAGCACGACGAGCTGGGCGTCCTGGAGTTCAAGGAGATCACCCAGGCCACCCGGAAGTACTCGATCCCGCTCCTGGAGTACCTGGATGCCACGCGCTTCACCATGCGGGTGGGCGAGAAGCGGCGGCTGCGGGAGCGCGCGGGGTAGGCGAGGGCCTGGGAAAAAAGGTGAAGGGGATGGGCCGAGAAGCTACGGACCACGCTGCCGGAATGGGGCCAGCCGCGGGGGGGCTCCACGTTTGGATGGCCCTGATCCTGGCGCTGCTCAGCCTGGGAGCTGCGGCCCCGGCCGGGGCGGCCGCCCAGCGGCTGCTCATCGCGAACAGCGCCATCAGCGGCACCCAGATGGAGCTCTACGTGATCCAGGACGCCGGGATCTTCCAGAAGCACGGCCTGGACGTCCAGGTGATCTTCACGGAGGGCGGCAGCCGCACGGTGCAGGCCTTGATCGCCGGGGACATCCCCCTCGCCTCGGTCGGCGGCTCGGCCGTGGTCCGCAGCGCCATGGCCGGCTCGGGGCTGAAGATCTTCGCCGGCGTCATCAACACCATGCCTTACACCGTGGCCGCCGTGAAGGAGATCACCCGGATGGACCAGCTGCGCGGCAGGCGGGTGGCTGTCAGCCGCTTTGGCAGCTCCTCGGACTTTTCCATCCGCTTCGCCCTGCTGAAGGCCGGCCTGACCCCGGACAAGGACGTGGCCGTGGTCCAGATCGGGAGCGAGCCGGCGCGCTTCGCCGCCCTGCAGAACCGCAGCGCCTTCGCCACCGTCATCACCCCCCCGCTGACCCTGCAGGCCCGCAAGCTGGGGCTGAACCTCCTGGCTGACCTCTCAGACCTCGGCCTGGAGTACCAGCACACGACCATGAGCGCGCTGGATACCTACCTCGTGAAGCAGGCCGATCTGGTGCGCCGCTTTCTCAGGGCCTGGGTGGAGGGCGTGCACTTCTACAAGACGAACAAGGAGCCCAGCCTGCGCTCCATCGCCCGGGTCTACCGGACCACGGACATGGAGGGGATCGAGGAGCAGTACAGCAAGATCGTCCTGAAGATGTTGATGAAGAAGCCGTATCCAACCTTGAAGGGGATCCAGCTCATCCTGGACGAGATCGCCGAGAAGGACCCGAGGGCCCGGCACGCCAGGCCCGAGCAGTTCGTGGAGGACCGGTTCGTCCGGGAGCTGGACCAGAGCGGGTTCATCGACCAGCTCTACCGGTAGGAGCGCCCCGGTCGCCGGGGGGAACAAGGGAGCGCTGCTCGGAGGGGGAGATCGGGACAGGAGGGGCAACCGGCCCCAGCAGCCACATTGGCGGGAAGCGGCAGTGGAGGGTAGGAGAGGCGAAGTTGCGGAAAGGAGGGAAAAGATCCCATGAAATCCGCCAGGCTCATCATCGTCCTCATGGCCATCGCCCTGGTGGGCGTATTCGCGTCCAGCATGGTGGCCCAACAGCAGGAGCAGCAGGCCGTCCGCGTGGAAGGGGACGTCGGGGCCGTGAACGAGCAGGAGAACACCATCATCCTCGTCACCAAGGAGGGTCGCCTGGTCACGGTCAACGTGAACTTCGCCACGAAGATCCAGGCATTCAAGGCGGCCAAGGGGAACTTCGTGGACATCGACCTGGGCGCGCCGGCTCGGGTGGAGTACATGCAGAAGGGTGAGGAGAAGTGGGCCACCTCCATCACGTACATCGACTCGAAGGCAACGAAGGCCATCCAGTTCAAGGCGGCCAAGAAGCCCGACGCGAAGCCGGCGGAAAAGGGTGAAAAGAAAGGATAGCCCACCCCTTCCCGGAGGGGCAGTTCTGGGACGTCCGCGAAGACGGGGGCAGGGCGGAGAAGAATCGAGGCTGCCCCCTTTTCCGTTGTAGAGGCCAGGGTCCGAAGCAGGGCCCTGGCCGGGAGCAGGAACGGTGAAGATCCGGACAGCCCAGTGGCGAGGTCGTCATGGGGTAAGCATTGCAGGGGCCCTGGTGTTCCTGCTCGCGTTGACCTCAGGGGGCTGGGGGCAACAACCAACCGCGCCCCCAGCCCCCTTGGGGCCAGTCGAACCCCCTGCCGGGCCAGCCGGCACCCAGCCAGCGCCGGGGGTGCCGGAGCCGGGGACAGGCCAGGCCCCGGCCCCCGAACCCGTCCCCACGGTACGCCGGGTCGTCTCGCTGGGGGTCAAGGAGGTCATCGCCCTGGCGATCAAGCAGAACCTCGACCTCCAGGCCGAGCGCCTCACCCCCTCCATCCGCAGCGAGGATGTGGTCAAGGCACGGGCGGCCTTCGATCCCACCGCCTTCGCCGAGGCGAAGCACGGGCGCAGCTTCCTGCGCAGCGCCACCCAGGCCGCCGGCACGGACAATAAGACCATTGATGTCAACCTCGGCGTCCGGCAGAAGGTGGTCACGGGCGGCAACTACACGCTCCGGATGCTCAACGAGCGCCTGAACACCAACAACCGGTTCGCCCAGATCAACCCATCCTTCAGTACGCAGTTCCTCCTGGAGTTCACCCAGCCCTTCCTCGATGGCTTCGGCATCGAGGTCAACACGGCCAACATCCGGATCGCCCTCACTAACCGGGACATCTCGGGCCACTCGCTCCGGGACCGGGCCCTCCAGATCATCTCCCAGGCGCAGAATGCCTACTGGGACCTGGTCCTGGCGCGCAAGACCCTGACGGTCAGGCAGCAGTCCCTCGATCTGGCCCAGGAGCTCTTGCGCATCACGCGGGCGCGGGTGGAGGCCGGGGTCCTGGCCCGGATCGAGACCGTGCAGGCCGAGTCCGAGGTGGCGAGCCGCCGCGAGGCGGTGATCGTGGCCCAGAACGCGGTCGGGAACGCCGAGGATAACCTGCGCGCGATCCTCAGCCTGGATACGGATACCCGCTGGGCCGACCTGGTCATCAATCCCACCGACGAGCCGCAGCTCGATCGCCGGGAGGTCCGGGTGGACGAGAGCCTGAGGGCGGCCCTGACCAGCCGGCCCGACCTGGCCGGGGCCAAGCTCGACTTGCAGAACCGCGGGATCAGTGTCCGGGTGGCACAGAACAGCCTCCTCCCGTCCCTGAATTTCTCCGGGACGGTCGGGCTCCAGGGGCTCGACCAGACCTTCAGGAGCGACTTCGAGACCCTGGGCGAGCGGAAGTTCTGGCAGTGGAACGCGGGCATGCTCCTCGAGCAGCCGCTGGGGAACCGCGCCGCCAAGGCGGACCTGAGCCAGCGGCGCCTGGAGCAGGACCGGGCCGTGATCCAGCTCCGGAACCTGGAGCAGCGGATCGCCACCGACGTGCGCCAGGCCGTCCGCACCCTCACCTCCAACCTCGAGCGGATCGAGGCCACCCGCGCTGCGCGCACGCTGGCGGAGCAGAAGGTCCGGGCCGAGGAGGAGAAGCTGCGGGTCGGGCTGTCCACGACCTTCAACGTGCAGCAGTTCCAGCGGGACCTCACCGACGCCCAGGTCAGCGAGATCCAGGCCCAGACGGACTACCAGCGCTCCCTGATCAACCTCGAGCGCGTGAAGGGGACGGCGCTGGAGACCTATAAAGTGGAGCTGCTGTGAGCCTGCGCCGGCCCAAGGTCCTGATCGTTGCCGCGGTGCTCCTCGCCCTGGGGGGGGTGGCCTTCTACCGCGTGGTCGCACAGCCGCGGGAGCGGGCGACAGGACGGCGGCTGGGCGGGGAGATCCCCGTGCGGGTCATGAAGCCCGTGGCCGGGACCGTCCAGCACAAGGTCGTCACCACCGGCGACATCCTGCCGCTCATGCAGGTGGAGATCATCTCCAAGATCCCCGGGCACCTCGAACGGCTCCTGGTGAACCTGGGAGACCAGGTCCGCGAGGGGCAGACCCTGGCCGTGGTGGACCGGGCGGAGCTCCAGCAGCGGATCCGGGAGATCGAGGCGCGGGTCGCCAAGGCCCGGGCGCGCCTGAACGAGCTGCAGACCGGGATGCGCCCCGAGGAGATCCGCCAGGCCGAGGAAGGGGCGCGGCAGGCCCGGTCCCGCTTCGAGAACGCCAAGGCCCAGCTCGATCGCTCCCGCGAGCTGTACCGGCAGGGCCTGCTCTCCCGGCGCGACATGGACGACGCCGAGAACGCCTATACCGTCTCCGAGGCGCAGTCCATCGCGGCCGACAACCAGCTCAAGATGATGCGGGAGGGGGCCCGGACCGAGGTCCGCCAGGTCGCGGAGGCCGAGCTGCGGGAGAACCAGGCGCTGCTGGGGCAGGAGCGCGTGCGCCTGCAGCACACGACCATCACGGCCCCGTTCTCCGGGCAGATCAGCAAACGCTACGTCGACCCTGGCGCCTTCGTGACGACCTCGACCCCGATCGTCACCCTGGCCCACTCGGACACCGTCAAGGTCCTCATCAGCGTCCCGGAGAAGGACGTCCCCCTGGTGCGCCGGGGCGGGAACGCCCGGATTGTGGCCGACGCCTATCCGAACCGGAGCTTCACGGGCGAGGTCGTCCGGCTCAGCTCCGGCCTGGACCTGGCCAGCCGGACCCTGCAGGCCGAAGTCCACATCCCCAACCGCGAGCACCTGCTCAAGCCGGGGATGTTCGCCCGCATCGAGCTGGTCCTCCAGGAGCGTCCCGGCCTGCTCGTGCCCGCCGAGGCGGTGCTGCAGGAGGGCAGCCGGCAGTATCTCTTCCTGGTCGAGGAACGCAAGGCCGTCCAGCGGGAGGTCGCGACCGGCCTGCTTCAGGAGACCCGGATCGAGATCGCCAGGGGCCTGCAGGGGGGCGAGGACGTCGTGATCGCCGGCCAGCACCGCCTGAAGCACGGCTCCGGGGTGCAGGTCATGGGGCCCGGGGGCCCCGAGGCTGGCCCGGACGGGGTCAAGCCTGATCGCCGCGCCCCGGCGGGAAAGCCCGACGGCGCGAATCCTGACCGGACGCGCAAGGGGCAGAAGCCGGCCTGATGGACCTCATCCGCGGCTCCCTGAACAACCCGATCGCGCGCTTCATGAGCGCGATCGCCATCATCCTGCTCGGCCTCATCGCCTTCTCGAAACTCTCCGTGGACCTCTTCCCCGACATCACCTACCCGATCGTCTCGGTGGTCACCGAGTACAAGGGGGCCAGTCCCGAGGACGTCGAGATCTCCATCAGCCGGCCCATCGAGAAGATCGTCAGCCGCATCCAGAACGTCAAGAGCGTCCAGTCGCGCTCCCGAGAGGGGCTCTCCATCATCCAGGTGGAGTTCAACTGGGGGACGAACCTCGACACCTCGGCCACCGACATCCAGAACGGGGTGAACCAGATCCTGAGCAACCTCCCCAAGGACGCCGATCAGCCGATCATCATCAAGTTCGACCCCTCCCAGATCTCCGTCATCACCCTGGCCCTCGCCGGGAGCATGGACGAGTGGAAGCTCCGGGAGCTGGCCGAGGACGGGATCGCCCCCCGCATCGAGAGCCTCCCCGGCGTCGCGGCGGCCAACGTCTTCGGCGGGGAGATCCGCGAGATCCAGGTGGAGGCCTTCCGCCCGCGGCTGGAGGCCTCGGGGCTCGCCCTCGAGCACGTCATCGACGCCGTGAAGACCTCCAACGTGGACCTCCCCGGCGGGAGCCTGAAGGCGGGGGTCCGCGACTACACGGTCCGCACCATCGGCAAACCCCTGGAGGTCTCCCGCCTGGAGGACTTCGTCGTCACCACCCGCAACGGGAGCGCCATCCGCCTGCGGGACATCGCGCGGGTCCGGGACGGGTTCGAGGAGCAGGAGACCTCGATCCACGTCAACGCCAGCAAGGGGCTGATCATCGGGGTCCAGAAGCAGTCCGGCGGGAACACCGTGGCGGTGGTGGACGCCGTCCGCAACGAGATCCCCCGCATCCGCCGCGACCTGCCCCCAGGGGTCTCGATCGAGGTCGTCAACGACCAGTCCACGTTCATCCGGAAATCGATCAAGAACCTGCAGCACGAGGCGATCATCGGGGCCATCCTGGCGACGCTGATCATCCTGCTCTTCCTGCGGAACTTCACCAGCACCGTCATCATCGCGCACTCCATCCCCATCTCCATCATCGCCACCTTCGTGCTGCTCCACTTCAACAAGCTCTCGCTCAACATCATGACCCTGGGCGGGCTGGCCCTCGGGGTCGGACGGCTGGTGGATGATGCCATCGTCGTCCTTGAGAACATCAACCGGCACCTGGACCGCGGGGAGCCCCCGCTGGAGGCCTCCTATAAGGGGGCCAGGGAGGTGAGCCGGGCCGTCATCGCCGCCACGGTCACGAGCATCATCGTCTTCCTCCCCCTGGCCTTCATCCAGGGGATCGCAGCCATCCTGTTCCTCCAGATGGCCTACACCGTGGCCTTCTCGCTAATGGCCTCGCTGTTCGACTCCCTCACGCTCGTGCCGGTGCTCACGGCCAAGTTCCTGAAGCCCGAGTCCCAGCGGCGCCAGCGGCACCCCACGGTGCAGCGCCTCTTCGAGTCCACCCAGCGGATGTTCGACCGGATGGACGGCCGATACCAGGCGACGCTCCAGTGGGCGCTGG
>JACPFL010000081.1 GCA_016183025.1 Deltaproteobacteria bacterium | reverse complement strand
GTTCCGGATGGCGGGGGTGACGCCCGCCGACATCGATACGGCCCAGCTCTACGACTGCTTCACCTACATCGTGCTGGTGACGCTCGAGGACTACGGCTTCTGCAAGAAGGGCGAGGGCGGGGCCTTCGTCGAGGGCGGCCGCCTGGAGCTCGGCGGGGAGCGCCCGACCAACACCTCGGGCGGGCTGCTCTCGGAGGGCTACGTGGAGGGGATGCTCCAGATCGTCGAGGCGGTGCGCCAGCTCCGGGGCGAGTGCGGGCCCCGGCAGGTGCCCGGGGCCGAGATCGCGCTGGTGAGCGGCAACGGCGGGAACACGGTCTGCCACTCCACCCTGATCCTGCGGAGGTAGCCATGGCGGGTGAGTACAAGAAGCCCCTTCCGGTCCCCAGTGAGGACTCCGGGCCCTTCTGGGAAGCCTGCCGCCGGCACGAGCTGTGCCTGCAGCGCTGCGAGGCGTGCGGGCGCTTCCGGTTCCCGCCCGCGATCCTCTGCCCCGAGTGCCACAGCCTGGCCTTCCAGTGGGCCCCGGTAAGCGGCCGCGGGAAGGTCTGGTCATTCGTCGTCTTCCACCGGGCGTACCACCCGGGGTTCGCCGAGGAGCTCCCCTACACGGTGGCATGGATCGAGCTGGAGGAAGGGGCGCGGGTGATCAGCAACGTGGTCGGCTGCCGCCCCGACGAGGTGCGCTGCGACATGTCGGTGGAGGTGGGCTTCGAGGACGTCACCCCGGAGGTCACCCTCCCGAAGTTCCGCCCCCGGGGCTAGTCGTCTTGCAGGGCCATGGTGGTCCGGGCTCTGCCGGCAGACTCCGGACATCCCGATCCACGTGAAAACCTCGCCTGGCCGGAGCCGACCACGGAGTCGAAGGACGGCCTTCAATTGGGCCACGGCTTGAAGGCCGTGGAAACCATTGCACGGCCAGCCGCCGCTAACACCTTGATCGCTCCTTCAATTGGGCCACTGGCCGCCTACTCTAGAACCCGGCCGTGGCATCTGGGGTCACGGGTGAATTGACCTATCCTGTACACTCTAGTACACTTCTGACTTGTCAGAGCTACACCATCCCGGGAGGGCCAGGGCATGAAAGTCTCGATCAGCGAGGCCAGAAGGCGGCTGCCAGAGCTGGTCCGCCAGGTGCGGAAAGACGCAGGTGCCACGGTGCAGATCACGGTGCGGGACGAGGTGGTGGCGGAGCTCCGGGCGGCGCTGCCCGAGCCCGAGCCCGGGGCGGCGGCGCGAGCCCTCCTCGATCTGGCGCGCAAGCTTCGGAGGCCACGGCGGCGAGGCCGTCCGACGGACGTGTCGGCGCACGTCAAGGAGTACCTCTATGGCCGACGCCCCTGAGGCACGGCCAACCCTCCCGGGGCGAGTTTTCTGCGACACCTCGTACTTCTATGCCTGCGCCGACAGGGACGACATGCACCACCGGCGGGCGCTGGCCCTCGCCAGCGAGGCGGCGAGTCGCCGGACGCAGCTGTGGACCACCTGGGATGTGATAAGCGAGACCCTCACTCTCCTTCGCTACCGTCACAGCTCGCTTGCTGCCATCCGCTTTCTCGACGAGGTCAAGCCGGGCCTGCATATTGTGGACTACGGCGCGAATGTCCGGGTTGAAGCAGAGCAGGTCTTCCGCCGACGCAGTCGCGATCACCGTCTCTCGTTCTGCGACGCCATCTCTTTCATCGTGGTCATCACGCTCCTGGATCACATGCCGTGCCTGGCCTTTGATGAGGACTTCCGCAGCCTCGGCCTGACGGTGGTCGCCTGAACCCGGGCCCCCCGAAGGATCTTCCGGGCTTCCTCCCTCACCTGCCCCCGTAAGGCAGGCGCCCAGACCACGCGAACGCCGCTGCCCCGCGTTTCCGGCTACCGGGCCGGGACGGCGAGGTGGGTGCGGAGCCAGGGGATCACGACCTGCTTCAACACGTAGTCCGGCGACCCGCCCGGCCCCCGCCCCATGTGGCCGCCCGCGGGGTTGACCCAGGCCGCCTTGGGCGCACCGGTCTCCATCAGGATGTAGAGGTCCGAGATCGGGACCTGGGTGTCGTTCTTCCCGTTGACGCTGAGCAGCGGCGCCGAGGGCTGGCCCAGGATCCCGAGCTCCCGCAGGGAGAACTTCGGCCCGGTCGCCAGGAACTCCTCCACGGTGTTGACGCCATAGAGCGCCGCCCGGGCCTCGAACAGCCCGAACAGGTACTCCCGGGTGCCGAGCGCCTTCCGCTGCCACTCGGGCTGGAAGTAGTAGTGGACCGGGCCGCCCCAGTTGACCGCGGCCCGGATCCGCCGGCGCTCGACATGGGCGATCTTGGCGGCCCAGTACCCGCCCCAGCTCGACCCCTGCACGGCGATCCGGGCCGCGTCGATCTCCGGGCGGTTCTGGAAGTAGTCGAGCACCGCGGAGAAGAGCCGGTGCGCGTCCGCCGTGACCAGGATCGGGCTCTCACCGGTCCCCGGGATGTCGATGACGAAGCTCGCCCACCCGGCAGCCAGATACCCCTCGACGTTGGCCCGCGCGTCCTCCTTCCAGCCGTCGATCCCGCCCCAGTGGAAGATCAGCGGGGGCCTGGACACGCCCTTCGGGAGGCGGAGGTAGCCCACGATCTGCTTGCCGTCGAACGGGATCGCCACCCGCTCCAGCGGCGGATCGAACAGCCGCGCCGCGGCCAGGAACGTGCGGATCGCCCCCTGATAGGCCTGCTTCTTGCCGACGGAGTTGGTCAGAGGCCACCGCCCGAGGTAGTAGTAGCGGTAGGCCTGGTAGTAGGCCTCCAGAGCCTCCTTCCGGTTCCCGGCCCGGAACTGCTCGTCCCCCTTCTTCTCGTAGGGCTCCGCGACCCGGCTCCACTCCCGGGCCCAGAGATCGGGGTCCTTGCTCGTGAGGCGGCTGAGGACGAGCCGGACGTCCTCGACCTTGACCTCGCTGATCGGGTGTCGGTTCTGCTGCGCGCGGCGGAGGATCTCCACCTGCAGCTCCTCCAGGGTCCGCTCCTGGGCGCCCAGGCCCGCGGGGAGGAGGAGCATCGCGCCCGTC
>JACPFL010000080.1 GCA_016183025.1 Deltaproteobacteria bacterium | reverse complement strand
CAAAGCGGAGTCACGGGAATTCCTGGCAGTGTTCGTAGCTCGGCCAGGGAGAGGGCCGGACACGATGGCAAACGGAGGGCCGAGGCCCAGAAGCCTCGGCCCCTCCTGTCAACGTCCGGGGTGTGGTCAGGGGCTCGGTCGCGGCTCCGGACGGGCTCGGCGCTCAGGGCTTGAGCAGGACCTTGCCCGTGCTCTGCCGGCTGGCCAGGTAGTTGAGCGCGGCCCCGGCCTCCGCCAGCGGGAAGGTCCGACCGATGATGGGGCGGGCCTGCTTGGCCTCGAACAGCTTTGCCAGCTCGCGATACGAGGCCTGCAAGCGCTCGGGCTGGGCCGCGCGCATGCGGGCCACGCTGAAGCCCGCCACCGACTGGTTCAGCGCCTGGAGCTTGCGCGGCTCCAGGGCCGTCGGCGTCCCGGAGCTGTTGCCGTACACGACGATCCGGCCCTCGGGGGCCAGGGCGTCCAGGCTCTTCGTGAAGACCTCACCCCCCACGCTCTCGAGGACCACATCCGCCCCGCGTCCCTTGGTGGTATCCCGCACGGCCGCGACGAAGTCCGTGGTCGCGTAGTTGATCGCCGCCTCCGCGCCCAGGGAACGGACGAGATCCAGCTTGGCGGGGCTGCTGGCGGTCCCCAGGGCCCTGACTCCCCAGGCCTTCGCGAGCTGCAGGGCGGCGGTCCCTACCCCGCCGGCTGCCGCATGGACCAGGAGCGTCTCCCCGGTCTGCAGCCGGCCGGCGGTGCGCATGGCGTGGTAGGCTGTCTGGAAGACCACGAGCGTGGCGGCGGCGTCATCCCAGGAGAAGCCCGGCGGGAGCGGGTAGACCAGGGACTCCGAGGCGACCGCCTGCTCCGCGTAGGCGCCCTTGACGAAGGCCACCACCCGCTCTCCCTGCCGCACGGACCGGACGCCGGCCCCCAGGCGGGTCACGGTGCCGGCGGCCTCGAAGCCGATCACGGCCGGCAGGGGGGGCAGCGGGTACCGGCCATGACAGGCGTTCACGTCGGCAAAGTTGACGCCCGCGCACTCGACCTTGATGAGGACCTCGTTCTCCGCAAGGGTGGGCTCGGGGATCTCGGTGAGCTTCAGGTTGGCGGGACCGCCGACTGCTGTGAGCTGCATCGCCTTCATGGCACTCCTCCTCTGGCTGAGTTCACTCCTCGGGCTCCCGTTCAGGGTTCCTCCCGGCCCCGTCCTGGCGTGGCCGGTCAACGGCTCACCCTACCATCAGCCTCCCGCCCGGGCCCCATCCTGGATGCGCCGCCGTCCTACTTCAGGAAGTCGTTCGTGTAGAGCTTGGCCAGCTCGATCGGGGCCTCGAGGATCTTGACCTCGACCAGCAGCTTCTGCATGGCCTCCCATTCCTCCCGGGTCGAGGCACCCAGCCCCAGCCGCTTCGTCGTCTCGCTCTGGGCCAGGCTCACCACCGCCGGGACCTTGGCGCGGGAGTAGGCCGGGTCGATGTTGGGGTTCGCCCTGAGAAAGATCTCTGTGACCTCGCCCGGGTGGTCGATCATGTACTGCCACCCCCTGAGCGAGGCCCGGACGAAGCGCCGGACGAGGTCGGGCTTCTGGCGGACCATGTCCTCGTGGGCCACGATGGAGGTCCCGTAGAACTGCAGCCCGAGGTCCGCGAATCTCATCCAGTCCACCGAATAGCCTTTCGTCCTCAGGATCAGGCCGTCGGTGAGCCCCACCAGCCCACAAAGGCGTCCACCACCCCGGCCTCCATGGCCTTCGCCGCGGCCGTCTCGACGGGGATCTCCCGGATCTTCGACCGGTCAACGTTGTGGCGGGCGGCCATGGCCTCCCACTGCTTGTAGCTCACACCCCTCGGACTGGTCCCGAGGCGCCGGCCGTAGAGGGCCTCGAAGCGCTTCACCGGCCTGTCGGTGGGGTACACAATGGCCACGGGCGGCTTCTGGAACAGGACGGCCACCACCTTGACCGGCACTCCCTTGGAGAAGGCGATCATCGTGGAGTCGGCACCGGCGTGGCCGAAGTCGTTGTTCTTGTTCCCGACCAGCTTCAGCGTGACGGTGGAGCCCTCACCCGGGAAGACCTGGACGTCCAGCCCCTCCTCCCGGAAGAACCCCTTCTCGCGCGAGGCCCAGACCGGGGCATGCTCCGAGCCTGGAATCCAGTCCAGCCGCAGGGTGACCTTGTCCACCCGCGCCGGCGCGGCCGCGCCCTCCGGGACGACCAGGAACAGGCCCGCCGCTCCGAGGATGAGCACGGCCCCGATCAGCACCATCCGGTTCCAGCTTCGGTGACGCTTCATGGCTTGCCTCCTCTGTTCAGGGGTCTCCCCAAGGGCGCCCGGGCGACGCCACCTCGTCTCATTGAGGGGCTGGATTCTACCACTGGCGCTCCTGCTGTCAATCGAGGGCCAAACGCGGCACTGGTACACTTCAAAATGTCCCACGACCCCCCAACCCCCCATAGTTGCCTTCATCTGCCCTTCATGATAAGAATCACCCCGCGCAATAGAGATCACCCGCGCAGGAGGGCGATGGTCATGAGCACAGGGCTGACCAGGCGAGAGGTGATGCGGAGTACGCTGCTGGTCGGGGCTGGCCTGACAGGCCTGGGGTGGCGGGCCGGCCTGGCCAGGGCCGCCCAACCCACGTTGCCCGAGCTGCGGGTCGGGTGGCAGGCGGTCTCGGCGAACCTCCCGATGCCCGTCGCGATGCTCAAGGGGTACGACCGCGAGTTCGGGTTCCGGATCAAGCGCTTCTTCACGCTGAGCGGCCCCCAGCTCAACGAGGCGCTGGCCGCCGGCGAGATCGACGCCGCCAACATGTCCGCGATCGCGGCGCTCCTCAGCGCCGCCCGGGGGCTCCCCGTGAAGCTGGTCGTCACCCGGGGGCACGGCGGCGATATCAATGCCCTGATGGTCCGCAAGGGCTCGCCGATCAGGGGGCTGCGTGAACTGGTCGGGCGGAAGATCGCCTTGACCGTCGGCTCCTCCGCGCACCAGTTCGTCGAGCTGGCCGCGCGGGCCGAGGGGCTGACGCTCGCCCAGTTCACCGTGCAGAACATGCTCCTGGACGCCATGCCCGCGGCCCTGGCCACCGGGCAGGTGGATGCCGTGGCGGTCTGGGAGCCCAACATCACGAGCTGGGCGAAGAAGGGGGTGGGCGAGGTCATCCTGCGCGGGGGGAAGTACTTCCGAAACCACAACGCCATCCTGCTCAAGGACTCGATCATCAAGAGCCAGTGGGAGCTCGGCTACCGGTTCGTCCTGGCCACCCTGAAGGCCATGCACTTCATCCGCACGGACCGCACCGGGGAGAGCATGGCCCTGGGTGAGCAGGACCTCAAGATAGACCGCGCGCTGCTCGGCGAGAGCCTCAAGTACAGCGTCATGGACCCGCGGATGCCCAGGGCCTTCTACGAGGACCTGCGGGTGAGCCTGGAGTTCCTGGAGCGCCTGGGGCGCCTCCGCCGGCCGATCAAGCTCGAGGAGTTCGTGTACGAGGAGTACATGGCCCGGGCCCAGAAGGAGCACCCGGAGTTCTTCAGCGACCTGCCGGCCTGATCAGCGGCGGTCCCCGATGTTCCTGCAGCTGCGCGGGCTCACCAAGACCTTCGCGATGCAGGGGGCCACGCGGGTCTCCGCCCTGGAGGACCTCCACCTCGCCATCGAGCGCTCCGAGTTCGTGAGCATCGTGGGGGCGAGCGGCTGCGGGAAGACCACGATCCTGAACGTCATCGCGGGGCTCCCCCCGTACTTCCCGCCTGACCGAGGGGAGGTCTGGCTGGAGGGCTCGGCCATCACGGGGCCCGGTGCGGAACGGGGGATGGTCTTCCAGGAGTATGCCCTGTTCCCGTGGCGGACCGTGGAGCAGAACATCGAGTACGGGCTCCGGCTGAAGGGGGTCCCCCCGGGGGAGCGGCGGGAGATCTGCCGGTACTACATCGGGCTGATGGGGCTGACGGGGTTCGAGCACGTCCACCCCCACCAGCTCAGCGGGGGGATGAAGCAGCGGGCGGCCATCGCGCGCGCCCTGGCCGTGCGCCCCAAGGTGCTGCTCATGGATGAGCCGTTCGCGGCGGTGGACGCGCAGACGCGGATGACGCTGCAGGAGCACCTGGGGCAGGTCTGGGAGGAGGAGCGCAACACCGTCATCTTCGTGACCCACCACGTCGCGGAGGCGATCTTCCTGTCGGACCGCGTGATCGCGATGACGCGGCGGCCGGGCCGGATCCGCGCCGACGTGCCTGTCCGGCTGAAGAGGCCCCGGGTGTGGAGCGAGATCAACACGAACAGCGAGTTCCTGGAGCTGCAGGAGACCATCCTGCGGCTGATCGGGGAGACACGATGAGGGCATCGGCGTGGCAGGAGGCGGCCTGGAAGATCATCCCGTTCCTCCCCATCCTGGCCCTGTGGCAGGGGGTAGCCTCCCTGGGGCTCTACCCGCGCTACCTCCTGCCCGATCCGCTCGGCGTGCTGTGGGCATTCATCGAGCACGGGCAATCGGGCGCCCTGTGGGTCCACATGCGCGAGAGCCTCGTCCGCCTGCTCCTCGGCGTCCTGATCGGGGGGAGCACGGGGATCGTGCTGGGGGTCGCCATGGGGATCAGCCGCCCCGTGGCACGCTTCTTCACCCCCATCATCACCCTGGGTCAGGCCATTCCGGGCCTGGCCTGGATCCCGCTGGCGATCCTCTGGTTCGGGCTCGGGACCGGGGCCATCGTATTCATCATCTTCGCCTCCGTCCTCTTCCCGGTCCTGTTCAACACCATCTCCGGGATCCAGACAGTGCCGCAGGTGCTCCTGAACGCGGCGCTCACCCTGGGGGCGACGCGCCTGCAGGTGATCAGGGAGGTGGTGCTCGGCGCCCTGCCGTCCGTCATCATGGGGCTGCGCATCGGGATCGGCTACGGCTGGCGGGCCCTGGTGGGCGGGGAGATGATCGCCGCGGCCAGCGGCCTGGGGTTTCTGATCTTCAACGCCCGGCAGTTCCTGGAATCCGAGGTGGTGGTCGTGGGGATGCTGACCATCGGGGTGAGCTTTCTCATCCTCGACTCGGTGCTCCTGCGCCCCTTCGAGCAGAAGACCATCGAGCGCTGGGGGGTCGTGGGGAGCAAGACCGTCTAGGGAAAGGAGGACGCGCGATGTTTGGTTACGACGTGGTCGATGCAGACGGGCACATCCTGGAGCCGGAGGCCGAGCTGCGGAAGCACCTCGAGCCGCCCCATAACATGCCCGGCCGGCGCTCCCTGGTGCCCCGGGACCACTGGAACCGCAGCCTCGGAGGCCGCATGGGCAAGGAGACCTTCGACCTGGAGACCCGGCTGCGGGACATGGACAAGGAAGGGATCGACGTGGCTGTCATCTTCCCGACCTTCATGCTGAACGTCGGGATCGTCCGGGAGCGCGACTTCGCCGCGGCCCTGTGCCGGGCCTACAACAACTGGCTGGCGGACCAGTGCCGGCAATCCAATGGCCGCCTGAAGGGGGTGGCGGTGCTCCCGGTGACCAACGTCCCGGCGGCGGTCAAAGAGCTGGGCCGGTCCGTGACGGAGCTGGGGTTTGTGGGGGGGATGCTGGCGGCCCACGGGCACGGCAGGGACTTCGGGGAGGAGGCGTTCCACCCGCTGTACGCGGAGGCCGAGCGCCTGGACTGCGCGCTGGGGATCCACTCCTCGGCCGGGGGATGGGCGGCGGGGGAGAACCGGTTCGAGCGCTTCATCTGCATGCACACGGTGGCGCACCCGCTGGAGCAGATGATCCACCTGACGGGGGTGATGTTCGGGGGGATCCCGGAGCTCTTCCCGCGGCTGCGGATCGCCTTTCTGGAGTCCGGGATCGGGTGGTTCCCCTACTGGATGGAGCGCCTGGACGAGGAGTGGGAGAAGCGGGGAGACGTCGAGGCCCCGCACCTCAAGCGCAAGCCGAGCGAGTACATGCGCGGGGGGCAGATCTACTACTCCTTCGAGCCCGAGGAGAAGACCCTGCCGTACGTCATGAAGGAGTGGCTGGGCGAGGACCTGATCATGTACGCCTCGGACTACCCGCACTGGGACGCGCTGATCGGGCGCTCCGCAGCCGAGGTGATGCACCGGACGGACCTGACCGAGGGGCAGAAGAAGAAGCTCCTGGGCGCCAACGCCCGCCGCTTCTTCCGCCTGACCTGAGCCCCCGCGCCGGGCCGGTCACCCCGCGCCCGGGTCGGTCGCGCCGGGCAGTCATGGAGCGCTGGCCCCGCTCCGCGGTCCCGGCCGCAGATCAGGGCCAGGCCGCGCGCGGCGCCGGCCGGGCCGGGCGGTGCTGCTCCCGGCCCCTCAGGACGAGCCCTGGCTGCGGAGACGGTAGACCACGCCGCCCGTGTGGTCCAGGACGTAGAGCTCGCCAGCCTGGTCCTGGCCGAACGCGCTGACGTTGAGGGTGCTCGCGAGCAGCTCGGAGCGCTGCCAGGTCCCTGCCGCGGTCTCCCGCAGCCCCCAGATCCGGCCGCTGACATAATCGCCGAACACGTAGGTCCCCACCAGCCCCGGAATGCGCGCGCCGCGATAGACGAAGCCGCCGGTCACAGAGCCGCCTTCACCGTGCCCGTATTCGGCGATGGGCGCGGTCAGCCCGATCGTGCGGCAGCCCGTCGAGGGCGGCGGGTAGCAGTGCGCGCCCTCCAGGATGTTCCAGCCGTAGTTCTGGCCACGGGTGATGAGGTCCACCTCCTCGAAATCGGACTGGCCCACGTCCGCGGCGAACAGGCGTCCGCTCGGGGGATCGAACGAGAAGCGCCAAGGGTTACGCAGGCCATAGGCCCAGATCTCGTCCAAGCCTGGCTGATTGACGAAGGGGTTGTCCGGGGGCACAGCGTAGGCCAATCCAGGCGATGGAGATGAGTCCACATCGATGCGCAGGATCTTGCCAAGGAGTGTATTGAGGCTCTGGGCGTTGCCGAGCGGGTCGCCCCCACTGCCGCCGTCTCCCAGGGCGATATACAGGTAGCCGTCCGGGCCGAACGCCAGCCCCCCGCCGTTGTGGTTCGAGAAGGGTTGGTCCACGACGAGGAGGATCGTCTCGTCATCCGCGGCGCGGTTTGAGTCGGACTCGGACGCCCGGTACTCGGCGATGACGGTCTGGAGCTGCCCGCCCACGGTTCTCGTGTAGTTCACGAAGAAGCGGCGATTGGTGCGGTAGGCGGGGTGAAAGGCCAGGCCCAGCAGCCCCGTCTCGCCGCCGCTCGTGACCCGATCGCGGATGTCGAGGAAGAGGCCGGCGACGAGCGCGTTGTCCTGGATGACGCGGATCGTACCCCGCTGCTCGACGACGAACAGGCGGCCCGTGTCGTCGTCCGGCTGCTGGAGGTCCAGGGGGTTGGTCAACCCCGTCACCACCTGCGCAAGCTCCAGCACCAACGGCTCGGGATCCGACGCAGTCGTGCTTCCGCCTCCGCCGCAGGCTGGCAGGAGGAGGGCGAACAGGAGGGCACCGAAGGGTCTGCCCTCGTTCAAGATGGCCCGAAGATGCAGACGCACGGTCGGCATGACGTCGCTCGTGGGTGGGGACCAGGCCATTGTGCGCGACGATGGGAGGGTTGACAAGTGGCGCAAGAACCGGGCCGGACAGAGAGGGCCAGGGGATTTGCCACAGGCCAGCGGATATGCTGCAATACTGCCGGGGCCCGGCAGGAGGCTCAGGAGGCTCTGGTAGGAGGCGGCAGGAGGCGATGAGGATGCGCAGAGCGCTGGGGGTAGGGGCGGTCGTCCTGCTGCTTGCGCTGCCCGCCATGCTCGGGCCCGCCCACGGCGCCCAGCGCTTCGTGCTGGGGATCGTCTCCCCGACGCCCTCGGTCCTCCCGATCTGGATCGCCCACGAGCAGGGGTTCGTCCGGGACGAAGGGCTCACGGTACAGCTCGTGACCTTCACCGGCTCGCGGGTCACGATCCAGGCGCTGGTCGCCCAGGAGGTCGGGGCGGTCGCGATCGCGGCCCCGGCAGTGGCCAATGCGGTGCTGGCCGGCACGGATGCCGTCATGATCGCCGGCTTCGACAACTTCATGCCGTATTACCTGGCGGCCCGAGGGATGAAGAGCTTGCTCGAGCTGAAGGGGAAGGTCATCGGGATCGCGGCCATCGGGGGAACCACGGACTTCCTCATCCGTCTGCTCCTGCCCCGGATCGGGCTGGACCCGGCCCG
>JACPFL010000087.1:1234-3236 GCA_016183025.1 Deltaproteobacteria bacterium | reverse complement strand
CTGAGACCGGCCCGGCCGTCGAGACCCTGGCCGCGGTCACGATCGAGGACCCTGCCGGCTGCCCGCGGTACAGCGCCCGGGTGATCCAGGGGGTCCGGATCGGCCCCTCGCCTGACTGGCTCCAGCGCCGGCTGCAGGCCGTCGGGGTGCGTCCCATCAACAACGTGGTGGACGCGACGAACTACGCGTTGATGGAGCGGGGCCAGCCGCTGCACGCCTTCGACTTCGACCGCCTGGAGGGGCGGCGGATCGTGGTGAGGCGCGCCAGGCCGGGGGAGGAGTTCTACACCCTGGACGGGCAGCGCCGGGTGCTCTCCGGCGAGGCCCTGATGATCTGTGACGCCGCGCGGGCCGTGGCGCTGGCCGGGATCATGGGCGGGGCCAACAGCGAGATCGCCCCCGACACGACCGCGGTCCTGCTCGAGAGCGCCTACTTTGACCCGATCACAACCCGGCGGACCTCCAAGGCCCTGGGGCTCCGGACCGAGGCCTCCCAGCGCTTCGAGCGGGGAGCGGACCCGGCCGGGATAGTGCCGGCCCTGGACCGCGGGGCTGCGCTGATCTGCGAGCTGGCCGGCGGGGAGATCGCCAGGGGTGTGGTGGATGTCTATCCGCGCCCGATCGTCCCCCGGGAGCTCCGCCTGCGCCCGGGCCGGGTCAACGCCCTGCTCGGCACCGCGCTCCCGGCCGAGGAGGTGCGGGCCCTCCTGGAACGCCTGCAGCTCGGCACCCGTCCGGCAGGCGACGGGGAGCTCCGGGTCACGGTCCCCACCTTCCGTCCGGATCTCCAGGAGGAAGTGGACCTGATCGAGGAGGTAGCCCGGCTCCACGGCTACCAACGCATCCCGGAGGCGCTCCCCCAGGGCACGGCCGGCCCGGAGCCACGGGACCGGGGGCAGCTCCTGCGCGAGCGGGTCCAGACGCTGCTCACCGGCGCCGGGCTTCACGAGGCGATCACCTTCAGCTTCCATGCGCCGCGCGTCTTCGATCAGCTCTGCCTGGCTCCAGACGACCCGCGGCGGCGGTGCGTGCGCCTGCTGAACCCGCTCAGCGAGACCCAGTCGGTCATGCGCACCCTGCTCGTGCCGGGCCTGCTCGAGGCGGCCGGGCGCAACGCCAACCGGAAGAACCCGACCGTGCGCCTGTTCGAGGTGGGGAAGGTCTTCCTCCCGACGGTTGACGGGAAGCTCCCCCAGGAGGTGTGGACGCTGGGCCTGCTGCTCATGGGTCTCCGGCAGGACGAGCTGTGGGATCGGGAGCGGGCGGCGCTGGACTTCTACGACCTCAAGGGGACCATCGAGTTGCTGCTCGACGGGCTGGACGTGCGGGCGGTGAGCGCGCGGGCCACGGAGGCCATCCCGTACCTGCACCCCGGGAAGGCCGCCGAGCTGCTGGCCGAGGGGGAGGTGATGGGCCTGCTCGGGGAGGTCCACCCGGAGGTCCTGGGGGCGTTCGACCTGAAGAGCCCGGCCCTGGTGGCGGAGGTGAACCTGGAGGCGCTGGCCGCGCACGTGAGCCCGCGGAAGGGCTTCACGCCGCTGCCGCGGTTCCCGGCGGTCTTCCGCGACTTCGCGCTGGTGGCCGACGAGGGGCTGGAGGCCGAGGCGGTCTGCCGGGCCGTGCTGGCGGGGCGGGATCCGCTGCTCCAGGAGGTCCGGCCCTTCGACGTGTACCGCGGGGACCCGATCCCGCCGGGGAAAAAGGGGATGGCCTTCCGCATCCGCTACCAGGCGCAAGACCGGACGCTGACGGATGAGGAGGTGAACGGCATCCACGAGCAGGCGCTGGCCCGGCTCCGGGGGGAGCTGGGGGCAGAGATTCGCCAGTAGGGGGGCGTCGGAGAGACCCGCGTCCCGGTCCGGCAGGGGCCTGGGGGAGAAGGGGGTGGCGGCGATGACGAAGGCGGACATCATCGAGAACCTGTACGAGAAGATCGGCTTCTCCAAGAAGGAATCCGCCGAGATCGTCGAGATGGTCTTCGACATCATCAAAGAAACCCTGG
>JACPFL010000087.1:0-1220 GCA_016183025.1 Deltaproteobacteria bacterium | reverse complement strand
CGCGGCCGCAACCCGCAGACGGGCGAGGAGATCCGGATCTCCGCCCGCAAGGTCCTGACCTTCAAGCCCAGCCAGATCCTGAAGAGCGCGCTGAACGCGTGACGGACATGTCATCCCGGCCTGTGCAGCGGCAGGATGGGGCAGGAGGCCGCCGGGCGCCCCGGAAGATCATCCCGGACAAGCTCTACTTCAAGATCGGGGAGGTGAGCGAGCTGACCGGGGTGAAGCCCTACATCCTCCGCTACTGGGAGTCCGAGTTCAAGATGATCACCCCCGCCAAGACCCGGTCCAATCAGCGCCTGTACAAGCGGAGCGACGTGGAGCTGATCCTGCAGATCAAGCAGATGCTCTACGGTGAGCGCTACACCATCGCCGGGGCCAAACAGAGGCTGCGGGAGCTGCGCCGGGCCGGGGGGGGCGATCAGCTCAAGCTGTCCCTGGACGAGGGCAAGGCCCGCCGGGCGCTGCTCGCCGTGCGGGAGGAGCTGAAGGCCGTCCGCAAGCTCCTGGACTAGGTCCGGGGCCCGGCCACGCGCCAGGGCTCCGCTCCCCATCCCCAGCCCGTAAAACCGCCACCTTCCCGTCGTCCCCTTCCTGGCGCCGCGTTTCGATTCCCCCGGCCCCGCCTCCCCGCAGTTGCGGCCAGCCGAGCCCTCGCGCCGAGCCTGTCCAGATTCCTCCGGGACGGCCTTGCGGCCCGCGTGGGTGGTATGGTACAAGCTAGGTGGTCTTGAAATAGTCCTGACGCGATCGGGGTGCCCGTCCCCCACGGGCGCCTAAACCGACCACGTCGAACCGGCCGGGGCGTGGCGCAGCCTGGTAGCGCACTAGCATGGGGGGCTAGTGGTCGCCCGTTCAAATCGGGTCGCCCCGACCATCCCCTCCTCAGCGATCTCAAGCACTTGCATCCCTAGCCTTCCTTCCCGACCCGTATCGACTTTGTCAGAGCTTTGCCAGTCCTCATCTGGAGCCCGCCTCAGCCGCCAAGAGGAGCGGCAAGGCGGGGACGAAGAGCCACGCGACGCGATACAGGATTCATCTGGCGCGGGAGGCGGGGATCCGGCGGTACTGGGAGGTGCCGGCCGCGTGGCGGGCGGCCCTCCGGGGGAGCGAGCCCCCGATGCTCCCGATACGCAAAAACGCGGCCCCGGTTCAGACCCCGTCACGCGCTATCGCGTCCCTAGCGATACTCCCCAGCCCACAGCCCCTGCAGGAAGGTT
>JACPFL010000086.1 GCA_016183025.1 Deltaproteobacteria bacterium | reverse complement strand
TGCTCAGGGGGGTTGACGTGGTCTTCCCCCTCCTGCACGGCCCCTACGGCGAAGACGGGACGGTCCAGGGGCTGCTCGAGCTCGCCGGGATCCCATACGTCGGGGCCGGGGTCTCGGCCTCTGCCGTGGGGATGGACAAGGCCTTGATGAAGGCCCTGTTCCATGAGCAGGGGTTGCCGATTCCGGAGTTCTGCGTGGTCCGGCGGGGGGAGTGGGAGAAGGACCGGGCGAGCCGGCTGGCCTTCATCGCGGCGGTGCTGGGCGCTCCCCCGTTCTTCGTGAAGCCCTCCAACTCGGGGTCCAGCATCGGGATCTCGCGGGTGAGCACGCCGGAGGCGCTGGTGCAGGCGATTGACCAGGCGTGCCTCTACGACCGGAAGGTGCTCGTGGAGCGGGCGATCGACGCGCGGGAGGTCGAGTGCAGCGTGCTGGGCAACGAGGACCCGATCGCGTCCGTCGTCGGAGAGATCGTGCCCAAGGGACCGTTCTACGACTACGCCTCCAAGTACACCGAGGGGGGGATGTCGCTGGTCGTGCCGGCGGTGCTCCCGCCCGAGCTCCTGGAGCAGACCCGCGAGCTGGCGCTGCGGGCCTACCGGGCCATCGACTGCGCGGGGATGGCCCGGGTGGACTTCTTCGTCCGCCGGACGGACCTGGCCCTCCTCGTCAACGAGATCAACACGATCCCGGGGTTCACGGCCATGAGCGTCTTTCCCAAACTCTGGGAGGCGAGCGGGCTCCCCTATCCCAGGCTCGTGGACCGGCTGATCGAGCTGGCGCTGGAGCGGGCCGCGGACCGGGCCCGCTCCCACCCCACAGCCTGAGCCCGGCGAGGCGAGCGCATGCGCTTCACGAAGATGCACGGCATCGGCAACGATTACCTCTACATCGACGGCTTCCAGGAGACCGTGAAGGACCCGGAGACCCTCGCCCGCCAGATGAGCGACCGCCACTTCGGCGTGGGCTCCGACGGCCTGATCCTCATCCTCCCCTCGGCGCAGGCCGACTTCCGGATGCGGATGTTCAACGCCGACGGCTCCGAGGCGGAGATGTGCGGCAACGGGATCCGGTGCCTGGCCAAGTACGTCTATGACCACGGGCTGACGCGGAAGGACGCGATCACGGTGGAGACCCTGGCCGGGACCCTGACCCTGGAGCTCACCGTCCAGGGCGGGAAGGTGGCCCGGGTGCGGGTGGACATGGGCCGGCCGCGGCTGGAGCGCGGCGAGATCCCGATGCTGGGGGTGCCGGGGCGGGTGGTGAACGAGCCCCTGGCGGTCGGCGACCGGAGCTTCCAGGTCACGGCGGTCTCCATGGGGAACCCCCACTGCGTGAGCTTCGTGCCGGACGTGGCCGCCTTTCCGGTGACCACCTACGGTCCTCTCATCGAGCGTCACCCGGCCTTCCCCAGGCGGACGTCCCGGGGAGCTGCGCATCCGGACCTGGGAACGGGGCGCCGGGGAGACCCTGGCCTGCGCCACCGGGGCGTCGGCCACCGTGGTGGCCGCGGCGCTCACCGGCCGGGCGGCACGCCGGGCCGTGGCGCACCTGCTCGGCGGCGATCTCGAGATCGAGTGGGCCGCGGACGACCATGTGTACATGACTGGGCCGGCGGTGGAGGTCTTCCAGGGGGAGTGGCCCGAGGGGTGAGGAGGCGGCGGTGAAGGTGATCGATCTGCGCAGCGATACGGTGACCCGGCCCACGCCGGCCATGCGGCAGGCCATGGCCGAGGCCGAGGTCGGCGATGACGTCTTCGGCGAGGACCCCACGGTCAATGCCCTGCAGGCCCGGTCGGCCGCCCTCCTGGGCAAGGAGGCGGCCCTCTTCGTCCCCTCCGGCACCATGGCCAACCAGCTCGCCATCCGGACCCACACGGAGCCTGGCGACGAGGTGATCATCGAGGGGAGCTCCCACCCCTTCAACTACGAGGGCGGGGCCACCGCGGCCCTCTCCGGGGTCCAGTTCTTCACGCTCCCTGGGCGGCGGGGGATTCTCGAGGCGTCCCAGATCGAAGCCGCCATCCGCCCGCCGGACCACCACTACCCGCGCACGCGCCTGGTCTGCCTGGAGAACACCCACAACCGGGGCGGGGGGTCCATCTTCCCCCTCGAGAAGATCCTGGAGATCGCCGGGGTCGCGCGGGACCGAGGGCTGGCCCTGCACCTGGACGGCGCGCGCCTGTTCAACGCCTGCGTGGCCACCGGGATCAAGCCTGCGGAGTACGCCCGGCACTTCGACTCGGTCTCCTTCTGCCTCTCCAAGGGGCTCGGGGCGCCGGTGGGCTCCCTGCTGGCCGGGAGCGCGGCCTTCATCGACCGGGCCCACCGGTTCCGGAAGATGTTCGGCGGCGGGATGCGGCAGGCCGGCATCCTGGCTGCCGCCGGCCTGTACGCCCTGGACCATCACATCGAGCGCCTGGAGGAGGACCACCGGCATGCCCGCCTGCTGGCCCAGGGGCTGGCCGGCTTCCCCGGGGTGGAGGTCAAGCCGGAGGAGGTGGAGACCAACATGGTGTTCGTCCGGGTGACGGACCGGCCGGCGGCGGAGCTGGCCCGGGCCCTGCGCGAGCAGGGGGTGCTGCTGCTCGCCACCGCCCGGGATACCATCCGGTGCGTCACGCACCTGGATGTCTCGGAGGCCGACATCCACGACGCCCTCGCCCGGATCACGGAGTGGCTTCACCATGCAGGCTGAGCTTGTGATGATCGGGTCCGAGCTGCTGCTCGGCCAGAATGTCGATACGAACGCCACCTACCTGGCCCAGCAACTGGCGGACCTGGGCCTGAACCTCTTCTACAAGACCACGGTCGGCGACAACCTGTCCCGCATGGTCGCGGTGCTCCGGCAGGCCCTCGATCGCTCCGAGGTCGTGATCACGAGCGGCGGGCTC
>JACPFL010000040.1 GCA_016183025.1 Deltaproteobacteria bacterium | reverse complement strand
AGCATCCCACTCGACCCATCGAGGATCAGCGGCCCACCGGCCGCCCCGGGTCGCTCGTGATACTCCGCCCCGGATGGCGCGGCGAGCGGGACGAGCAGGAGGCCGATCGCCAGGGCGGCGGCTCCCGGCGTGAGGCCTCGCGCGGATCGCGCGGGTCCGGTGCACATGACTTCTCCTCCTCCGTCCCGAGGGGGCGTGGCGAGGCCGGCGTGGCGATCGTTACCGGAGCTTTCCCTCACGGCGGAGCTGGGCCAGCGCCTCCTGGCGGTAGCTGTCGTCGGCGTACTCCCCGAGGGCCGGCTTCCGCTCCACCTGCTTCCGCTCCAGCATGATCTCCAGGACCGGCGCCATGGCCTGCTCGTTCACCTCCGCCAGCAGGGGGATGGCCTTGAGCACCTTGAACATGCTGTCGTAGGTCCGGGGGCCGTACTTGGGCTCCACCTTCACGTACTTCATCAGGATCTTCAGCGCCTCGTCCCGGTTCCGCTCGTCGTAGAGCCACTGGGTGGCCAGGATGGTGCCCTTCAGCATCCCCACGGCCGCCTGCCGCTGCTGGCGGGCCCAGTTCGTGTTCAGGGTGAGGACGAGGAACTGGTACACCGGCCAGTGGTTGGTCGCCCGGTCCAGGATCAGCAGCCCCTCGTCCAGGGCCCGGAACGAGGTCGGCTCGGTGACGACCGTGGCCGAGACCCCCCCGCTCTGGACGGCAGCGAAGCGCTTCGGCGTACCTCCCACCTCGATCATGTCGTAGTCGCCGGGGTACTTCAGCCCGGCCCGGGCCAGCATCTTCTGCATCAGGAACGTGCTCCCACCCTGGAGGTTGGAGACGCCGATGGTGGTCCCCTTGAGGTCCCGGAGGCTCCTGTACCTCGGCCCGGCGATCAGGTCGTACATCGCCTTGTCGATGGCCCCCCCGACGATCCGCAGCGGCCCCCCTCGCTGGATGGCGAAGATCGAGAACTCCGGCGTGGGGTTGCAGAACTCGATGCCGCCGGCGGAGAGGGCTTGGACGGCGGTCCGGGTGACGTCGAAGACCGGGATCTCGACCTCCAGCCCTTCAGCCGCGAAGTACCCCCGCTCCTTGGCCGCCCAGGCCGGCCAGTGGAACGAGACGATGGCGATGATCCCCCACCGGACCCTGGTCGCGCCGAGATGACCCCCCACCGGACCCGCGTCGCGCCGAGGGCATCCGGGGGGGCCAGGAGCAGGAGAACGAGCAGGCCCCCCACGAGCCCCATGAAGGTTCTGGCCCATCCGATCATGATCCTGCCCCCCTTTCCCGTGATCCCATGGCGCCAGCGCGGCGAGGTCCCCCGCCGTCACCAGGCACCGTCTCTTCGACGAGTGTGCCCTCCACGCTCGTCGGGTCCGCGGGCCACCGACCTCACGAGGACCCGACAGGGACATGGCCGGTGGCCGATTCTACTGCAGAGGCTCGGGGTGTCAACTACTGAGGGTGCGGGCGAGGGCGACCCGCTCGTGCACGGAGGGCGAGAGGCCGGGCTTCCAGGCGGCATCGAGGCGGCGCAGGCGGCCCCGCAGGCCATCCTGGTTAGCGAGCTGGATGGCGAGGCCGGGGCGGGCGTTCAGCTCCAGGAGGACCGGGCCGCGGGTGCGGTCGATCACCGCGTCGGCCCCCAGGTAGCCCAGGCCCGTCATGTCGTATCCCAGGGCGGCGATCTCCAGGATCCGGGGCCAATGGGGCACGCGGATCCCCGACACCGGTTGTCCGGTATCAGGGTGGTGGCTCACCACCATCCGGCCCTGCACGGCCGTCCCGGTGATGCCGGTCGCGAGCGCGATGCCGGCCCCGATCGCCCCCTGGTGCAGGTTGGCCCGCCCATCTGACCGGCGGGTCGGCAGGCGCACCATGCCCATCACGGGGACGCCCCGGTAGACGATGATGCGGATGTCCGGCACCCCGCGGTAGGTCACGGCCTCGAACACCGGATCGACCTGGATCAGCGCCTCGATCATGGCCTGATCCTCCAGCCCCTCCAGGGAGTGGATGCCGGAGAGGATCGACGCGACGTGATGGGTGAGGGCCTCCCACGTGAGGGTCTCACCGCTCGGCCTGGTCAGCCGCTCGCGGTCGCACGCCGTGATCAGCAGGATGCCGTTCCCGGCAGCCCCGCGGGCCGGCTTGACCACGAACGCCTGGCGACCGGCCAGCAGCTCCCGGAGCTTGCGGAGCTGGTGGTGGGCCTCGATGACGGCGTACAGAGGCGGGGTCGGGATGTTGGCGCGAACCGCGAGGCGCTTCGTGAGCAGCTTGTTGTCGACGACGGGGTAGTGCCGGCGGGCGTTGTGTGGAGCGATGTAGAGGCCGTTGCGGGCATTCAGGCCCATCACGCCCCGGTCCCGCAGGACCCGTCGAACGGCGGCGAGGATCATGAGGGCTGGGCCAGCCGGCGGAAGCGCCGGATCTCGGTCAGGCGGAAACCGACGTAGCGGCCGAGGGCGACCTGGGCCGCGGCGATGACGAGGACCAGCTCGGGGTAGGTGAAGAACAGCAGCTGGAGGTACTCCCAGGAGATGATCCCGTACGTCAGCGTCGCCACGGCCGCCGTGCCTGCCGCCATCCTCAGGGCAGCGCGCACGCCCGACTCCTCGCTCACTACGTAGAAGCGCTCGATGGTCATGGTCAGGATCACCATGGGAAGGAGGGCCACCGAGATGATGTTGCGGAGTGCCAGGCGGTGGCCGACGAGGGCCAGGGCTGCCAGGCAGGCGATCACGAAGGTCAGGATGGCGGAGAGCCTCGGGACCAGCAGGAGCTTGTAGCGGTCGATGCCGAGGCGCACGCCGTACCCGGCAGCGACCACGACCGCAAAGAGCGCCAGGCCATAGAGGAGCTGGGTCTCGCGGAAGGCGATGGCGATGAGGACCGGCATGAACGTGCCGAAGGTGGCGAACCCGACGACGTTCCGCAGCAGGGCCACCGCGAGGGCGCCGATGGGGACGAGCAGGAGCACCCGGAAGACCTCCTGAGTCTCGGGCGGAAGGGCATAGAGAGACCACCGCGCCAGCAATGACGCACGGTCTGCGGTCTGGCGAAAGAACTGCGCCCAGAGGGTCTGCCGCCGCTCCCGGAGTTCGAGCTCCCAGTTGACCGCTGCGCCATCGAGACCCTGGGCGAGGGAGCGCGCCCCGCGGCCCCAGAGGATCCGCTCCCGAGCCGGCGCTGGGAACCGCCCGCCTTCCGGGTCCGCCAGCCTCCAGCGGGATCGCTCGAAGACCTCGGCGAGCCACTCCGGGCTCCGGTAGAGCCCAGCCCTCAACGGGAGGGCCTGTACGACCCGGGCCGGCAGGCCGGCCGACCGCCAGCAGACCACGATGGCCTCAGCCGAGGAGGGGACCGCTGCCCGGATCAGCGCTGTGTCGCCCTCGAGGCCACCCGGGACCAGCGTCGGCGTGGTGAAGTACTCGAAGCAGCGCCGGGCCGCCTCCGCGGCCTGCATTGATGCCGCGAGGCGGGTGGCCGCGGCCACGACCGGCAGCGGGTAGTCCGTGGTGCTGCGCCAGCGATCCACATCCGGCGCTTCCGGGTCCGGCGAATCCCGCCCTGAGCGGCCCATGAGGATCTCGACCTGATAGCTGGCTGTGCCCGCTCCCCTGCCCAGCCAGTGGGCCCGGCGGTTGGCTTCCGGGTCCCCCCAGATGCTCGTCTCGAAGGGGCCGGAGAGGAAGCGCTCGTCGTGAACTTCCTGCCTGGCGCTCCGCCTCGGGAGCAGGACGCTCACCGGAGCCTGTCCCTCGTCCCAGGAGACAGTCAGGCGGGCTTCCCAGAGGCGCTCCGTGATGCGGGGGAACAGCGGGTACCCGATGCTCCACGACCGGAGGGCGGCGCCGCCGACCCCGAGGGCGAGCAGGATCGCCACGAGGGGGAGGACCGGTCGTCCCATCTCAGGGGGCAGAAGGGCACGCAGGAGGGGCTGTCAGGGCGCGGGCCACGTCGACGACGAAGCGCCCCTCAAGCAGGTTCCGGCCCAGGAGCACACGGTGCCGCAGGCGGGAGCGGTCATTGAGGGTGACCTCGGTCATGGTCCGGACGCCCGCCACGCAGATCTCTATCAGGACGACGGGCCGGCGCCTGCTCTGTCCCCCCGGGGTCCTGACCAGTCGAGGGCCTCCCAGCGGCAGCGTCACGGGGAGCTGCCGCTCGTCGCCCCCGACCAGCGTGAAGTGGACGGTCCGGGCTCCCTCCTCCCCCCGCACCTCGATGGCGCGGGCGTCTACCGACGAGATGGCGGCTCCGGTATCGACGCGCGCGCGGACGGTGAGCCCCCACGGGAGGAGGAGGACCTCCTCCACGCCGCCGATCATCCTCTTCTCGTCGGCGGCCCCGGCTGTCCGGGACGGCTCCCAGGTGAGCCCCAAGAGCACCGTGGCGACCACCGCGGACAGAACCGCACGCCGGCTGCTCAAGCGGTTCATGAGAAACCTGCGCGACCCCCGCGCTCCAGGCCCACCATCCCGAGAATCCGCGCTGCACAGTCTTTCAGAGGAGGGGGCCCTTGGCAAGATCGGCAGGCGTCGCGGCTTGAGACCGGGCGGCCTGTCCGGGCCCCGGCACCCGACCGTTCACGGCCGAGAGGATTGGCGTATAATGAACGCCTCGACCAGGGAGCCTTCATGGGAGGGCGGGAATGAAAGGACAAGGCCGAGGGGTGGGAGGGCGGAGGCGCAAGGTGATAGCGGCTGGGCTGGTCTGGCTGGGATGGGCGGGGATCGGGGCCGTCGCGGGGCCGGGCGTGGCGGGGGCGGCCGAGCGGATCAACACCGCCTACATCTCGGTGACGCCCTCGGCGTCGGCCGCGCTCTGGGTGGCGAAGGACGCGGGGCTGTTCGAGCGCAACGGCCTGCAGGCCAATGTCATCTTCATCTTCGGGACTACTCGCGGAATCCAGGCCCTGCTGGCCGGGGAGACCCCGCTGGTCGAGTCGGGCGGCCCTGCGGTGATCCACGCCCGGCTGGGCGGGGCCGATGTGGTGATGGTCGCCGGGACCGTCGGCGTGCTCCCCTACTACCTCGTCACCACGCCGGACATCCGGACCCCGGCCGACCTCAAGGGGAAGGTGGGGGCCAACCACATCCCTGGCACCACGGCCGAGTTCGCGCTCCGGTTCGGCCTGCGGGGGCTGGGGCTGGATCCCGCCAGCGACGTGACCCTGCAGGTCATCGGCGGGTCCATGGACCGGATGATCGCGCTACAGCGGGGGATGGCCAAGTTCACGGTCACCACGGAGCCGGGCAAGGTCCTGGCCGAGAAGCTCGGGTTCCGGATCCTGGTGGACTTCGCCTCCCTGAAGATCCCCTTCCAGCAGACCGGCATCGCCACCACGCGGCGCTTCGCCGAGAGCCGACCCGACACGGTCCGCCGCTACATCCGGGCCGTGGCCCAGGCCATCCACGTCTACAAGACCCAGAAGGAACGCGCCATCCAGATCATGCGGAAGTACTCGCGCATGGAGAACCTGGCGGTGCTCGAGGGCTCCTACGAGTGGCACCAGAAGTTCTTCCAGGAGTCGCCGCTCCCATCCGTGGAGGCGTTCCGCCGGACCCTTCAGGAGATCGGCCGGACCCAGCCAGCCGCATTGCGGGCCGACCCGCAGGAGTTCGTGGACCTGCGCTTCGCCAGGGAGCTGGAGGAGTCGGGCTTCATCCGCCAGCTCTACGGCCGCTGACCCTGTCTACGCGGCGCAGACCCGGTTCCGCCCCGTCTGCTTGGCCTCGTAGAGCGCCTGGTCCGCCCGCTGGATGAGCCTGTCCCCCATCCTGGCGTCGGCGGGGAGGGTTGCCACGCCCGCGCTCAAGGTCACCCGGAGCTCCCGGCCGTCCACCTGGAAGGGGGTCGTCTCCAGCAGCTCCCGCAGCTTCTCGGCCACGCCGATCGCCGCCCCCTTGTCCGTGCCGGGCAGGACGAGGAGCAGCTCCTCCCCCCCGTACCGGCCCGGGAGGTCAATGCCCCGGAACCGGGTCTTGAGCAGCGCGGCCACGTGCTGGAGCGCGCGGTCACCGGCGTGATGTCCGTAGGTGTCATTGACCCGCGTGAAGTGGTCCAGGTCCGCCATGATCACGGACAGGGGGAGGCGGACACGGAGGGCCCGGTTCACCTCCTCGGCCAGCAGCCGCTCGATCTCCCGGCGGTTGTAGAGGCCCGTCAGCTCGTCGGTGGTGGCCATCCGCTCCAGCTCTCCGTAGAGGCGGGCATTCTCCAGCGCCACGCCGATGACGTTCGCGATGGTCATCAAGAGCTGCTCCTCCTCGGGGAGGAGCTGCCGCCGTGCCCGGCTGGCCAGCGTCATGACCCCGACCAGCTTCCCCCGAGCGCTCAGCGGCACCACGGCGAGGAAGACCACCCCTTCCGCCCGCATGGTGTCGCTCGCCCGCGGGTCGGCGGTAATATCGGGGATGGCGATGGGCCGCATCTCGCGGGCGGCCTCCGCCACCAGCACGTTGCCTTCGAAGGAGACCACCTCCCGCTCCCGGACGTACCGTGGCGAGAGCCCCTGCTGGATTTCGAGGACAAACCCGCCGCGCTCCTCGCTGAGGACCCGGATCCACCCCATCTGGACCCCCATGATTTTCAGGGTGCGATCCAGGGCGATGTCGAGCACCTGGGGGAGGTCGAGCTGGGCGGTGGCCGAGGTGGTCAGCTCATTCACCGTGTCGATACGGCGCCGGGCGTAGATCTCCTGCTGGCTCTCTGCCAGGAGCCAGCCCAGGAGGAGGATCCCGGCGGGGTGGATGAGGAGCCAGGGGAGCGCCGCCTGCCGGAGCACGGCCAGGGCCTCCGGTGCAGGCTGGAACAGCGCCGCGCCCGCGAGCCGCCCCACCCCCACCAGCAGCCCGAGCCCGAGCAGCAGCCAGACCCGCCGC
>JACPFL010000076.1 GCA_016183025.1 Deltaproteobacteria bacterium | reverse complement strand
CTGGCGGTGGAGCTGATCACGCCGATCGCGATGGAGAAGGAGCTGCGGTTTGCGATCCGGGAGGGGGGCCGGACGGTGGGGGCCGGGGTGGTCAGCGAGGTCATCGAGTGAGGTGAGCCCATGCGGGAGATCGTCGGCCTGGCCTGCGGCGAGTGCAAGCGGCGCAACTACACGACGACGAAGAACAAGCGGAAGACCCCCGACAAGCTGGAGTTCAAGAAGTACTGCCGGTTCTGCCGCCACCACACGGTGCACCGGGAGACCAAGGTCTGAGGCGGCGGGGACGGGAGGCCAGTAGCTCGAACGGCTAGAGCACCGGACTCCAAATCCGGGGGTTGGGGGTTCGAATCCCTCCTGGCCTGCCAGCGGGACGGCGCACGGAGGAGAGATGGCGATCGCGGTCCGGGAGACCATTGATCGGGCGGTGGGGTTCTTCAAGGAGGCGCAGGCCGAGCTGAAGAAGGTCACGTGGCCCGTGCGGAAGGAGCTCTATGCGTCCACCGTGGTGGTCTTGGTGACGGTGCTGATCGTGGCGTTCTTCCTGAGCTTCGTGGACTTCGCGCTGACCCGGCTGACGAAGGCGTTCATGCAATGATGACGGCGGCGGAGGAGCGGGAGCCGGTGGAGGCCGGGGCGCCGGCCGCGGTGGCCGGAGCCGGCGCGGCGGCTGCGCCGGAGGCCGGGCGGGCGAAGATGAAGTGGTACGTCGTGCACACCTACTCGGGCTACGAGCAGAAGGCCAAGCAGGCCCTGGAGGAGAAGGTCCGGGCCCTGGGCAGGCAGCACTACTTCGGAGAGCCCCTGGACCAGGCCATCCTGGTCCCCCAGGAGAAGGTCGTCGAGCTGGTCAAGGGCCAGCGCAAGGAGAGCACCCGGAAGTTCTTCCCACCGGGTTCGTCGGGGGGACCACCAGCCCGCCGGCCGTCGCCGAGGAGGAGATCGCGGAGCTGAAGCAGCAGATGACCGAGGGCGCCAAGAAGCCCAAGCCCAAGGTCGAGTTCCACATCGGGGAGAGCGTGCGGGTGATCGACGGCCCCTTCAACAACTTCACCGGGGTCGTGGAGGATGTCAAGCCGGAGCGCGGGCGGCTCCGGGTCCTCGTCTCCATCTTTGGCCGCCCCACCCCCGTGGAGCTGGAGTTCGTCCAGGTCGAGCGGGCGTAGCGACGGAGGGCTGAGGGCCAAGAGGGTGGTCACCCAGGTGAAGCTGCAGGTCCCGGCCGGCAAGGCCACGCCCTCCCCGCCCGTGGGCCCGGCCCTGGGCCAGCACGGCATCAACATCATGGAGTTCTGCAAGGCCTTCAACGCCCAGACCCAGGCCCAGGAGGGGATGATCATCCCGGCGGTGGTGACCATCTACCACGATCGCTCTTTCACCTTCGTGACCAAGACCCCGCCCGCCTCCATCCTTCTGAAGCGGGCCGCCGGGATCGCGAAGGGCTCCGGGGAGCCCAACAAGACGCGGGTGGGGCAGGTCACGCGCCAGCAGGTCCGGGAGATCGCCCAGATCAAGCTCCCCGACCTGAACACCCCGGACCTGGAGCAGGCGATGAAGATCGTCGAGGGGACGGCCCGGAGCATGGGGCTCGAGGTCGTCTGAGGGAGAGCGGACGATGGCGCGGCACGGCAAGCGGTACCTCGACGCGCGCAAGCAGATCGACCCCGCGAAGCGCTACCCGCTGGAGGAGGCGCTGCGGATCCTGCTGGAGGACCACCACGCCAAGTTCGACGAGACGGTGGAGGTGGCGGTCCGGCTCGGGGTGGATCCGAAGCAGGCCGACCAGATGGTCCGGGGGGCGGTGCCTCTCCCCCACGGGCTGGGCCGGTCGGTCCGGGTGCTCGTGTTCGCCAAGGGGGAGAAAGAGCGGGAGGCCGGGGAGGCGGGAGCCGACTTCGTGGGCTCCGATGACCTGGTGGAGCAGATCCAGAAGGGGTGGCTCGGGTTCGACAAGGCCATCGCCACCCCGGACATGATGGGCGCGGTGGGGCGGCTGGGGAAGATCCTGGGGCCGCGGGGGCTCATGCCCAACCCCAAGGTGGGCACCGTGACCTTCGATGTGGCCAAGGCGGTCCGGGAGGCCAAGGCGGGCCGGGTGGAGTTCCGGGTGGACAAGGCGGGCAATGTCCACGCCCCGGTGGGGAAGGTCTCCTTTGGGCCGGAGAAGCTCCTGGAGAACCTCTCCGCCCTGATGGACGTGATCATCCGCTCCAAGCCGGCGTCCAGCAAGGGGACCTACCTGCGGAACATCGCCCTCTCCACGACCATGGGGCCGGGGATCAAGGTGGACCCCGTCCAGGTCCGGGGGATGTTCAAGTAAGGCCCGGGCGGAAGGGAGGACGCGGGGTGGAGCGATCCGAGAAGGCACAGGTGGTGGCCGCGCTCCATGAGAAGCTGGCGCGGGCCCAGACGGCGGTCCTCACGGACTTTCGGGGACTGAACGTCGGGGAGCTCTCGCAGCTCCGGCGGGAGCTCAGGCAGGGCGCAGTCGACTACCAGGTCGTCAAGAACACCCTGCTTCGGCTGGCCGCCCGCGACACGGCGGCCGCCCCGCTGCTCCACGGGCTGACAGGGCCGACGGGGGTGGCCATCGGATACACGGACCCGGTCGCCCCGGCGCGGGTCCTCACCCGGTTCGCCCGGACGCAGCCGAAGCTGGCCATCAAGGGGGGGATCCTCCAGGGCCGCCGCGTGGAGGTGGAGGAGATCCGCGCCCTGGCCGAGCTCCCCAGCCGGGGGGTGCTGCTGGGCCGGCTCCTGGGACTGCTGCAGGCTGTGCCCGCCAGCTTCGTCCGGGTCCTGGCAGCCGTGCCGCAGCAGTTCGTGGGCACGCTTGAGGCGATCAAACAGCAGAAGGGGGCCTAGGGAGGGCTCCCCGGGAGGAAGGGCCGACCATGGCGATCAGCAAGGAAGAGGTCATCAGCTACATCGAGAACATGACGGTGCTGGAGCTCTCCCAGCTCGTCAAGGAGCTCGAGGCCAAGTTCGGCGTGAGCGCCGCGGCGCCGGTGGCCGTGGCCGCGATGCCGGGGGCCGCCGTGGCCGAGGGCGCGGGGGCCGCCGAGGAGAAGACCGACTTCACGGTCATCCTCGCCAGCACCGGCGACAAGAAGATCCAGGTCATCAAGGAGGTGCGCGCCGTGACCAGCCTGGGCCTGAAGGAGGCCAAGGACCTGGTGGACGGGGCGCCCAAGCCCGTGAAGGAGGGGATCCCGAAGGCCGAGGCCGAGGAGATCAAGAAGAAGCTCGAGGCGGCCGGGGCCACCGTCGAGATCAGGTAGGCGGCGCCCGCGGGGCGTGAGGCACGGGGGCAGGGAGAGGCCATGGCGGCAGGCAGGCTCTTGAACCATCGGCTCAGGAAGGATTTCGGGAAGATCAGGCGGATCATCGAGATCCCGAACCTGATCGAGATCCAGAAGAGTTCCTACGAACGCTTTCTCCAGAAGGACGTGGAGCCGGAGCGGCGGGAGGACGTGGGGCTGCAGGCCGTCTTCAAGAGCGTCTTCCCGATCAAGGACTTCAACAAGACCTCCTCGCTCGAGTTCGTCGGCTACACCATCAGCGAGCCCAAGTATGACGAGGAGGAGTGCCGGCAGCGGGGGATGACCTTCGCCGTCCCCATCAAGGTGACGGTCCGGCTGGTGGTCTGGGATCAGGACAAGGAGACCGGGGCCCGGAGCATCCGCCACGTCAAGGAGCAGGAGGTCTACTTCGGCGAGCTCCCCCTGATGACCCAGAACGGGACCTTCATCATCAACGGGACCGAGCGCGTCATCGTGAGCCAGCTCCACCGCTCCCCCGGGGTCTTCTACGACCACGACAAGGGGAAGACCCACCCGAGCGGCAAGCTCCTGTACTCGGCGCGCGTGATCCCGTATCGGGGCTCCTGGCTCGATTTCGAGTTCGACCCCAAGGACGTCGTGTACGTCCGGATCGACCGGCGGCGCAAGATCCCGGCCACGGTCCTCCTGCGGGCCCTGTTCTACCCCGAGGACGAGGAGCGCAAGCGCCAGGGGCTGCCCCCGGTCAACACCACCCAGGAGCTGCTGAACTTCTTCTACCCGACGGAGCGCGTCTTCCTCGAGGACCGGCGGATCTACAAGGAGCTGGACGCCGAGCTCTCGGTGGGGCTGCGCGCCGCCGAGGACCTGAAGGCCCGGGGCGAGGTGGTGGCCCGCAAGGGGCGGAAGCTGACCAAGGGGGCCGTCCGGCGCCTGCTCGAGGCCGGGGAGCGCCGGGCGCTGGTGGATCGTGAGGAGGTCATCGGGCGCATCGTGGCGCGGGACATCGTGGACCCGAAGACGGGCGAGGCGCTCATCCGGTGCAACGAGGCCCTCACCGAGGAGCGGCTCGAGGAGCTGCGCGCCCGCGGCATCAGCCAGTTCGGCCTCCTCTTCATCGATGACCAGACGATGGGGCCCTACATCCGGAACACCATGATGACGGACCGGGTGCAGACGCCCGAGGAGGCGATCATCGAGATCTACAAGAAGCTCCGGCCGGGAGACCCCCCCAGCCGGGACACCGCCGCCCGCCTCTTCTACGACCTGTTCTTCAACGCGGACCGTTACGACCTGTCCCGGGTGGGGCGGCTGAAGCTGAACCACAAGCTGGGCCTGACAATCCCCCTGGATGTGCGCACCCTGCGGAAGGAGGACATCCTCCACGTCGTCAAGTACCTGGTGGCCCTGAAGGACGCCCGGGGCGTGATCGACGACATCGACCACCTGGGCAACCGGCGGGTCCGCGCGATCGGGGAGCTGCTGGAGAACCAGTACCGGATCGGGCTGGTGCGGATGGAGCGGGCCATCAAGGAGCGGATGAGCCTGCAGGATGCCGACACCCTGATGCCCCACGACCTCATCAACGCCAAGCCGGTCTCGGCGGTGGTCAAGGAGTTCTTCGGGTCGAGCCAGCTCTCCCAGTTCATGGACCAGACCAACCCGCTCTCCGAGGTGACCCACAAGCGGCGCCTGTCGGCCCTGGGCCCCGGCGGCCTCACCCGGGAGCGGGCGGGGTTCGAAGTCCGCGACGTCCACCCGACCCACTACGGCCGGATCTGCCCCATCGAGACCCCGGAAGGGCCCAATATCGGGCTGATCGCCTCGCTCTCGACCTACGCCCGGGTCAACGACTATGGGTTCATCGAGACCCCCTACCGGGAGGTGCGGCACGGCCGGGTGACCGAGCACATCCGCTACATCTCGGCCCTGGAGGAGGAGGGGCACGTCATCGCCCAGGCCAACGCCCCCATGGACCGGGACGGCCGGCTGACGGGCGACCTGGTGTCGGCCCGCAAGTCCGGGACCTTCACCCTGGTCTCCCCGGACGAGGTCGACCTGATGGACGTCTCGCCCATGCAGCTCGTGAGCGTCGCCGCCTCCCTCATCCCCTTCCTGCAGAACGACGACGCCAACCGGGCCCTCATGGGCTCCAACATGCAGCGCCAGGCCGTCCCCCTGCTCCGGACCGAGGCCCCGCTGATCGGCACGGGGATCGAGGACGTGGTGGCCCGGGACTCCGGGGTGACCGTGGTGGCCCGGCGCCCCGGCGTGGTGGAGAGCGTGGACGCCTCGCGGATCGTCATCCGCGCCGAGCGGTCCGAGGGCGACCGGGGCGAGACCGGGGTGGACATCTACAACCTCATCAAGTACCAGCGCTCCAACCAGAACACGTGCATCAACCAGAAGCCCATCGTGCTCCGGGGCGAGCGGGTGCGGAAGGGGCAGGTCATCGCCGACGGGCCGGCCACGGACCAGGGGGAGCTGGCCCTGGGCCGCAACGTCCTGGTCGCCTTCATGCCCTGGGGCGGGTACAACTTCGAGGACTCGATCCTCATCAGCGAGCGCGTGGTCAAGGACGACATCTTCACCTCCATCCATATCGAGGAGTTCGAGTGCGTCGCCCGGGACACCAAGCTGGGCAAGGAGGAGGTGACCCGCGACATCCCCAACGTGGGGGAGGAGGCGCTCAAGGACCTCGACGAGAGCGGGATTGTCCGGATCGGGGCCTATGTCCGGCCGGGGGACATCCTGGTGGGCAAGATCACCCCCAAGGGTGAGACCCAGCTCTCGCCGGAGGAGAAGCTGCTCCGGGCCATCTTCGGGGAGAAGGCCGGCGACGTGAAGGATACGTCCCTGCGCGTCCCGCCGGGGGTCGAGGGGATCGTCATCAACGCCAAGGTCTTTGCCCGCCGGGGCGTGGACAAGGATGACCGGTCCAGGACCATCGAGGACCGGGAGATCCAGAAGCTCGTCAAGGATCAGGAGGACGAGGTCCGGGTCATCCAGGACACCACCTACAAGCGGATCCGCAAGCTCCTGGTGAACCGCACGGCGGCGGCCCGCCTGGTGGAGGAGCGGAGGGGGGCGGTCCTGCTGAAGAAGGGCCAGACGATCACCGAGGAGCTGCTCGACGCGATCCCGGTCGAGCGGTGGGCCGACATCACCGTGGAGGAGGGGGACAAGGTCGAGCCCCAGGTGGCCCAGGCCCTGGAGCGGATGCAGGAGAAGATCGACCTCGGAAAACGGCGACGAGCTGCCCCCGGGGGTCAACAAAGTCGTCAGGGTCTACCTGGCCCAGAAGCGCAAGATCAGCGTCGGCGACAAAATGGCTGGCCGCCACGGCAACAAGGGGGTCATCTCCCGCATCCTGCCCGAGGAGGACATGCCCTACCTCGGGGATGGCACGGCCGCGGACCTGGTCCTCAATCCGCTGGGGGTCCCCTCCCGGATGAACGTCGGGCAGATCCTGGAGACCCACCTGGGGTGGGCCGCCCAGGGGCTGGGGCGGAAGGTGGCCGAGCTGGCGGACCGGCAGTACAGCCCCGCCACCATCCGGCGGCGCCTGCGGGAGATCTACGACTCCAAGGTCTTCCGGGAGCTCCTGGACGAGTGCGACGACGAGGCGGTCGTGGAGGTCGCCCGGGGCCTGCGGGGGGGCATCTACATCGCCAACCCGGTCTTCGACGGCGCCACGGAGACGGAGATCAAGGAGTACCTGGAGCGGGCCGGGCTGCCGGTGTCAGGGCAGACCGCGCTCTACGACGGGCGGACGGGCGAGCCCTTTCACCAGAGGGTCACGGTGGGGGCCATGTACATGATGAAGCTCCACCACCTCGTGGACGACAAGATCCACGCCCGCTCCACCGGCCCGTACTCGCTCGTCACCCAGCAGCCCCTGGGCGGCAAGGCCCAGTTCGGCGGGCAGCGCCTGGGGGAGATGGAGGTCTGGGCGATGGAGGCCTACGGGGCCGCCCACGCCCTGCAGGAGTTCCTGACCGTGAAGTCCGACGACGTGATCGGGCGCACCCGGATGTACGAGTCCATCGTGAAGGGGGACTGCACCCTCGAGCCCAGCCTCCCCGAGTCCTTCAACGTCCTGGTCAAGGAGCTGCAGAGCCTGTGCCTGGACGTCGAGCTCCTGGAGGAGCAGGGGAAGTGAGCGAGCCGCGGCGCCTGGGCGCGTCGCCCGGAGGCGGCCGGCAGGCCGGCCTGGCAGGGAGGGCATGACCTTGACGGACATCTTCAACCTTTTCGACAAGCCCAAGAACCCCCTGAACTTCAACGCGGTGCGGATCGCCCTGGCCTCGCCCGAGAAGATCCGGGCCTGGTCCCACGGGGAGGTGAAGAAGCCGGAGACCATCAACTACCGGACCTTCAAGCCCGAGCGCGACGGGCTGTTCTGCGCGAAGATCTTCGGGCCCATCAAGGACTACGAGTGCAACTGCGGCAAGTACAAGCGGCTGAAGCACCGGGGGATCCTGTGCGAGAAGTGCGGCGTGGAGGTCATCCAGTCCCGGGTCCGCCGGGAGCGCCTCGGGCACATCGAGCTGGCCTGCCCGGTGGCCCACATCTGGTTTCTCCGGAGCCTGCCCAGCCGCATCGGGGCCCTGCTCGACCTCACCCTGAAGGAGCTCGAGCGGGTCCTGTACTTCGAGCAGTACATCGTCGTGGACCCGGGCTCGACGCCCCTCTCGTGGGGGGAGCTCCTCTCCGAGGACGCCTACCGCAAGAAGCGGGAGGAGTACGGGGCCTCGGCCTTCACGGCGAAGATGGGGGCCGAGGCGATCCACGAGATGCTGAAGCGGAGCGACATCGATGATCTCTCCAAGCAGCTCCGCAAGGAGATGCGCCAGACCTCCTCGGACGCCAAGAAGAAGAAGATCGCCAAGCGGCTGAAGATCGTCGAGTGCTTCAAGCATTCGGGGAACCGCCCGGAGTGGATGATCCTGGCGGTCATCCCGGTCCTCCCGCCCGACCTCCGGCCCCTGGTCCCCCTGGACGGCGGCCGCTTCGCCACCTCGGACCTGAACGACCTCTACCGGCGGGTCATCAACCGCAACAACCGCCTGAAGCGGCTGATCGAGCTCAACGCCCCGGAGATCATCATCCGGAACGAGAAGCGGATGCTCCAGGAGGCCGTGGACGCCCTGTTCGACAACGGCCGTCGGGGCAAGGTCATCACCGGGACCAACCGCCGGCCCCTGAAGTCGCTCTCCGACATGCTCAAGGGGAAGCAGGGGCGCTTCCGGCAGAACCTCCTGGGCAAGCGGGTCGACTACTCGGGCCGCTCGGTGATCGTGGTCGGGCCCGAGCTCAAGCTCCACCAGTGCGGGCTCCCGAAGAAGATGGCCCTGGAGCTGTTCAAGCCGTTCATCTACAACAAGCTCGAGCGCCGGGGCTACGCCACCACCATCAAGGCGGCCAAGAAGCTCGCGGAGAAGGAGCGCCCGGAGGTCTGGGACATCCTCGACGAGGTCATCAAGGAGCACCCGGTCCTCCTCAACCGGGCCCCCACGCTGCACCGGCTGGGGATCCAGGCCTTCGAGCCGGTCCTCATCGAGGGGAAGGCCATCCAGCTGCACCCCCTCGTGTGCGCGGCCTTCAACGCCGACTTCGACGGGGACCAGATGGCGGTGCACGTGCCGCTCTCCGTGGAGGCCCAGATCGAGGCCCGGGTCCTCATGATGTCGACCAACAACATCCTCTCCCCGGCGCACGGCAAGCCCATCATCGTCCCCACCCAGGACATCGTCCTGGGGATCTACTACATGACCCGGGAGCGGGCCTTCGCCCGGGGGGAGGGGAAGGTCTTCGCCAGCCCCGACGAGGTCCGGATGGCCTACGATGCCGGGGAGGTGGATCTCCACGCCCGGGTCCGCGTCCGGCTGGATGGACAGCTCGTCGAGACGACGGTGGGCCGCGTGCTCCTGAAGGAGATCGCCCCGCGCGAGCTCCCCTTCGACCTCCTGAACCGCACGATGACCAAGAAGGAGCTGGCCGAGCTCATCGACCAGTGCTACCGCCTGTGCGGGAGCAAGGCGACCGTGATCCTCTCGGACCGGCTGAAGGACCTCGGCTACCGGATGGCCACCGAGGCGGGGATCTCCATCTGCATCGACAACATGCTCGTCCCCAGCCGGAAGGAGGAGTTCATCCGGAGGGCCCTGGGCGAGGTCCAGGAGATCCAGGCCCAGTACACCGACGGGCTCATCACCGACGGCGAGCGGTACAACAAGGTCGTGGACATCTGGGCGCAGGTGACCGAGGAGATCTCCAACGAGATGCTCCAGGAACTGGGGAGCGAGGAGATCACCGACGGCAAGGGCCAGCGGCGCAAGATGCCCTCCTTCAACCCCATCTACATGATGGCGGACTCCGGGGCCCGGGGCAGCGCCCAGCAGATCCGGCAGCTGGCGGGAATGCGGGGCCTCATGGCCAAGCCCTCGGGGGAGATCATCGAGACGCCCATCACCGCCAACTTCCGCGAGGGGCTGACGGTGCTGCAGTACTTCATCTCGACCCACGGGGCCCGCAAGGGGCTGGCGGACACCGCCCTGAAGACGGCCAACTCCGGCTACCTGACCCGGCGCCTGGTGGACGTCGCCCAGGACTGCATCGTGACGGAGGAGGACTGCGGCACCCTGGACGGGATCCTCATGACCCCCCTGATCGAAGCGGGCGAGATCATCGAGCGCCTGGGGGACCGGATCCTCGGGCGGGTGGCCCTGGAGGACATCCGCGACCCGCTCACCGGCGAGGTGCTGGTGCCGGCCGACGCCCTGATCGACGAGGGGCTGGTCAAGCAGATCGAGGACGCGGGGATCGAGCGCGTCCGGATCCGCTCGGTCCTGACCTGCCAGGCGCGCCGCGGGGTGTGCGCGGAGTGCTACGGGCGCGACCTGGCCCGCGGGACCCGCGTCAACATCGGCGAGGCCGTGGGGGTCATCGCCGCCCAGTCCATCGGCGAGCCGGGGACCCAGCTCACCATGCGGACCTTCCACATCGGGGGGACGGCGAGCCGGCGGGCCGAGCAGACGACCCTCGAGTCCCGGAACGATGGGCGGATCAAGTTCATCAACCTGGCCTCGGTGCGGGGGAAGGACGGCTTCCCGGTCGTCATGAACCGCAACGCCGAGATCGCCCTGATCGATGAGACGGGCCGCGAGCGCGAGCGCTACCCGATCATCTACGGGGCCAAGCTGAAGGTGGAGGACGGCAAGCCGATCAAGGCCGGGGCGCTGATCGCCGAGTGGGACCCGTACACCACGCCCATCATCACCGAGGTCTCGGGGCGGGTGAAGTTCGGGGACATCATCGAGAGCGTCACCATGCAGGAGATGGTGGACGAGGTGACCGGCCTCTCCCGCAAGGTCGTCGTCGAGTCCCGGGACCCGGACAGCCGGCCCCGCATCTCCGTCAAGGACGAGGAGGGGCGCACGCAGAAGCTCCCCGGCTCCGAGTCCATGGCCCGCTACCTGCTGCCCGTGGGGGCGAACCTGGTCATCGCCGAGGGCGAGAGCGTGCACGCCGGCGACGTCATCGCCAAGATCCCGCGGGAGACCACGAAGACCAAGGACATCACGGGGGGGCTGCCCCGGGTGGCGGAGCTGTTCGAGGCCCGCAAGCCCAAGGAGGTGGCCATCATCAGCGAGATCGACGGGGTGGTCTCCTTCGGCAAGGACCTGAAGGGGAAGCGCAAGGTCGTGGTGACCCCCGAGGTGGGCGAGCCCAAGGAGTACCTGATCCCCAAGGGAAAGCACATCAGCGTGCACGAGGGCGACCGGGTCAGGGCCGGGGAGGCCCTCATGGACGGCTCCCCGAACCCGCACGACATCCTGAGCATCCGCGGGGAGAAGGAGCTGGCCAAGTACCTGGTTGACGAGATCCAGGAGGTCTACCGCCTGCAGGGGGTCAAGATCAACGACAAGCACATCGAGGCCATCGTCCGGCAGATGCTCCGCCGGGTCCGGGTGAAGGAGCCCGGGGACACCACCTTCCTCGTGGACGAGCAGGTGGAGAAGCACCTGTTCGCGGGGGAGAACGAGCGGGTCCTGGGCAAGGGGGGCAAGCCCGCCATCGGCGAGCCGCTGCTGCTCGGGATCACCAAGGCCTCGCTCTCCACCGAGAGCTTCATCTCGGCGGCCTCCTTCCAGGAGACGACCAAGGTCCTGACCCAGGCGGCCATCGAGGGGAAGGTGGACTACCTGCGGGGGCTCAAGGAGAACGTGATCATGGGTGGAGGAGGAGCTGCCCCCGGAGGAGGCGGAGGCGGCCCGGCCTGCCTTGACAGAGGCCGGGGCAGTTGATACGCTAAAAAGCTTTTCCTCTCTGGAGGAGTGATCCCTGCCCTGCGGGGGCAGGTCAGTCTGGGAGAGCGAGGGGATGCCGACCATCAACCAGCTTGTCCGACACGCCCGGGAGCCGGTCTCCAGGAAGGCCAAGGCCCCGGCCCTGATGAACTCCCCGCAGAAGCGAGGGGTGTGCACCCGCGTGTACACCACCACGCCCAAGAAGCCCAACTCGGCCCTGCGCAAGGTGGCCCGGGTCCGGCTGACCAACGGGATGGAGGTCACGGCGTACATCCCGGGGATCGGCCACAACCTGCAGGAGCACTCGGTGGTCCTCATCCGCGGGGGCCGGGTGAAGGACCTCCCCGGGGTCCGCTACCACATCATCCGGGGGACCCTGGACTCGGTCGGGGTGCAGAACCGCAAGCAGGGGCGCTCCAAGTACGGCGCCAAGCGGCCGAAGTAGCGGGGGGGCCATGCCGAGGCGGGGCAACATCGTCAGGCGGGAGCTCGATCCGGACCCCAAGTACGGAGACCGGGTCGTGGCCAAGTTCATCAACATCCTCATGCGCCGCGGGAAGAAGAGCCTGGCCGAGGGGATCCTCTACCGGGCCCTGGCCATCATCCAGGACCGGACCAAGGACGACCCGGTCCGGCTCTTCAAGAAGGCCATGGACAACACCAAGCCGGTCCTGGAGGTGAAGAGCCGCCGGGTGGGCGGCTCGACCTACCAGGTGCCGGTGGAGGTCCGGTCGGAGCGCCGCTCCAGCCTGGCCATGCGCTGGCTCATCTCCTACGCCCAGAAGCGGCCGGAGAAGTCCATGGAGGAGCGCCTGGCCGGGGAGCTCATCGAGGCGGCGAACAACCGGGGCGCGACCATCAAGAAGCGGGAGGACGTCCACCGCATGGCCGAGGCCAACAAGGCCTTCGCCCACTACCGGTGGTAGCCCCCGAGACGAGGTCCTGAGAGCGGTGGCACGGCTGGTCCCTCTGGAGCGCACCCGGAACATCGGGATCATGGCGCACATCGACGCCGGGAAGACCACGACGACGGAGCGGATCCTCTACTACACGGGGATCTCCTACAAGATCGGCGAGGTGGACGAGGGCACCGCGGTCATGGACTGGATGGAGCAGGAGCAGGAGCGGGGGATCACCATCACCTCCGCGGCCACGACCTGCTTCTGGCGGAACCACCGGATCAACCTCATCGACACGCCCGGGCACGTGGACTTCACCATCGAGGTGGAGCGCTCCCTGCGGGTGCTCGACGGCGTCATCGGCGTCTTCTGCGGGGTGGGGGGCGTGGAGCCCCAGACCGAGACCGTCTGGCGCCAGGCGGAGAAGTACCGGGTCCCCCGCATCGCGTTTGTCAACAAGATGGACCGGGTGGGGGCGGACTTCTTCCGGGTGGTGGAGATGATCCGGGAGCGCCTGCGGGCCCTCCCCGTGCCGGTCCAGGTGCCACTGGGACGGGAGGAGGAATTCACCGGGGTCGTGGACCTCATCCGCATGAAGGCGCTGGTCTACGACGAGTCCACGCTGGGCGCCAAGTTCCACGAGGTGGAGATCCCGGAGGAGGCGCGGGCCGAGGCGGAGCTGTGGCGCGAGCGCCTGATCGAGGCCCTGGCCGAGTTCGACGAGGGGATCCTGGAGAAGTACCTCGGCGGGGAGGAGATCGGCGAGGAGGAGCTGCGGCAGGCCGTCCGCCGCGGGACCCTTGAGCTGCGCCTGGTCCCGGTCCTGTGCGGGGCCGCGTTCAGGAACAAAGGGGTGCAGCCCCTGCTCGACGCGGTCGTGGACTACCTGCCCTCCCCCGTGGACATCCCACCCGTGCGCGGCACCAACCCCCAGACGGAGCAGCAGACGCTGCGCAAGGCCTCCGACGACGAGCCCTTCGCGGCCCTCGCCTTCAAGCTCATGACCGACCCCTACGTCGGCCAGCTCACCTACCTCCGGGTCTACTCCGGGGTGCTCAACGCCGGCTCCTACGTCTACAACGCGACGAAGGACCGCAAGGAGCGGGTGGGGCGGCTGCTGAAGATGCATGCCAACAAGCGGGAGGAGATCAAGGAGGTCTACGCGGGGGACATCGCCGCGGCGGTCGGGCTGCGGGCGACCGTGACCGGGGACACCCTGTGCGACGAGGGACACCCGATCATCCTGGAGTCCATCGAGTTCCCCACGCCGGTGATCGCCATTGCCATCGAGCCCCGGACCAAGGCCGACCAGGACAAGCTCGGCACCTCGCTCCAGAAGATCGCCATGGAGGATCCCTCCTTCCAGGTCAAGACCGACGAGGAGACCGGACAGACGATCATCTCGGGGATGGGGGAGCTGCACCTGGAGGTCATCGTGGACCGCCTCCTCCGGGAGTTCAAGGTCGAGGCGAACGTGGGGCGGCCCCAGGTGGCGTATCGGGAGAGCCTCACCGTGCCGGTCCGGGCGGAGGGGCGGTTCGTGCGGCAGACCGGCGGGCGCGGCCAGTACGGCCACGTCTGGCTGGAGGTGGAGCCCAACCCGCCCGGCAAGGGGTTCGAGTTCGTCAACCGGATCGTCGGCGGGGTGGTCCCCCGGGAGTTCATCCCGGCCGTGGACAAGGGAGTCCGGGAGGCGACCGAGAGCGGCGTGCTGGCGGGGTTCCCGGTCGTGGACGTCAAGGTCACCCTGGTGGACGGCTCCTACCACGACGTGGACTCCTCGGAGATCGCCTTCAAGATCGCGGGCTCCCTGGCCTTCAAGGAGGCCGCCCGGCGCGCCGGGC
>JACPFL010000085.1:11891-34109 GCA_016183025.1 Deltaproteobacteria bacterium | reverse complement strand
TGCCCGGTCCTGTCCAGCGGCACATTGAAGTCCACCCGGACAAAGACGCGCTTCCCCCGAAGCGCCAGGTCCTCGAGCCGGCGGAATGGCATCCCGGGACTAGCGGAGGGACTTACCGAGGTGCAGCGCGAGGTCCCGCATCCGGCAGGAGAAGCCCCACTCGTTGTCATACCAGGCCAGCACCTTTACCATGCGCTTCTCCATGACCATGGTGGAGGGGCCGTCCACGATGGACGAGTGGGGGTTGCCGTTGAAGTCGATGGAGACCAGCTCCTCCTCGCAGAACTCCAGGATCCCCTTCATGGGGCCGGCCGCGGCCTTCCGGAGGGCGTCGTTGACCTCCTCCACGGAGGTGTCCCGGCCCACCTCGGCCACCAGGTCCACCACGGAGACGTTGGGGGTGGGGACGCGGATGGCCATGCCGTGGAGCTTCCCCTTCAGCGCCGGCAGGGCCAGGGTGACCGCCACGGCGGCCCCGGTGGTGGTCGGGATCATGGACATCGCGGCGGCCCGGGCCCGACGGATGTCCTTGTGCGGGAGGTCGAGGATGGCCTGGTCATTGGTGTAGGCGTGCACCGTGGTCATGAGGCCCCGCTGGATGGTGAAGGTGTCGTGGACCACCTTGGCCACCGGGGCCAGGCAGTTCGTCGTGCAGGAGGCGTTGGAGACGATGTGGTGGGTCTTGGGGTCGTACGTGGTCTCATTGACCCCCATGACCAGGGTCGCGTCCGGGTTCTTGGCCGGCGCCGAGATGATGACCTTCTTGGCCCCGGCCTCCAGGTGCTTGGCCGCCTTCTCCCGGTCCGTGAAGAGCCCGGTGCACTCCAGGGCGATGTCCACGTCCAGGGCCTTCCAGGGGAGCTGCCCGGGGTCGCGGATGGCCGAGACCTTGATCTCTCGCCCGTTGACCACGATGGCGCCCGGGCGAGGCTCCACCTGCGCGTCAAGGGTGCCGTGCACCGAGTCGTGCTTGAGCAGGTGGGCGAGGGTTTTCTCGTCGGTGATGTCGTTGATGGCGACGAACTCCAGCGCCTTGGTCTCGAGGGAGGCCCGCAGAACGTTCCGGCCGATCCGGCCGAACCCGTTGATCGCTACCCTGATCGCCATGCCACTCATCCTCCCATGTCTGGTCTGAAATTTAAGTATAGCCCTCGCCGGACCTCCGTCAACGCTTTTCGCCCGCATGGCCGCGCCCAGGGCCGCTATCTTGCGCCACGGCGGGCGAATTTGTGCTTGACACCCCTTCCCTCGTATTTTAGCTTTAAGTATTGTTCTTCCAGCGACCTCCTCGGGTGATCTGATCATGCGCACGTACATGGCGAAAAAGGGGCTGGCCGAGCGCCGCTGGTACGTGGTGGATGCCAGTGATAAGGTGCTGGGCCGCCTGGCCACCCGGCTGGCCGACCTGCTCCGGGGGAAGGGGAAACCGGTCTTCACCCCCCAGACGGACACCGGCGACTTCGTCGTGGTGGTCAACGCCGAAAAGGTCCGCCTGACCGGGAACAAGTGGCAGGCCAAGGTCTACTACCGCCATAGCGGGTATCCGGGGGGGCTGAAAGAGGAGACGGCCGAGAAGCTCCGGCGGCGGCGCCCCGAGCAGATCGTGCGCCGGGCGGTCCGGGGGATGCTCCCGAAGAACCGCCTGAGCGATCGGCTTATTCAGAAGCTCAAGGTCTACGCGGGGCCGGCGCACCCCCACCAGGCGCAGAAGCCGGAGCCCTTGGCGCTTTAAGGAGTCGGACGAGAGAATGCAGCTCCAGCAGCCCATTCACGCCGTCGGCAAGCGGAAGACCGCGGTGGCGCGCATCTGGATGCGGGCCGGGGACGGGCGGATCCTCGTGAACGACCGCCCCCTGGACGAGTACTTCGGCCGTGAGACGGCCAAGATGATCATCCGTCAGCCGCTGACCCTGACCGGGACCGACGGGCAGTACAACATCACCGTCAACGTGCGGGGCGGTGGGATCTCCGGGCAGGCGGGGGCGGTGCGCCACGGGATCAGCCGCGCCCTGCTGAAGGTCAACACGGAATTCCGGAAAGTGCTGAAGCGGGCCGGGTTCTTGACCCGGGATGCCCGCGAGAAGGAGCGCAAGAAGTACGGGCAGCGGGGGGCCCGCGCCCGCTTCCAGTACTCGAAGCGGTGATGCGGCCACCCGGGGCTGCAGGGGGTTCGCGGAAGGGGAAGGTTCCAGGGTGGGCCTTCCCCTTCTGATTTTGGAGGGGAGCGACGTGGCGGGGACGGTCAGGACGGCGGTGGTCGGCGCGAGCGGGTACATCGGCGTGGAGACGTTGCGCCTGCTGCACCGGCATCCCGGGGTCACGCTCATCGCCATCACCTCCGAGCGCTACGCCGAGAAGGCCGTGGGCGAGGCCTTCCCGGCGCTCGCCGGGCTCTTCCCCGGCCTGGTCTTCCGGAAGCTGGACCCGGCGGCCCTGGCCGAGGTTGAGCTGGTCTTCCTGGCGCTGCCCCACAAGGAGTCCATGGAGGTCGTGCCCGACCTGCGGAAGGCGGGCAAGCGGGTGGTCGACCTCAGCGCCGACTACCGGCTCCACGACTGGCGGGCCTACGAGGAGTGGTACGGCGTCCCCCACACGAGCAAGGAACTGCTCGCGGAGGCGGTCTACGGCCTCCCCGAACTGCACCGCGACGCGATCATGACGGCGGGCCTGGTGGCCGTGCCCGGGTGCTACCCCACGGGGGCCATCCTGGCCCTGGCCCCCCTGCTCGCCCACCGGCTGATCGACGAGCAGGGGATCATCGTGGACGCCAAGACCGGGATCTCGGGCGCCGGGCGCAAGCCCGACCTGCCCTACCCTTTTCCGGAGGCGAACGAAGGGGTGACGCCCTACGGGGTCCCGCGCCACCGGCACCTGCCCGAGATGGAGCAAGAGCTGTCGGCCCTGGCCGGCATCCCGCTGGCCGTGAGCTTCGTGCCGCACCTCACCCCCATGACCCGCGGGATCCTGACCACGGCCTACGCGCCCCTCCACGGGCCGGCGGAACAGGCGGCCCTGCTCGATCTCTACCGGGAGTACTATCGGGGCGCGCCCTTCGTGCGGGTCTCAGCGGCGCTCCCCAGCACCCGGAACGTGCTCGCCTCCAACTACTGCGACGTGAGCGTGCGCGTGGATCCGCGCACCCGGCGGGTCATCGCGCTGTCGGCCATCGACAACCTGGTCAAGGGGGGCGCCGGGCAGGGCGTGCAGGACATGAACCTCATGTGCGGGTCCGAGGAGACGCTGGGCCTGGAGGGCGCGCCCGTGTTTCCTTGAACACCTCCCCGGGGTCTGTTATGATGAGGAGCGTCGTGACTGCCTCCCTCGCGCCCGCAGGGGCATGAGCAGCGTCGTCGCTGTCATCCCGGCCCGGTTCGCGTCAACGCGGCTGCCGGGGAAGCCTCTCCTCGATCTCCAGGGCAAGCCGATGATCCAGCGCGTCTACGAGCGGGCGGCCGCCGCTGCCGGCGTGGACGAGGTGCTGGTGGCCACGGACGACGAACGCATCGCCGCGGCCGTGGCCCGGTTCGGCGGCCGGGCCATGTTGACGGGGACCCACCACCGCTCCGGCACGGAGCGCACCGCCGAGGTCGCCCAGCGCTTGACTGCCCCGCTCATCATCAACGTCCAGGGCGACGAGCCGCTCCTCGATCCCGTGGCCATCACGCAGGCCCTGAGGCCGCTCCTCGACGACGAGGAGGTGGTCATGTCGACGCTGCGGGCCCCGCTCATGGACGAGACGGAGTACCGGGACCCCAACGTGGTCAAGGTGGTGGTGGACCAGCACGACTACGCCCTGTACTTCTCCCGGGCGCCCCTGCCGTTCGTGCGCGGCGGGGCCGGGGCCCCCTGCGCGTCCCGTCACATCGGCCTCTACGTGTACCGGCGGGAGGTCCTGCTGAAGCTCGCGGCATTCCCGCCCACGCCCCTGGAGGAGGCCGAGGGGCTGGAGCAGCTTCGGGCCCTGGAGCACGGGTTCCGGATCAAGGTCGTGCCCACAGCCTGCCAGGCCCTCGGGGTCGACACGCCGGAGGATCTGGCGCGCGTGCGGGCGATCCTGGCAGCGGAGGCCGGGCAGCGACCCGCGCAGGCGGCCCAGGGAGCGCCGGCCGAGGGCGGCCCGCGGGGAGGGGAGGGGCGGTGAAGACGAAGTTCATCTTCGTGACCGGGGGGGTGGCCTCCTCCCTGGGCAAGGGGCTGGCCAGCGCCTCCATCGGGGCGCTGCTCGAGGCCCGCGGGCTGCGAATCACCATCCAGAAGCTCGACCCCTACATCAACGTGGACCCCGGCACGATGAACCCGTTCCAGCACGGCGAGGTCTACGTCACCGATGACGGGGCGGAGACCGACCTGGACCTGGGGCACTACGAGCGGTTCACCAGCATCCGGACCGGCCGCCTGAACAACTTCACGACCGGAAAAATCTACCACTCGGTCATCGAGAAGGAGCGGCGGGGGGAGTACCTGGGCGGGACCGTCCAGGTCATCCCGCACATCACCGACGAGATCAAGCGCAACATCCTGGCCGTGGGCCGGGAGGTGGACGTCGTGATCGTCGAGGTGGGGGGCACCGTGGGCGACATCGAGAGCCTCCCGTTCCTCGAGGCCATCCGCCAGCTCAAGGCCGACGTGGGCCGCGATCACGTCCTGTACATCCACCTGACCCTCGTCCCCTACATCGCCAGCGCCGCGGAGCTGAAGACCAAGCCCACCCAGCACAGCGTCCAGGAGCTCCGGAAGATCGGCATCCAGCCCGACATCCTGCTCTGCCGGACCGACCGCCTGCTCCCCAAGGAGGTCAAGGCGAAGATCGCCCTGTACTGCAACGTCGAGCAGGATGCGGTCATCACGGCCAAAGACGTGGAGACCATCTACGAGGTCCCGGTCGCGTTCCACCACGAGGGGCTGGACGAGAAGGTCATCGAGATGCTGCACATGTGGACGCGCTCCCCGGACCTCGGCGCCTGGGAGGCCCTGGTCCGGCGGATCCGGGAGCCCCGGGCGAGCTGCACCATCGCCGTGGTGGGCAAGTACGTCAACCTGAGGGACTCGTACAAGAGCCTCACGGAGGCCCTCGCCCACGGCGGGATGGCCAACGACTGTCGGGTGCAGCAGCGTTACGTGGACTCCGAGTCCATCGAGCAGCACGGGATCGGGGAGGCCTTCGTGGACGTGGACGGGATCCTGGTCCCCGGCGGCTTCGTGGAGCGCGGGATCGAGGGGAAGATCCAGGCCATCCGCTACGCGCGGGAGCACCATATCCCGTTCTTCGGCATCTGCCTCGGGATGCAGCTCGCGGTCGTGGAGTTCGCCCGGCATGTCTGTGGGCTGGAGGGGGCCAACTCCAGCGAGTTCAACGCCCGGACCCCCTATCCGGTGATCGACCTCATGCCCGAGCAGAAGACGGTCACCCACAAGGGGGCGACGATGCGCCTGGGCGCCTACCCCTGTGTGCTCGACGAGGACTCCCTGGCGTACCAGGCGTACGGGGCGCGGGAGATCTCCGAGCGCCACCGTCACCGCTACGAGGTGAACAACGCCTTCCTGGAGGCGCTCGCGGCCAAGGGGCTGCGCGTCTCCGGCCGCTCCCCTGACGGGCGTCTGGTCGAGATCATGGAGCACCGCGATCACCCCTGGCTCCTCGGCTGCCAGTTCCACCCGGAGTTCAAGTCCCGCCCCATGGCGCCCCACCCGCTGTTCGCGGCCTTCATCCGGGCGGCGCTGAAGAGCGCCTGAGGGAGTGGGCCGGCCGGCGCGGAAGGCCACAGGAGGGGGTGGGCCGGTGAGCAGGTTCGAGGGCGCCGGAGCGCCGGGCGTGGGGGCGGCCCGCGAGGTCGCGGTCGGGGCCCTGCGGATCGGCGGCGGACGCCCTCTGGTCCTCATCGCCGGGCAGTGCGTGATCGAGGGGGAGGGGGCGGCGCTGCACACGGCGGGGCGCCTGCGCGAGGTCACGGCGCGACTCGGGATCCCTCTCATCTACAAGTCCTCCTACGACAAGGCCAACCGCTCCTCGCTCCGGTCGTTTCGCGGCCCCGGCCTCAAGGAGGGGCTGCGGGTGCTGCAGCGCGTGAAGGAGGAGATGGGCCTGCCGGTCCTCTCCGACGTGCACGCCGTGGAGGAGATCGGGCCGGCCAGCGAGGTGCTGGACGTGCTCCAGATCCCGGCCTTCCTCTGTCGGCAGACCGACCTGGTGGTGGCGGCGGCGCGCAGCGGCCGGCCGGTCAACCTGAAGAAGGGACAGTTCCTGGCCCCTGAGGACATGGCCCACGTGGTGGAGAAGGCGGCCGCCCAGGGCAATCACCAGCTGCTGGTGACGGAGCGCGGGGCCAGCTATGGCTACCACAACCTCGTCGTGGACATGCGGGCGCTGGTCATCCTGCGCCGCCTTGGCTACCCCGTGGTCTTGGGGCCCGGGGCACCGCATCAGGGGGGGAACGGGAGTTCGTGCCCGCCCTGGCCCGGGCCGCCGTGGCCGTGGGGGTGGACGCCCTGTTCTTCGAGGTGCACGAGCGCCCGGACGAGGCGCTCTCGGATGCCCCCAACTCCCTCCCCCTGAGCTGGCTGCCCGCCCTGCTCGAGGAACTGAAGGCCCTGGACGCCCTGGTCAAAGGGCGGCGGGGCGGGTCGGAGCGCTGGTGAGCCTGGAGCTGGCCCGTAAGGTCCTCCGCATCGAGGGGGAGGCCGTCCTCGCCCTGATCGAGCGCGTGGACGAGCGCTTCCGGGAGGCCGTCGAGATCCTGTATCGCGGACGGGGGAAGATCGTCCTCACCGGGATGGGGAAGTCCGGGCTCATCGGGCGCAAGCTGGCCGCCACCTTCGCGTCGACGGGCACGCCAGCCTACTTCCTGCACCCCGCCGAAGGGGTGCATGGAGACCTGGGGATCCTCGAGCCCGGCGACGTGCTGATCGCCCTGTCCTACAGCGGCGAGACCGAGGAGGTGATCCGCCTGCTCCCCGCCATCAAGCGCCTGGGGCTGGCGATCATCGCCCTGACCGGCGCCCCCTCCTCGACGCTCGCCCGCGCCGCGGATGTGCTCCTGGACGTGAGCGTCAAGGAGGAGGCCTGCCCCCTCGGCCTGACCCCCACCTCGAGCACCACGGCCGCGCTGGCGATGGGCGATGCCCTGGCCCTCGCGCTGCTGGACCGGCGGGGGTTCACGGAGAACGAGTTTGCGCGGCTGCACCCCTCCGGGACCCTGGGGCGACGGCTGCTGCTGCGGGTGGAGGACCTCATGCACCGCGGGTCCGCCATCCCGCTGGTGCGAGTGGATACCCCGATGCGCCAGGCCGTGGTCGAGATGACCTCCAAGCGCCTGGGAGTCACGGGCGTCCTGGACGAGGCCGGCCGCCTGGTGGGGGTGGTCACCGACGGGGACCTCCGCCGGGGGCTCGAGCAGGTGGAGGACCTGCTCGCGGTCCGCGCAGGAGAGGTCATGACCGGCCACCCCAAGTGGATCGACCGGCAGGCCCTGGCCGTTGAGGCCCTGCGGCGCATGGAGGAGCACGCGATTACCTCCCTCTTCGTCTTCGCCGACAGCCGCCGGGAAGAGCTGGTGGGGATCATCCACATCCACGACGTGCTCCGGGCGGGGATCGCCTAGTGCCGCTCCCGGCAGATCCCCGCATGGCCCGGAGCGGGCTTGAGGAGCGTGCCCGCCGGGTCCGCCTGCTGATCCTCGACGTGGACGGCGTCTTGACCGACGGCCGGGTCATGTACACGGACCAGGGCGCGGAGCTGAAGGCCTTCGACGTGAAGGACGGCCACGGCGTGAAGCGCCTCCTGGGTGCGGGGGTGGACGTGGTCTGGCTCTCCAGCCGGGAATCGGAGGCGGTGGCCCGACGGGCCAAGGAACTGGGGGTCGCCGTGGCGCTCCAGGGGGTCGCGGACAAGCTGGAGGCGTACGGCCGGCTGCTCGATGAGCGGCGCATCCCGGACGAGCAGGTCGCCTACGTCGGCGATGACCTGCCTGACCTCCCCCTGCTCCAGCGGGTCGGTCTGGCGCTGGCCGTGGCGGATGCGGTGGAGGAGGTCAAGGCCGTGGCCCACTACGTCACCCGGCGGCGCGGCGGTCGGGGCGCGGTCCGGGAGGTCTGCGAGATGATCCTCCGCGCCCGGGGATGCTGATGCCACGCCGGCTTCCCCGCCCCGGAGGGTATGTTCCCACCGATGCCAGTCCACACGAGCCCCTTTGACACCCCGCCGGGGGGGTGGTAAGATTTTGAAAGGTCGATGATGAGTCGATGCGGTGATGCGAAGACTGCCGTGGCTGTTTGCCCTCGCCCTGGCTTTGATCGTGGCCGGTGTCGCCGCCCTGGCGCTGAAGCGGGGGAGTGAGCCCCGCGCGCCTGCGTCTCCGCCCCAGCCTCAAGTCCAGCTCAAGCTCGAAGACGTCCGCTACTCCTCGACGCGTCAGGACCGGAAGGAGTGGGAGCTGGCGGCCCGCCAGGTCCAGTACTTCCAGGACGTGGGCGCGGCCCGTCTCGACGAGGTCCGTCTGACCTTCTACGGCCAGAACGGCCAGCAGTACCGGGTGACCGGAGGCTATGCCTGGCTCGATCCGGACTGGAGGCGTGGTGGCGCGGTCCAGCGACGGCTATGTCTTCCGGACCGAAATGCTCACCTATCTGGCGGCGGCGCGGCAGCTCGTGGCCGATGACCACGTGGAGCTGGAGGGCCCGCGGCTCTCCGTGCGCGGGGAGGGGTTCGTGGTGGACCTCGGGGCGGAACACCTGGAGGTCCAGGGCCGGGTGGAGACGGTCCTGAAGGACTTCGGGGATCTGGCGCGGCGATGATGACCCCCCGCCGCGTGATGTTGGGCCTCAGCCTGGCGCTGCTGCTGGTGAGCGGCCCCGGATGGCCTCAGGGCAAGGCGCCGGCCAAGCGGGGCGGCGAGCGATCCCAGCCCATCACGGTGATCGCCGACCGCCTGGAGGCGGACGACCGGCGGCGGATCATCACGTTCACCGGCAATGTGATCGCCACGCAGGCGGACCCCGTGCTCACGGCAGATGTGCTGACCGCGACCTACGAGGGACGGCAGCGGGACCTGCGGGAGCTCAACGCGCGAGGGAACGTGAAGATCGTGCAGGAGAACAAGGTCGCCGTGGCCGACCGGGCCGTCTTCTACAACGACGAGCGCAAGATCGTCCTCACGGGGAACGCCCGGATCTGGCAGGAACGGGACGTGGTGTCCGGGGATCGGATCACCGTCTACCTGAACGAGGAGACGAGCGTGGTGGAGGGCAGCCGGGCCAAGCGGGTCGAGGCCGTGCTCCACCCGCGGGAGGAGAAAAAGGAGAGCGCTCGGTGAGCGAGGGGGGCCAGACCCTGACGGCCACCGCCTTGACGAAGCAGTACGGAGGCCGGCGGGTGGTGGATGGGGTCAGCCTCGAGGTGCGGTCGGGGGAGGTGGTCGGGCTCCTGGGTCCCAACGGGGCGGGGAAGACCACCACCTTTTACATGATCATCGGCCTGGCCCGGCCCGACGCCGGACGGGTGGCGCTCAACGGGGAGGACATCACCGATAAGCCCATGCACCTTCGGGCCCGGCGGGGGATCACCTACCTCCCCCAGGAGCCCTCGGTCTTCCGGAAGCTCACGGTGGAGCAGAACCTCCGGGCGATCCTGGAGACCCTGGAGCTCTCGCGGGACGAGCAGGAGGAGCGGCTGGGAGAACTGCTGGCGGAGCTCGACCTGACCCCTCGGGCGCGGGCCCGGGCGTACACGCTTTCGGGCGGAGAGCGCCGGCGGCTCGAGATCACCCGGGCGCTGGTGATCTCCCCCCGGTTCATCCTGCTGGATGAGCCGTTCACCGGGATCGACCCGATCGCCATCGGCGACCTGCAGGGGATCATCAAGCGGCTCCGCTCGCGGGGGATCGGGGTGCTGATCTCCGACCACAACGTGCGGGAGACCCTCGTGGCGTGTGACCGGGCCTACATCGTGAACCAGGGCCAGGTCCTGGAGGAGGGTGACCCCCAGCAGATCGCGCGGAGCGAGCGGGCCCGGAAGATCTACCTGGGAGAGCACTTCCGGCTGTAGCGGGGCGACATGGCGCTGGAGATCAAGCAGGACCTCAGGCTCAGCCAGCAGCTGGTGATGACCCCCCAGCTGCAGCAGGCCATCAAGCTCCTGCAGCTCACCCGGCTGGAGCTGGCCCAGGTGGTCCAGCAGGAGATGCAGGAGAACCCGCTGCTCGAGGAGGGCCTGGAGGAGTCCGCCGAGCCGGCCGAGCCCGGGGAAGAGGCAGAGCAGGAGGCGCCGCCCGAGGAGCGCCAGGAGCCCGAGATCGACTGGGACCGCTACATCGAGGAGGCGCTCGACTCCTCGCGGAGGCGGGACGGCGAGTACGAGGTCGCCGGCGACGAGGATCGCCCCTCCTACGAGAACATCGTCACCCGGAAGCCCTCGCTCTACGATCACCTGATGTGGCAGCTCGGGGTCTCGGACCTGGACGAGGAGAGCCGCCTGGTCTCGGCCCACATCATCGGGAACCTGGATGAGGACGGGTACCTCCGGCGAGTCGTCTGCGGGAAGTGCGGCCGGCCTTCTGGCGAGCAGGAGCGGGACGCCGCCTGCGAGGCCGGCGGGAAGCACGACGAGGGGCACAACGTCCCGATCCCGCTCAGCGAGGCGGCCCAGCAGGCCGGGGTGGATGAGGGCACGGTCGTCCGGGTGCTCGCCCGGGTCCAGGAGTTCGATCCCCCTGGCGTGGGGGCCCGGACGCTGGAGGAGTGCCTGCTCCTGCAGATCCGTTTCGTGGCCCGCGAGGAGCGGGTGGCCGATGAGGTCCTGAAGGCGTCCGAGGAGATCGTGAGCCACCACCTGGCGCGTCTGGAGCGCCGCGACTACCAGGCCATCGCCAAGGAGCTCGGCCTGGGCCTGCCCCTGGTGGCGGAGGCCGCCCGCCTGATCGGCCAGCTCGAGCCCAAGCCCGGCCGCCCCTTCTCGACGGAGACGACGCAGTACATCACCCCGGACATCTTCGTCAACAAGGTGGACGACGACTACGTCGTCCAGGTGAACGAGGATGGCCTCCCGAAGCTGCGGATCAACGCCGTGTACCGGGACATGCTGCGGGGCAAGGGGGACCTCCCCAGGCAGGCCCGGGAGTACATCCAGGAGAAGTTCCGCTCCGCCCTCTGGCTCATCCGGAGCATCCACCAGCGGCAGCGGACCATCTACCGGGTCACGCAGAGCATCGTGAAGTTCCAGCGGGAGTTCCTGGACAAGGGGATCGCGTACCTGAAGCCGCTGGTGCTCCGGGACGTGGCCAACGACATCGGCATGCACGAGTCCACCATCAGCCGGGTGACGACCAACAAGTACGTCCACACCCCCCAGGGGGTGTTCGAGCTGAAGTTCTTCTTCGGGAGCGGGATCCGCCGCCTGCATGACGGCGGCGAGGGGATCGCGGCCGAGAGCGTCAAGGAGAAGATCCGCCAGATCATCACCCAGGAGAACGCCCGAAAGCCGCTCAGCGACCAGGAGATCGTGGAGCTGCTGCGCGCCCAGGACATCGACATCGCCCGGCGCACGGTCACCAAGTACCGGGAGATGCTCGGCATCCTGCCCTCCTCCAAGCGGAAGAAGTTCTACTAGGATGAAGATCCACGAGTTCCTGGCCGAGGGATTGGTCCTCCCCGCGCTCGAGGCCCGGTCCAAGGAGGCGGTGCTGCGAGAGCTGGCCGAGCAGGTCGCCCGGCAGGAGCCCGAGGTGGACGCCGGCGTCCTGATGGAGCACCTGCTGGCCCGGGAGCGGATGGGCTCGACCGGGGTGGGCGAGGGGGTGGCGATCCCCCACGGCAAGCTCCCGGGGCTTCCGCGGCTCCTGGGCTGCTTCGCCCGGAGCCCTGAGGGCGTGGAGTACGACTCCATGGATGGCCGGCCCGTGCACCTGTTCTTCCTCCTTGTCGCCCCCGAGGACTCCGCCGGCGCCCACCTCCGGGCCCTCGCGCGGATCTCGCGCCTCCTGAAGAGCGCCGAGCTCCGCCAGCGCCTGATGGAGGCCGCGGACCGTGAGGCGCTCTACCGGACGATCCTCGAAGAGGACGGGAAGTTCTGAAGGGCATCGCAGGGCACCCCTATGGACCAGGTCTCCGTCGAGGACCTGCTCGCCCACGTCGGTGAGCTGCTCGAGCTGGAGCTGCTCACCGGTCGCGCCGGGCTGGGCCGCGCGATCACGGTCTCCCGCATCCAGAAGCCCAGCCTCTTCCTGACCGGCTTTCCCATCCGGGTGCACCCCGGCCGGATCCAGGTCCTGGGCGGGGCGGAGGTCTCCTACCTCGAATCCCTCTCCGGGGAGGCCCGGGGTCAGGCGGTCCAGCGGCTGAGCGACGTGAGCCCCACGTGCGTGGTCGTGACCGGGGGGCGCGAGATCCCCGGAGAGCTGCTCGCGGCGGCCGAGGCGGCGGGGCTCCCGCTCCTGCGGAGCCGCCTGCCGAGCTCCCAGTTCATCAGCCGCGTCACGCGATACCTCGAGGCCGCGCTGGCCCCGTCGACCCTGCTGCACGGGGTGCTCCTCAACGTCCTGGGCGTGGGCATCCTGTTGCGCGGCAAGAGCGGGATCGGCAAGAGCGAGTGCGCCCTGGACCTCGTCTTCCGCGGCCACCGCCTCATCGCCGACGATGTCGTGGAGATTCGCAAGTTCCCGCCCTCCACGCTGATCGGGAGCGGGAAGGGCATCATCCGGCACTACATGGAGATCCGGGGCCTGGGGATCATCAACATCAAGGAGCTCTTCGGGATCACGGCGATCGAGGAGATGAAGGAGATCAACCTGGTCATCGAGCTGGTGGAGTGGGAGGAGGACCACGAGTACGACCGGCTCGGCCTGAAGGAGGAGCGCTTCGCGGTCCTCGATATGGAGCTGCCGCTGCTGCGCATCCCCGTCCGCTACGGCCGGAACACGGCCTCCATCGTGGAGGTCGCGGCCCGGAACTTCATCCTGAGGTCCCGGGGCGTCAATACGGCCCGCGAGTTCGAGAAGCTCCTGGAGCGGGAGCTCCGGGGGCGCAAGGAGGGGCCGTGAGCGTGGAGACCCGCGCCGGGCACCTGCGGACCGTGGTGATCTCCGGGCTCTCGGGGTCGGGGAAGAGCACCGTGATGAAGGCCCTGGAGGACCTGGGGTACTTCTGTGTGGACAACCTCCCGGTGACCCTGCTCCCCCAGTTCATGGAGCTGTGCCGGGACTCGGCCCGTCGCCTGTCCCGGGTGGCCCTGGTCATGGACGTGCGCGAGGGGGCCTTCCTCGAAGAGACCCCGCAGGTGTTCGCGCGCCTCAAGGGCGAGGGCTACCGCCTCGAGGTGCTCTTCCTGGAGTGCGCGGATGAGATGCTGATCCGCCGCTTCTCGGAGACCCGGCGGCAGCACCCCCTGGCCGGGGACGGGCCCGCCCTGACGGGCATCCACCTGGAGCGGCAGCGCCTGGCCGGGCTCCGGGAGCTGGCCGACCGGGTCATCGACACCTCCCAGTACAACGTGCACCAGCTCAAGCGGCTGATCTTCGAGCACTACGGGCAGGGCTCGGCCCCGCGGCTGACCATCACGCTGATCTCCTTCGCCTTCCGCTCCGGGCTCCCCCCCGAGGCCGACCTCGTGATGGACGTGCGGTTCCTCCCCAACCCGTACTTCGTCGAGGAGCTGCGCGACGCCACGGGGAGCGACCCGGCCGTCATGGACTACCTGCTGAAGGCCGAGCAGACCCAGGGGTTCCTGACCAGGTTCCTGGACCTGCTCGACTTCCTGGTGCCGCTGTACGAGCAGGAAGGGAAGGCCTCCCTGACGGTCACCTTCGGCTGCACCGGCGGCCAGCACCGCTCCGTGGCCGTGGGGCGGATCGTCCAGCGTCACCTGGAGGAGGCCGGACACCACGTGCGCCTGGTCCACCGCGACGAGGCGCGGGCCTGAGGGGGCGATGGTCGGGATCGTGATCGTCACACACTACGGGCTTGGCGAGGAGTACGTGAAGACCACCGAGCTGATCGTCGGCAAGCTCCGACAGCTCACGGCGGTCTGCATCATGCCCGATGAAGGGGTGGAGCAGATCCGGGAGCGGATCCTGTCGGCCATGAAGGACGTCGACCGGGGCGAGGGGGTGCTGATCCTGACCGACATGTTCGGTGGGACCCCCTCCAACATCAGCCTCTCGTTCCTGAGCGAGGACAAGGTGGAGGTGCTGACGGGCGTCAACCTGCCGATGCTCATCGCGCTGGCGACCCACCGTCAGGGGAAGACCCTGAGGGAACTGGCCGAGTTCCTGAAGGGGTACGGACAGCGGAACATCTCGCTGGCCTCCGAGGTGCTGCAGAAGAAGGTGCCCCGGCGGTGAGCGCCGGCGAGGTGGAGGTGCGTACCTTCGTCATCACGAACAAGCTGGGGCTCCACGCGCGGGCGGCGGCGATGCTCGTGCAGGCCGCCAGCGCCTTCGAGGCGGAGATCCAGGTCGAGAAGGACGGCATGGAGGTGAACGGCAAGAGCATCATGGGGCTCCTCATGCTCGCGGCCCCCCAGGGGTCGTCCCTCACCGTCCGGGCCAAGGGGCCGGACGCCGGGGCGGCCCTCGAGCGCCTGAGCGCCATCATCGACGGGAAGTTCGGCGAGGAGTAGGGCGTGGGGGGCAGGGAGACGGTCATCGAGGGGATCGGGGCGTCGCCCGGGATCGCCATCGGCCGGGCGTACCTGATCGACCGCAGCCGGGTCGCGGTCCCGCAGCGGCAGATGGCCCGCGGGGACATCTCCCGGGAGGTGGCCCGGTTCAGGCGGGCGGTGGACCGCTCCAAGGCCCAGCTCCAGCGGGTCCGGCGCCAGACGGCGCGGGGGGGCGCGAAGGAGCTGGTGCACATCCTTGACACGAACCTGATGCTCCTGGAGGACGCGTTTCTGGGGGACGAGACCATCCGCCTCATCCGGCAGGAGGGGATGAACGCGGAGTGGGCCCTGGCCACGGTGCTCCAGCGCTTCGAGCGGGCCCTGGCCACGGCCCGGGACAGCTACCTCCGGGAACGGAAGGCCGACGTCCGCTACATCGGTGAGCGGGTCCTCCGCAACCTGGTGGGGCATGCCCAGGCGAGCATCGCCGAGATCCGCGACCAGGTGATCATCGTCGCCCACGACCTCGCCCCCTCCGATACCGCCCTGATGCACCGGGGGAACGTGCTCGGGTTTGTCACCGACATCGGGAGCCAGACCTCGCACACGGCCATCATGGCCCGCGCCCTGGAGATCCCGGCCGTGGTGGGGCTGGAACGGGTGACCCGGGAGGTCCGGAGCGGGGACCTCCTCATCGTGGACGGCACGGAGGGGAAGCTCCTCATCCGCCCGCGGAAGCCGACGGTGGCCGAGTACCTGGAGAAGAAGGAGCGCTACGAGATCCTCACCCGGGAGCTCCTGAAGTACATCCCGCTCCCCGCCGAGACCAAGGACGGCTTCCGCGTCCGCCTCGCGGCCAACGTGGAGCTGCCCGCCGAGATCAGCTCGGTGATCGAGCACGGCGCGGAGGGGATCGGCCTGTATCGGACCGAATACCTCTACATGAACCGCCGCACCCTCCCCACGGAGGAGGAGCACTTCGAGGTGTACCGGCAGATCGTGGAGGGGGTGGCCCCCCACCCGGCCACCATCCGGACCATGGACATCGGGGGCGACAAGTTCCTCTCCCCGGTGGGCGTGGCCAAGGAGATCAACCCGGCCCTCGGGCTGCGCGCCATCCGGTTCTGCCTGCGGGAGGTGGGGATCTTCAAGGCCCAGCTCCGGGGCCTGCTGCGGGCCAGCGTCCACGGCAACCTCCGGATCATGTTCCCGATGATCTCCGGGGTCTCGGAGTTGCGGCAGGCCAGGGCGATCCTGGAGGAAGTCAAGGGCGAGCTGCTCCGGGAGGGCCACCCCTTCGACAAACATACCCGGGTGGGGATCATGATCGAGATCCCCTCGGCCGCGGTCATCGCCGACATCCTGGCCCGGGAGGTGGACTTCTTCAGCATCGGGACGAACGACCTCATCCAGTACGCCCTGGCCATCGATCGCGTGAACGAGCACGTCCACTACCTCTACGAGCCGCTGCACCCGGCCATCCTGCGGATCATCCGACAGGTGGTGGAGGCGGGGCGCCGGGCCGGGATCGAGGTGGCCATGTGCGGGGAGATGGCCGGGGACCCGCTGTACCTCCCCGTCCTGCTCGGCCTGGGGTTCGACGAGCTGAGCATGAACGCGGTTTCGGTCCCGGTCGTGAAGGGCATCATCCGGTCGATGACCTATCGGGAGGCCCGGACCCTGGCCGAGGAGATCCTGGGGTTGCCCACGGCCGCGGAGATCGAGGCGGCTGTGCGGGAGCGAGTCAGCCGCCTGCTCACGCCCGGCCTGCAGCACCTGATAGGGTGGAAAAAGCGTTGACAGCACCGGCGGGGGCTGCAATCATTGGATGACTTTTCGATCATCGTCACCAGAGGAGGAGACGCAGGGTGCGAGCCAAGTTGAGCGCGAGCGCGGGAGAGCGACCGATGACGGAGCGCGGGGATTTTCTGTTCACCTCGGAATCGGTGACCGAGGGGCATCCGGACAAGATCGCGGATCAGATCTCGGATGCGGTGCTGGATGCGATCATCAGCCAGGACGTGAACTCCCGCGTCGCCTGCGAGACCCTGGTGACCACGGGCCTGGTGCTCATCGCGGGTGAGATCAGCACGACCGCCCAGGTCTCATTCGCCGAGCTGGCGCGCCAGGTCGTCGGCGAGATCGGCTACACCGACTCGAGCATGGGCTTTGACGCCCAGACCTGTGCGGTGATGGTCTGCCTGGACCGGCAGTCGGCGGATATCGCCCTGGGCGTGAACGAAACCGCGGGCAAGGAGCAGGGGGCCGGGGACCAGGGGCTCATGTTCGGCTACGCCTGCCGGGAGACCCCGGAGCTGATGCCGCTCCCTATCTCGCTGGCCCACCGGCTGACGCGCCGCCTGACCGAGGTGCGCCGCGCGGGGCTCCTCCCCTGGCTGCGCCCGGACGGCAAGTCCCAGGTCACCATCCAGTACCTCGATCGCGAGCCGGTCCGGGCGGAGGCGGTCGTGCTCTCGGCCCAGCACGCGGCCGACGTGACGATCGAGACGGTGCGGGAGGGGATCCGCCGGGAGGTGATCGACGCGGTCATCCCGCCCGAGCTGCGGGACGGCAACACCAAGTACTACATCAACCCGACGGGGCGGTTCGTGGTGGGCGGGCCGCACGGGGACTGCGGGCTCACGGGCCGGAAGATCATCGTGGACACGTACGGCGGCGTGGGGAGCCACGGCGGGGGCTGCTTCTCGGGCAAGGACCCCTCCAAGGTGGACCGCTCCGCCTCCTACATGGCGCGCTACATCGCCAAGAACCTGATCGCCGCCGGGCTCGCCGATGAGTGCGAGGTCCAGATCGCTTACGCCATCGGCGTGGCTGAGCCGGTGTCGGTCATGATCGACACCTTCGGCACGGGCAAGCTCCCGGGGAGCATGGTCCAGAAGCTCGTGCGCGAGCTGTTTGCGCTCAAGCCGCGCCCGATCATCGAGGCGCTGGACCTGCTGCGCCCCATCTACCGGAAGACGGCCGCCTACGGGCACTTCGGCCGCGAGGAGCCCGAGTTCACCTGGGAGCGGACGGACAAGGCTGAGGAGCTCCGCCGGGCCGCGGGGCTCTAGCCTCCGCAGCGGGCGATCCCTTCCTCCGGCTCGATGCAGGCCACCCCGGCCCCTCCACAGGTCGGCGCGCGGCGCTGCCAAGCCTCCCGACCGTTCGGAGCGGCCTCCGCCTGCTTGTTCGTGTGCGCTGGCCGGGCACGGGGCCCGGACCGGCCCTGGCGGCTGGCGTTTCCCGCCTGCCGCGGTTCGCGATAGCCCCTGGGCTGGAGAGCGAGAGGATGGAGTACCACGTCAAGGACCTCGGACTCGCGGACCGCGGGCTCCTGCGCATCGAGTGGGCCGGCCAGAGCATGCCGGTGCTCCGCCTGATCCGCGAGCGGTTCAGCCGCGAGCGCCCGCTCGCCGGGGCCCGGATCGCGGCGTGCCTCCACGTGACCACGGAGACCGCCGTCCTGGCCGGCACGCTGAAGGCCGGCGGGGCCGAAGTGGCCCTGTGCGCCTCCAACCCCCTGAGCACCCAGGACGATGTGGCCGCCGCCCTGGTCCGTCACGTCGAGATCCCGGTGCACGCCATCAAGGGGGAGGACCACGACACCTACTACCGGCACATCCACGCGGCGCTGGATACAAAGCCCGGCGTCACGATGGACGACGGCGCGGACCTCGTCACCACGCTGCACACGAAGCGCACCGAACTCCTCGACAGCGTCTGGGGCGGCACGGAGGAGACGACCACAGGCGTGATCCGGCTCCGGAGCATGGCGGAGAAGGGCGTCCTGCGCTACCCCATCATCGCGGTGAACGACGCCCAGACCAAGCACCTGTTCGACAACCGCTACGGCACAGGACAGAGCACCGTGGACGGGATCATCCGGGCCACCAACCGCCTGATGGCCGGCGCGGTCTTCGTCGTCTGCGGATACGGCTGGTGCGGGCGAGGGCTGGCCCAGCGCGCCCGGGGGATGGGCGCCCGGGTCATCGTCACGGAGGTGGAGCCGCTGCGGGCCCTGGAGGCGGTGATGGACGGCTACGAGGTCCTGCCGCTGAGGCGGGCCGCGCCCCTCGGGGATCTCTTCTGCACGGTCACGGGCGATGTGAACGTCATTACCGGGGAGGCCTTTCAGCTCATGAAGGACGGGGCCATCGTGGCGAACTCCGGCCACTTCAACGTGGAGCTGGATCTGGAGTGGCTAGAGGCCCAGGCCACGGCCCGCCGCCAGATCCGGGAGCATGTGGAGGAGTTCGTCCTGCCCGGGGGCCGGCGCATCAACATCCTGGCTGAGGGGCGGCTGGTGAACCTGGCGGCGGCCGAGGGACACCCGTCGAGCGTCATGGACATGAGCTTTGCCAACCAGGCGCTCTCCGTGGAGTTTCTCGTCCGCCAGGGCCGCGCGCTGGCGCGGGCGGTGCATCCGGTGCCCGAGGCCATCGACCGCGAGATCGCCCGGATGAAGCTCCAGGCCATGGGCGTGGAGATCGACACCCTCAGCGCCGAGCAGCAGCGCTACCTGACCTCCTGGGAACTCGGGACCTAGCCCCGCCCACTCCCCCCGTTCGGTCCTGCCACTCCCCTCGGGTCACTCGGGCTGGCGGAGTATGATCCCCCCTGCGGCGGCGAAGAGCAGGTTCCCCAGCCAGGCCGCGAGGACCGGCGGCAGCATGCCGGCCTTCCCCAGCGAGAGCCCCAGAGAGAGGACGAGCCAGTAGAGGAAGGTCAGGGCCAGGCTCAGGCCGATGGCCATGGCCACGCCGCCCGCCCGAGGATTACGCAAGGTAAAGGGGATCGCCAGCAGCGCCATCAGCACGCTGGCGAAGGGCAGGGAGAGGCGGGCGTGCATCTCCACGGCATACGGGGTCGGGTCATACCCCTCGTCGCGCGCCCGGGCCACGTACTGGCGGAGTTCGCGGAACCCCATCTCCGTCGCCTCCCGCCGGACCCCCCGGAAGCTCTCCGGGGTCTCGGGCAGGGCCACCCGCCGCTCCGTGAACGGCTCGGCGCGCACCAGCCCCCCGGGTCCCAGCTCCCGCGTCACCCCCTGCTGGAAGAGCCAGCCCCCCCCGGTCCATCGAGCCCGTCGGGCGTCGATGCGGGCCCGGAGCCGGAACTCGGGGGTCAGAAGATACAGGGAGACCCCCGAGAGCTGCTCCAGCCGGGGGTCGAAGGCCTGGAAATAGTAAATCCCCTCCCGCCCGCGATACCAGATCCGGTTCTGGGTCAGGGTGGTCACCGGGGGCTTGCGTTCCACCTCCACGCGCATGATCTCCTGGACCCGTGCCTGGGTCTGGGGGACCACGTACTCGTTCAACAGGAAGCCTGCTCCCGCGAGGGCCAGGGCGGCGCCCAGGAAGGGCGCGGTGATCCGGACCATGCTGATGCCGCTCGCCCGCATGGCCGTCACCTCGTTATGCAGCGAGAGCGAGAGCAGGGAGAGGAGCGTGGCCAGCAGCACGGCGACGGGCAGGACCTGTGACACCATGAGCGGCAGTTTGAGCGCGAAGTAGCGGACCGTGGCCTCCGTCGTGGCCTGGTGGCGGATGAACAGGTGCATGCGGTCCAGGATGTCCACCACCAGGTAGAGCAGGGTGAAGGCGGCCAGGGCCAGTGCCCAGACCCGGAGCATCTCCCGGAGGAGGTAGCGGGTGAGCGTCCCCAACGCTCATCCCTCCCGCGCCACGGCGGCCCGCCCGTCCCGGGCTGGACGCAGCCACGAGAGGCCACCGGGCAGGACCGGCGCCTCCCGAGCCGCCCGGACGAGCAGCACCACCCCCAGGGCGGTCAAGAGGAGGTTGGGAGCCCAGAGGGCTGGGGCGGGGTCGAGCACTCCACGCTCCACGAATTTCTCCCCCACCGCGTAGAGCACGTAGTAGAGGAAGACGACCCCGAGGCTGAGCAGGGTGGGTGCCGAGCGGCCGGGGCGCCCGAGGGCCGCCCCGAGGGGGACGGCCAGGGTCGCGAACGCCAGGCAGGCGAAGGGGAGGGCGTAGCGCCGCTCGAACTCGAACCGGGCCCTGATGGCACGGTGCGGGATGGGGCTGCGCATCCGGACCTCGAGCTCGGCGCGCGTCAGCTCCTGGTCCCGCCGGTCCTCGGCCCTCACGGTCATGAGGGCCGGGGTCAGCCTGAGCTGCAGGTCGTAGGTCGTGAACTCCGCGTGGCTGTAACTGGCGAGGTCCTCCCCGATCCGATGAAGGCTCCCCTCGAACAGCCGGAGGGTCAGTGTCTGGGAGGCCGGATCCGAGACCACGAGCCCCCGGCGGGCCACGATCGTGTAGGGCATATCGGCTCGCCGCGTATCCGCGATCAGAATCCCTTCGAGCTCCTGCTCCGGCTGTCGGACCCGCTGGACGTAGAGCACGAACCCTTCGAAATCACGGATGAAGACCCGCTCACGGACGGCGGCCTGGGTCTGGCCCTGCGCCAGGTCGAACACCAGCTGGCGCATGCTCGCATGCGCCCAGGGCTGGACCACGACGGAGAGGTAGATCGTCAGGAGGAGCAGGGCTCCGGTAAACAGCGCCAAGGGCGGCAGCAGGCGGTAGAGGCTGACCCCGCTGGCCTTGAAGGCGATGATCTCCCGGTCCGCTGCCAGGCGCGAGAGCCCGGTACAGATGGCCAGCAGGCAGGTCATGGGGATGGTGAGGACCAGGAACGGCAGGATCACGTATCCCAGGAGCCGGAGGATGGGGACCAGGCTGACCCCCCGGGTCACGACGAGGTCTGTCAGGAGCAAGACCCGGGGCATGACCAGGATGAAGGTCAGGGCCACGAGCCCGATCAGGAAAGGGGGGAGGATCTCTGCCAGGACGTAGCGGTGAAGGGTGAGCCTCACGGGCTGCTATCCTATCGCCTTTTTCGCCGCGGGCAAAGGGGGGTCCCGGGCCCCCGCCGTCGACCGCACAGAATTCCACAGGGTGACGGGCCTCACTGCGCGCTTGAAGTTTCCCATGTTACCTTCGATTGTGGCAGAGGAAACCGGCGGAACCTCTTGGAGCAGAGCCGGAAAACTCCTTGACATTTGGCGAGGAAGTTATAGAATTGTGTTTAATTTCTTCCAAAACAGAATAGGGGCCTGATGCTCTTCTCCGGGTCCAAAAATGTCGTTGGCCTGGACATAGGGTCGAGCTCGCTCAAGCTCGTGGAGCTGAGCGAGTCCCGGAGAGGGGTCCGTCTCGAAAACCTGGCGCTCGTCCCACTTCCCCCCGAGGCCATCGTGGACGGGATGGTCCAGGACGCCCAGGTCGTGACCGACGCGATCAAGGAGCTGGTGGCGAGCCAGAAGCTCAAGGGGCGCCTCGTCGCCACCTCGGTCTCCGGCCATTCAGTGATCATCAAGAAGATCACCCTGCCCGCCATGAGCCAGAAAGAGCTGGAGGAGTCCATCCAGTGGGAGGCGGAGCAGTACATCCCCTTTGATATCCATGACGTGAGCCTGGATTTCCAGATCCTGGGACCGAGCCACACGCCGGACCAGATGGACGTGGTCCTGGTGGCGGCCAAGAAGGAGATGGTGGACGAGTACGTGGCCGTGCTCTCGCGGGGCGGGCTCAAGCCTGCGGTCATGGACGTGGCGGTGTTCGCCATCGAGAACATGTACGAGGCCAACTACTCGGTGGACG
>JACPFL010000085.1:0-11882 GCA_016183025.1 Deltaproteobacteria bacterium | reverse complement strand
AGCTTCACCAACATCAACGTGCTGAAGGGCCGGGAGTCCGTCTTCACCCGCGACCTGGCCGCCGGCGGCAACCGAGTCACCGCGGAGCTGCAGAAGGAGCTGAGCCTGCCCTTCCAGGAGGCCGAAGCGGTCAAGTGCGGCAAGGGGGCCGGGGTGGACCCGGCCCAGGCAGAGCCGGTGATCCGCATGGCCGCCTCCGTGCTGGCCACCGAGGCCCAGCGGTGCCTGGACTTCTTCTCGATCACCTCCAGCGATGAGAGGGTCCAGCGGATCTACCTCTCGGGGGGCTGCGTGCGCCTGCCCTCCTTCCAGGCGGCGATCGAGGAGAAGACCGGCTGCCCGGTGGAGACCTTGAACCCCTTCAGCCGGATCAGCGTGGACGAGAAGCAGTTCGACCTCGACTACGTGGGGGAAATGGCTCCGCTGGCCGCAGTGGGAGTGGGGCTGGCCCTGCGGCGATTCGGTGAGCGATGATCCGGATCAACCTCCTGCCGGTCAAGGCCGCCCGCCAGCGCGAGACCCAGAAGCAGCGCCTGGTGGCCGTGGGGGCGGGCGCCGTGTTCCTGGTCGGGGTCATGGGCTACCTGTACCTCTCCACCCAGGCCGAGGTCAGCGCGGTGCAGGCCCAGATCGTCCGGTCCGAGGCGGAGCTGAAGCGGCTGCAGGCCCTGGTCGCCCAGGTGAACCAGTTCAAGGCCGACCGGAAGGTGCTGGAGGACAAGCTGAAGGTCATCGAGGTCCTGGAGAAGGGGAAGGCGGGGCCGCTCAGGGTCCTGGACAACCTCTCCACGAGCGTCACCCCGCGGCTGTGGCTGACGGCGTTCCAGGAGAAGGACCTGAGGCTCGTCCTGGAGGGCGTGGCCCTGGACAACGACCAGGTCGCGACGTTCATGAATAATCTGGCCCGCTCCCCCAGCTTCAAGAACGTGGAGCTGCTCATCTCGCAGCAGGTGGAGGAACGGGGGCTCAAGCTCAAGCGCTTCACCATCAACGGCACGGTGGACCTGGGCACGCCTCCGCCCCCGCCGCCACCCGCCCGCCCGGCCCGGAAGCGGTAGCCCATGGCGCTGGACCTCGAAGCATTCAATCGCTTGCCCGGCTCGAAGAAGGCCCTGGTGATCCTGGTCGGGGTCGGGCTCCTGATGGCGGCCTTCTACATGCTCCTGTACGAGCCTCAGCTGGCGCAGATCACCGCGCTCAAGCAAAAGCTGACCCAGCTCCAGCGCCAGATCCAGGAGCACCAGGCGGTCGCCAGGGACCTGCCGAAGTTCCGGGAGGAGAACCAACAGCTCCGCCAGCAGCTCGCCCAGGCCCTGCAGCTCCTGCCGGACCAGAAAGAAATCCCGAGCCTCCTCAGCGCGGTCTCGCGCCTGGGGCGCGAGTCCGGGCTGGAGTTCCTCCTGTTCAAGCCCGGTTCCGAGGTGCCCCAGGGCTTCTACGCCAGGATCCCGGTCGAGATTGAGGTGACCGGCACCTACCACCAGCTCGCCCACTTCTTCGACCAGGTCGGGCGTCTCCCCCGGATTGTGAACATCCACAACCTCAACCTGGGGAACGCCCAGGACGCGGGAGGCCAGATGCGGCTCCGCGGGCAGTTTGTCGCCACCACCTACCGCTTTGTGGAGCCGGTCAAGGCGGCCCAGGCGACCAAGGATGCGGCGGCACCCAAAAAGTAGAGGTGTTCTGGTCCTGGCAGCAGGGGTGCTCTGGCCCCTGCTGGCGCTGACCGGGTGTGGCGGAAGCTCCTCGCCGCCGCCTCAGCCGGGAGTCATCCGGCAGCCGATCCCACCGGGGGCGGCCGCCGGGGCGCAGCGTCTGGCAAAGGGCCCTGACCTTCCCGAGGTGAAGTCCGGGGCTCCGGCGAAGCCCACGGTGGCCAAGTCAGGGGGGCCGAGGAGCGGTCCGGCAGGGCCGGCCCCGGGCGCGCGACCAGAAGAGAAGAGAGCCGCGGCCGGAGCGCCTGCGAAGCTGACGACGCCGGTGTCGGCCACGACGTCCCCGCCGGCGCCCGCGGTCACGGCCTCTGGGACGAAGGCCGCCGAGCCGACCGGGTCCGGAGCGAAGGCCGTGGCGGCGTTGCCTGCGAAGAGCCCGAGTGCAGCGACCGGGGGGCGGCCCGCGCCGGACGGGGCGCCTGGGACGCGGCCTCCTGCGGCGTCGGGGGCGGTCTCCGCCGCCGGTGGGCCGCCGCCGAGCCAGCCGGCCCCGGCGGGGGGGACCGGGGTGGTCGCCCCGGGCTCCGCGCCGGCCGCTCCGCCCTATGACCCGCGGGGCAAGCCCGACCCGTTCCGACCCTTTGTCGCCCGGGTCGAGACGAAGGCCGTGGGGCCGGTCCCGCCGCTCCAGCGGTACGATCTCTCGCAGCTCCGGCTCGTCGGGATCCTCTGGGGGAAGGATGAGACCCGGGCGTTGATCGAGGATCCCACGGGCCAGGGCCATACCATCAAGCGTGGCAGCGTGGTCGGCCGGAACAGCGGGCGGGTGCTGCGGGTCACGTCGGAGTCTGTGACGGTCGAGGAACGGACGAGGGATCCAATCACCGGGGAGGCCAAGACTGCCACAGTCTCCCTGAAGCTACCCGTGGTGGAGGCGACGAAGCGATGAGACCGGGATGGGTGCTGAGGCGGGGGAGCCTGTTCGTGGCGCTCTTGGCCCTGACGGCCGGGTGCGCAACAGCACAGACTCCCGGCGCGACACCGACGACCGACGGGCCCGGCCTGGCGGTCAACCGCATCCGCGGGCTGGACCTCACGGAGGAGCCCGATCGGGCGCGAATCGTGATCAAGGCGGCCGAGCCCTTCACGTACACGGCCTACCGCCTCGAGGCCCCCCTGCGGTTGGTGGTCGATATCTTCAATGCGGATCTCGGCCCTGTCCGGGGTGAACCGATCCCGGTGGAGGACGGGACCAGCCAGAGCATCACCCCGGTCCAGCTCCGCGAGCGCGCGGGGCTGGTCAGCCGGTTCGAGATCGGCCTGCGGCACAGGGTGCCCTACGAGGTCCGCGCGGAGGGGCCCCAGCTCAATATCCTGATCGACAAAGTCTCCGGGTCGCCCGCCGCGGCGGACGTGCCCTCTGGAGCCGCGCCCCCGGGGCCTCCGACCGGGCCGCCCCAGGCCACCGGCGAGGATCGAATCCAGAAGGGCGGCCGGGCAGGTACGGAGTCCCCTGCTCCGGCCGAACCGATCCAGGGCCGATCGGCCGAGCCGTCCACCCCGCCTGTGGCGGCTGCCACCCCGCCTGCGACGCCGGCGCCGGCTGCTCCCCCTCCGGCAGCGCCCCAGCCGGGCTCTGCCCCCCGGGGGGAAGCAGTCCGAGTGGTCGCCGCGAGCCATGTCACCGTCCGTGTGGAGCCTCGCGGCCCCTACACCCTGGTCACCATCCTCGGGGACGGGCAGCTCGGCCCATACACGGTGTTTACGCTCCGGGCTCCGGCGCGTCTGGTGCTGGACCTCCCGCGCGTGAGAGCCCAGGGCCCGAAGCAGATGCGGGTCGACGACGGGCGCATCCAGGCGATCCGCGTGGGCCATCATCCGGACCGCTTGCGGGTGGTGTTCGATGGTGCGCGCGAGCAGCTCCCGCCCTATGCGATTGAGCGCGACGGCTCCATCCTCCGCATCCTGCTCGGGCTGGACGCGTTTCCAGCGCCTGCTCGCCCGTCGGCCCCTGCCCCGGTTGCCCCGGCCGCGCCACCCGGCACGCGCACGGGCGCCGCGCTGGGTCCTGCCCAGGCCCCGAACCCGGCTATCCCGACGCCGGGTGGTGCGCCGCAGGCCAGGGCCGGCCAGGCTGTCGCGGGGACGGAGCCGCCCAAGGGCGCTGGGGCAGTTGCCCCTACGCCGGTCCGAATCGCCCAGGCGCCGGAGATCCCTTCGGCTGCGGCTGCCTCTGCCTCGGCCGTCATCCAGCGCGGGGACTCGGAGGCGAACGGCTCCGGCCGGGGTCGGGAGCGCCCGGCACAGGCCCCCCAAGCGGCCGGCGTGGCGCTTTCCCAGGCCTCCCCGGGCGCGCAGCCCGCGGAAGGCGGCCGGCCGACGGCCGAGCCGGAGCCTGTCCAGGGCCCTCGGGGCAAGGTCTACACCGGCCAGCGGATGTCCCTGGATCTCAAGGACGCCGATATCCACAACGTCCTGCGATTGATTGCCGAGGTGAGCGAGCTGAACATCATCGCGGGCGAGGACGTGCGGGGGAAGGTCACCCTTCGGCTGATCGNCCAGGCCCTGGACATCCTGCTCACCGCGAGCAACCTGGGCATGGACCGTGTGGGCAACGTCGTCCGCATCGCCCCGTTCCTCCGCCTGAAGCAGGAGGAGAAGGCCCGGGCCGACGCCGAGCGCGAGGCGAGGAAGGCCCAGAAGGACCTCGAGAAAGAGCAGGAGGATCTGGTCACGCGGATCCTGGAGGTCAACTACGGCAAGGCCAAGGAGTTCGCGGAGCAGCTCACCAAGCTGAAGAGCGACCGCAAGGATGCCAACATCACGGTGGATGACCGGACCAACACGCTCGTGTTGCAGGACGCGAAGTCCAGCGTCGAGAAGATGGTCGAGCACGTGAAGAATCTCGACAAACCCACCCCCCAGGTCCAGATCGAGGCGCGGATCGTGGAGGCCGACACCCAGTTCGCGCGCGAGCTGGGGATCCAGTGGGGCGGGCGGAAGCGATTCCCCGGACCTGCGGGGGGGACGGGGGACCGCATCTCCGGCGGGACCGTTGTGGGCGGGAACCTGGGCGCCGTGGGCGAGGTGCCGGACCCCAACTTCGCCGTGGACCTGCCGGCGGCGGTGGGGCGGGGGGCCGGCGGGGCGATCAGCTTCGGGTTCATCACCGCCAATCTCGTGCTGGACGCGCGCCTGTCGGCCCTCGAGTCCCGGGGGCTCGGCCGCGTCATCTCCAGCCCCAAGATCACGACGCTGCACAACAAGGAGGCACTGATCAAGCAGGGGCAGACCATCCCGTTCCAGACCGTGTCCCAGGCCGGGACCCAGACGACCTTCTTCGATGCCACGCTGAACCTCACCGTCAAGCCTCAGGTCACCCCGGACGGCAGCATCAACATGGAGGTCCGGGCCACGAACGACGAGCCCGGGGATCCGACCCCGGCCGGCCCGACCATCCGGAAGAAGGAGGCGAAGACGGAGGTGCTGGTGAAGGACGGGGAGACCCTGGTCATCGGCGGGATCCTGAAGACATCGGAGCGCGAGACGATCGCGGGGGTCCCCGGGCTCATGAACATCCCGATCCTGGGCTGGCTCTTCAAGAAGACGACGAAGCGGACCGACCAGTCCGAGCTGCTCATCTTCATCACTCCCCGGATCGTCCAGACCCCCACCACCTGAACGGCCTCCGCCGCCAGGGCCCCGGTCTTGACCACCCGCGCGCCCGTGCGGGATAATGCGCGCACGGGCTTCACCATGTGAAAGGGGACGGCGGATGCTGAGATACCTCACGGCCGGCGAGTCGCACGGGCCGGGCCTCACGGCCATCATCGACGGGGTGCCGGCCGGCCTGTCGCTCACCCCGGAGGAGATCAACCGTGACCTCGGCCGGCGCCAGCTCGGCTACGGGCGTGGGGGCCGCATGAAGATCGAGAAGGACACGGTGGAGATCTCGGCAGGGGTCCGGTTCGGCAGGGCCCTGGGGTCGCCCCTCGCCCTCACGATCCGGAACCGTGACTGGGAGAACTGGAAGGTCCAGATGTCCCTGAGCGCGGCGGACGCGGCGACCGCCAAGGTGGTGACCAACCCCCGGCCCGGGCACGCGGACCTGGCCGGGGCGATCAAGTACGGGCACGAGGACATCCGGAACGTCCTGGAGCGGGCCAGCGCGCGGGAGACGGCGGCCCGCGTGGCCGTGGGGGCCGTGGCCAAGACCATCCTGCGGGCGTTCGGGATCCAGGTGTGCGGGTACGTCGTTGAGCTGGGGGGGGTGCGGGCCAGCTTCGACGGGCTCCCGCTGGACGAGCTCTATCGGCGCTCCGAGGCCTCGGATCTCCGGTGCGCCGACCCCGAGGCCGAGCGCCAGATGCGGGAGCGGATCGACGAGGCCAAGCGGAAGGGCGACACGGTCGGCGGCATCTTCGAGGTGGTGGCTGCCCCGGTGCCGCCGGGGCTGGGGAGCCACGTGCAGTGGGACCGCAAGCTCGACGGCCGCCTGGCCCGATCCCTGATGAGCATCCAGGCGATCAAGGGGGTGGAGATCGGCTTGGGCTTCGAGGTGGGGCGCCGCTTCGGCTCCGAGGTCCACGATGAGATTTTCTACGAGCCGGGTCGGGGCTTCTACCGGAAGACCAACAGCGCCGGGGGGCTGGAGGGCGGGATCACCAACGGCGAGCCGATCGTGGTCCGGGCGGCCATGAAGCCCCTGTCCACGCTCATGTCCCCGCTGATGTCGGTGGACCTGGTGAGCAAGGCCCCCTCGCCGGCCAAGGTCGAGCGCTCCGATGTCTGTTCCCTGCCGGCGGCCGCGGTCGTGGGGGAGGCGGCCGTGGCCTTCGAGTTAGCCGACGCCTTCCTGGAGAAGTTCGGCGGCGACTCCATCGAGGAGGTTCGCCGCAACTACGAGTCGTATCAGGCGGCCGTCAGGGCCCGGTAGTCGAAGGCCGCGTGGTGCGGGGGCTCCCTCCCGAGCGCAACCTCGTCCTCATCGGCTTCATGGGCTCGGGCAAGACCGCCGTGGGGAGCCTTCTCGCCCGGAATCTGGGCCGGGAGTTCGTGGACCTCGACGCCCGGATCGAGGCGGCCACGGGGCGGACCGTCGCTGAGATCTTCCGGGAGCGGGATGAGCAAGGGTTCCGGGCGATCGAGGGACGCATGGTGGCCGAGGTCGCGCGCCTCACGGGGTGCGTGGTCGCCACCGGCGGGGGAGTGGTGACTGATCCTGCCAATGTGGCCGCGCTGCGCCAGAGCGGGCTCCTTATCTGGCTGAGGGCCTCCCCGGAGACCATCCTGGCGCGCATCGGCGGGACGGGGCATCTGCGGCCGCTGCTGAACGTGCCGGATCCGCTGGCCCGGATTCGGGCCCTGCTGGCCGAGCGGGAGCCCCGGTACGCCGAGGCGGAGGACACCGACGGGCAGGACGTGGAGGGGGTGGTGGCGGAGATCGTGAGGCGGCTGGGCGATGACGCGCCTGGTCGTTGACCTGGGGGCGCGCAGCTACCCGATCTGGATCGGGGAGGGGTTGCTCGTCCGGGCCGGGCACCTGCTGGGGGACCTGGTGGGGCGCCGGCGTGTGGCCGTGATCACCACGCCTGTGGTACGGAGGCTGCACGGCGCGGCCCTGGAGCGCTCGCTGCGGCAGGCCGGGTGCGAGCTGCACGTGCTCCTCGTCCCGGACGGCGAGCGGCACAAGACCCTGGGCTCGGCGGCGCGCCTCTACGACCAGCTCCTGGCCCGGGGGCTGGAGCGGGGCTCGCCGATCGTCGCCTTCGGAGGCGGCGTGATCGGCGATCTGGCGGGGTTCGTCGCCGCCACCTACCTGCGTGGGGTCCCCTTCGTGCAGGTGCCCACGACCCTGCTCGCGCAGGTGGACGCCAGCGTCGGCGGGAAGGTGGCGGTGAACCACCCGCGGGGGAAGAACCTGATCGGCGTCTTCTACCAGCCCCGCGCGGTCCTGTCCGACGTGGGGGTGCTGCGGACGTTGCCGCGGCGCGAGCTCGCGGCCGGCCTGGCCGAGGTGATCAAATGCGGCGTCATCCGCGACGCGGGCCTCTTCCGCTTCGTGGAGCGGCAGGCGCCGGCCATCCTGGCCGGCGATCCCCGGTGGCTGGGCACGGTCATCCGGCGTGCCTGCGCGATCAAGGCGGCGGTGGTGACGCGTGACGAGCGCGAGGAGGGCCTCCGGCGGATCCTGAACTTCGGCCACACCGTGGGACATGCGGTGGAGCAGCTCACGGGGTACCGGCGCTACCTCCACGGCGAGGCCGTGGCCATGGGAATGGTGGCGGCCGCGCGTCTCTCGGCGGCCCTGGGGCTCTGTCCTCCCGCCGTGGGGGAGCGCCTGGCCCGCCTGCTCCGACAGTGCGGCCTGCCGGTGGAGCTCCCCCGCCTGCGGCCAGCCGGGCTCCTGGCCGCCCTGGAGGTGGACAAGAAGATGGGGGAGGGATATCTCTACGCCATCCTCCCCGAGGCCGTCGGCCGGGTGGTGGTGAAGCCGCTGCGCGCCCGGGAGGTCGTCTCGCGCCTCCTGGACCGGCATGCGGCATAGGGAGACCCATGGAACGGATCCTCGTCATCCACGGCCCGAACCTGAACCTCCTCGGCCAGCGCGAGCCGGGGCTCTACGGGGCGACGACCCTGGAGGAGCTCAACGAGGAGATCCGCAAGCTGGCCGAGGCGCTCGGCGCCCAGGTCGACTGCTTCCAGTCGAACGCGGAGGGGGAGCTGATCGACCGGGTGCAATCGGCGCGGGGCGGCTACGATGGCATGCTCCTCAACGCCGGGGCCTACACCCACACGAGCATCGCCCTGCGGGACGCCCTGATCGCCGTGGGGCTGCCGGCCGTGGAGGTCCACATCACCAACATCTACGGACGAGAGCCGTTCCGTCAGCAGTCGTTCCTGGCCGACGTCGTCATCGGGCAGGTGACCGGATTCGGCAAGGAGAGCTACCTGCTCGCCCTGCGCGGGCTCGTGGGACACCTGCGCGCCCGGCGCACGGGGGGCAATTACCTGTAGGCGAGGGCAGACAGTCTCAACGAGGGGAGTCGCCGCCGTGATGATCTCGACCGCGGAGTTCCGGAAGGGTGTGAAGATCGAGCTGGAAGGGGAGCCCTACCTGATGGTGGACTTCCAGCACGTGAAGCCAGGCAAGGGCGGGGCCTTCGTGCGCACGCGCCTGAAGAGCCTGGTGAGCGGACGGGTCCTGGAGCGGACCTTCCGCTCGGGGGAGCGCGTGGAGGTGCCCGACCTCGAAGAGAAGACCATGCAGTTCCTCTACCGGGACGATGAGCAGCGCTGTCACTTCATGGATATGGACTCCTACGACCAGCTCTTCCTGACCGAGGAGCAGCTCGGGGACCGGAAGGACTACCTGAAGGAGCAGATGGTGGTCACGGCCCTCTACCACAACGGGCAGCCGGTGGGGATCGAGCTGCCCAACTTCGTGGAGCTGGCCGTCGCCAAGACCGACCCCGGGGTGCGCGGCGACACGGCCAGCGGGGGCGGGAAGCCTGCCACCCTGGAGACGGGCGCCGTGGTCCAGGTCCCCCTGTTCGTGAACGAGGGGGACGTGATTCGGGTGGACACGCGGACTGGCGAGTACGTGGAGCGCGTCTGAGGAGGTGGGGCCGGATCGCTGGCCGGCCCCGGCGGCTGCCAGCCGGCGGGCGCTCCTTCGGGGCGGGCCGAGCGCCAGCGGGTTGGAGGAGCGGTGGAGGTCTGGCGGCTGCTGGACACGGGGCTCGCCGACGGCTACCGGAACATGGCTGTGGATGAGGCCGTGCTCGTGGCCTGTTCCGGCGGGGTCGTGCCACCGACGGTGCGTTTCTACCGGTGGCAGCCGCCGGGGCTCTCCCTGGGCTACTTCCAGCGCACGGACCAGGGGCTGGACCTGGGGGCCTGTCAGCGCCTGGGCGTGGACGTGGTGCGGCGGCCCACCGGCGGGCGGGCCGTGCTCCACGACGACGAGGTCACCTACTCGGTGGTCGCGCCCTTCGGCGCACGCTTCCCGGAGGGGGAGGTCCGGGAGAACTTCGCCATCGTGACCGGCTGCCTGGTGAAGGGGCTGGAGGCCCTGGGGCTGCAGGCGTCTCTGCTGGCTCCCCAGCGGATCAAGGGCTCGGAGTTCGCGCCGGGCCGGCAGTCGGCCTGTTTCCTCACCTATGCGGGCTACGAGGTGATGGTCGCGGGGCGGAAGCTCGTCGGGAGCGCTCAGCGGGCGTTCGAGCGCGCCTTCCTCCAGCACGGCGCCATCCTGCTCGGCTTCGACGCGGAGAAGCATCGGGCGATCCTCCGGGGCCAGGCTCCCCGGGAAGAGGGGATCCGCTACTTCACCGACCGGATCACCTGCCTCCGGGAGCAACTCTCGTATCCGGTCGGGCCGGGGGAGCTGATCAACGCGATGTGCGAGGGGTTCGAGAAGGCCCTGGGGGTGCGGCTCGAACCGGGCGCGCTCACCGCGCAAGAGGAGTCTCTGGCCCGCGACCTGCGGGGGAAGTATGCCAGCCGCGCCTGGACCTTCCGGCGCTGAGGCGACACGGGCGCGCCAGGTGTGCCAAGACAGCCAGGGGCGCGGACGTTGACAGCGTGTTCCCCGGGGCTATAATGCCGGGGTGAGGGCGGGCGTCGTCCAGCGGTAGGACATCAGCTTCCCAAGCTGAGGGTCGCGGGTTCGAATCCCGTCGCCCGCTCCATCCATCTCGGGCGCTCCTTCCCGCCGTCGATGATCCAGTTCCGGCGCGTTCGCGCGGCGAATCACGCCTGCGTCCGGGCGCGAAGCTCGCGCTCCGGCTTGAGGCGCCGGGAAGTTGGGCCTTGTTAGGCTGGCCCGCGAGTGCTAGGGGGAGGGGTCATGCAGGCTCAGCGGTGGCGTCTTCGCCATCCAGGGTGGCTGGTCCTCCTCGCGCTCCTGGGCGTGCTCCTGGCCAAGCACCAGCTTGAGGCCGGGGAGCCCAGGCGGGCCAAGGTCCGATCCTTCCGCGGGACGATCCAGGCCATCGACCCGGCCGGCCGCACGCTCACCGTCGTGCGCAACAACCGGGCGGTGACCTTCGCCCTCAGCCCGACGGTCAAGGTGCGGCAGGGGAAGCGCACCCCCCCGCTCGACTCCCTCAAGGTCCGCGACCGGGTGCGGGTCCGGTACGTCTACCGCGACGTCACCATGGAGGCCGTGGAGATCCGGATCGAGCGCCGGACGGCGCCCCGGGCACGGAGGGCGCCGTGACGAGGAGCGAGGGCCTGCGGTTCCTGGAAGAGCACCACCGGGGGGTGCTCGCGACCATCCGCGCGAACGGCCTCCCCCAGCTCTCCCCCATCGTCTACGCCGTGATGGACGGGAAGATCCGGATTTCGAGCACCTGGACCCGGGCCAAGACTCGGAACCTCCAACGGGACCCCCGGGCCGCGCTCTGCGTGCTGACCCCGGAGTTCCGCCCGTACCTCGTCGTCGAGGGGCGGGTCCGGCTCGTCGAGGATCCCACCGGTGACGAGAACGCCCGGCTCTATGAGCGGATCACCGGCGCACCCCCTGAAGACCTCGACGAGTACCGGGCCGCCATGAAGCGGGAGCGCCGGCTCGTCTACGAGCTCTCCCTGGACCGCCTCTACCCGGTGGATGGGGACTGACGCCGTTTCCGCCGCAGGACGCCGGCCGCGGGCTCGGGCCCGTGGCTGCCGGACGCCCACCCGCCCGGTTCTGCCAATTCCTTGCGACAGCCAGGGGGCTCTGCTATGCTCACGCCTGCACGATGGCCCTGATTCTCCGCGACATCGCCAAGGTCTGGTACCGGGAGCGCACGGACACCCGCCTGCTCGCGCTGGAGGGGATCAACCTGGAGGTGCGGCCCGGGGAGCTCCTGGTGCTGCTGGGGCCGAGCGGGTGCGGGAAGTCCACGCTGCTGCAGATCATCGCGGGGCTGGAGCCGCCCACGGCGGGGCAGATCCTGTTTCCGGAGCGCCGGCCGGACGGGCGAAAGCTGACGTGCATGGTGTTCCAGGAGTACGGGCTGTTCCCGTGGCGCACGGTGCTGGGGAACATCGGCTTTGGGCCCGAGGTGCGGGGGGTGGCGAAAGGGGAGCGGGAGCGGCTGGCGCGGCGGTACATCGAGCTGGTGAACCTGACGGGGTTCGAGGACCGCTACCCGCACGAGCTGTCGGGGGGGATGAAGCAGCGGGTGGCGCTGGCGCGGGCGCTGGCCAACGACCCGCAGATTCTGCTGTTCGACGAGC
>JACPFL010000084.1:1916-11253 GCA_016183025.1 Deltaproteobacteria bacterium | reverse complement strand
GTTGCTGGCGGTGGCCTCCGGAGGTGGGGGCTATGGAGACCCTCTGGAGCGGAACCCCGGGCGGGTGTACCGGGACTTTCTTCTGGGACTCTGCTCTGCCGCAACCGTCAGGGACCTCTACGGGGTCGTGATCGGGGGAGAGAGCAAGGCCCTCGACCTCTTCGCAACGGAGGAGCGCCGGCGTGCCCTTCGCGCCCTCCGCCTTCAGGAAGGGAAGCCCGCTGATCCGGAGACGGTCTCGGCCGCTCGTCCCGACCCCGAGGCCCTGAAGCGCCTGGACCCCATCGGCGACTGCCTCACAAGGGTCGAGTACAGCGGCGAGATCCTGTACATCTGCAGCCGCTGCGGACATCCCTATGGGGGTCTTCGGGACGATCCGAAGCGGCATGCGTTGATGCGGGAGGTGCCGATCACCGCCTTCAGCGAGTGGAATCGATACGGGCTCGTGGCAGGGGTCATCGCTCTGGAGTTCTATTGTCCGGGTTGTGCTCTGATGATCGGCGTGCAGGTGAGAAGGAAAGGCGATCCCCCGCTCTGGGATATGTCCCTCCGGCCGCCTACCGGTGCAGGGCCGTGTGGGGCTTGAACGCGGCCCAGGCGAACCAGAAGGTGTCCACGTGGGCCAGGCGGGTCAGGCGACGGCCCGTGAGCGGCCCGGCCGTGGCCACGCCGAGGATGTTCCAGGTGCTCCCGGTCTCGCGGTCGCGGATGGCCTGCCCGTCAAAACGGAAGGCGAGCCGCTTGCCGTCCAGATGGGGGTCGAAGACGCCGGTGGCGCCCACCTCCCGGGAGCGCGCGATCTCCGCCTGGTCCAGCGCGGAGACGGTGCCCGGGGCGTAGAAGATGACGAGCGGCTGGCCGTTGACGATGTCGTGGAGCACGCGCGTGCCGCTCAGGGCCGCCACCGGATAGGCTTTGGCTTGCTCGCCCACCGAGATGGCTACCACCCGCTCCATCGGGCGGAGCCGGGTGTCGGCTTTCCCCTTGAACAGGAACGGGTAGCTGTCCGCAGCATCGTAGCCCGCATAGGGATTGCGCCCATAGGGCCGGTTGTGGCCGGTCTCGCGCGAGAGGACCTTCCCTTGCGGGTGCGCCTCGCGCCAGTCCCGCCAGGCGAGGATGGCTGTGGGGAGGACCGTGAGGCGCTTGCCAGCCAGCTTCCCTACGATGGCCCGTCCCTCCATCTGCGCCCAGAGCGACCGGGTCTGCCGGTCGTACATGACGAGGTCGCTGTGGTAGAGCATCCCGGAGGTGCCGAAATCGTGCGTCGTCCCCTCCAGCACCCGGTCAAAGGCGAGGGCGCTGTTGCAGAGTGGGCAGTAGGTCACCGAGACGGGCTTGCCCCCCACCGTGTCGTTGACGATCTCATGCCAGATGAGGATCTGGAGCGGGTAGGCCCGCGCATCGCCCCGCCACTCGAAGGCGACCACGGGCTCGGTCTCGCGCAGCCATCTGCCCGCTTCCTTCACCGAGACGAAGACCGGACGGTCAATGGGGGGAATGCCGTCCGGCGGCGGCCCGCCCGGGATGATGTCCTGGACCGGGACCAGGGCGGTCTTCGGGTCGATGGTCAGCTCGACGGCCCTGGCGGGGGCCATCGCGAGGGCGATGCTGGCGAGCAGGGCGAGGGAGACGGCGATGGCTGCTGGGGGACGTGATCGGGGGGGCGTGCTGTCCATGGATCCTCCTGAGGCGCGAATCCTTGCGGAACTGCTGTCCCGATCCTGTCTAGCTCTGGCCGGCCGCCTTGCGTGCTGGGGCCATGAGCAACGCCTCCAGCAGCGCGCGCCCCGGCGGGCCGCCCCAGTTCCGCTCCCCCACGGCCTGCCCCACCGCCCTCCCCTGGCGGTCGATCAGCACAACCGTCGGCGTCGCATGCACGCCGTAACGGTTCGCCACCTCCATCTTCGGGTCCAGGAGCACCGGGAAGCTGTAGCCCCGCTCCCGCACGGCCGGCTCCACGGCCCGTGCTCCCTCCCGGTCCATCGCCACGGCCAGGACGACGAAGCCGCGCGGGGCGTACGTCCGGTAGAGCTGATCAATGAAGGGCAACTCCCTCCGGCAGATCGGTCACCAGGTCGCCCAGAAGTAGAGCAGGACCACCTGTCCCTGATAGTCCTGGAGCCGGACCTGCCGCTGGCCACGGAGCTTCGGGAGGGTAAAGGCTGCGGGCTCTTCGCTGAGCGGCGGACCCAGGCCGAGGGCGCCCAGGAGTTGGTGGAGCTGGGCGGGCTGTTGGGCCGCCCCGGCAGGCCCGGCGACGGCCCAGGGAACGGCCAGCATCCCCACGACCAAGAGCCCGACGAACACCCGACGGACGAGGCGGGCAATCCCGCGGCCCGTCCAGAGCAACGCCCTCCCGACGAGAAGGCCCATGGCTGTGGTGAGTCAGGTTGGGCCTTGCCCGCCGCAGGAGCTGGACTCCATGGCACCAGGACGTTCGCCTGTCGGATCAGACATGCCCCTCTCCCCTCCTTCGCTTGGACTCAGCCTAGGCCCGCGCCGGGGGCATGGGCTGTAAGCGCCCTTACACTGGCCGTCCTTTGTGTCAAGAGGCCTTGGTCAGGGCCTCGGGGTCGCGGATCACGATGCGTCGCCCCTGCACGACGATGATCCCGCGCCGGCGGAAGTCGTTGAGCACGAGGGTGGTGGTCTCCCGTGTCGAGCCGATCAGGGCGGCCAGCTCGCGATGGCTCAACGAGATCCCGACAGCCGTGCCTTCTGGGGTGAGCTGGCCGAACTCCTCGGCCAGGCGGAGCAGCAGGCGCGCGAGGCGTGCCGGCACGCTCCTGAAGACCAGCTCCTCGACCCGGCTCTCGATGCTCCGCAGCCGAAACCCCATGAGCTTGGAGATCCTCAGGGCCAGGTCGGGGTGGTGCCGGAGGATCCGCTCGAAGTCCTCCTTCTTGATGGCGCAGAGGTACACATCGTCCAGCGCCTCGGCCGCGCTCTGGCGCGGCCCCTCGTCCGCCAGCGCCAGCTCGCCGAAGACCTCGCCCGGCTTGAGGATGGCCAGCGTCTCGGGGAAGTAGATGACCTTGTTCCGCGGGATCGTCTCCTCGCGGGCGAGGCTGGCGATCTCGCCGAGGGCCGCCTCGGGGAGATCCTGGAACAGGTTGATCCGTCTCAGGTACCAGAGCTTCGTCGGCACGGCCTCGGCCGTGCGCTGGCGGCGGGCTAGCTCCGTTGGAAGTCTCATCCTGGCACCTCATGCTACCCGAATGGCGGATGCTACCCGAATGCCGGCTAATGTCAAGCCCGTCGGGCGGGGCCGGGGTGTAAGGTTGCCGCTCTGGCGCGAAGGGGGTGGGGAGGGCCCGACCGGCTCCCCACCCCGCCTCGGGTTAGTGGTTGACGTACCGGGAATCCTCAAGGGAGAAGCCGAAAGGCCCCCGAGGAGAAGTTACATCTGTGGCCGTCCGGGCGGGGCCGGTGGCGATGCCGGTGCTCGCGGGCTGGGTGCTGTGCTCTCCGTACACGGTCTGCGCCCACCAGGCCGGCAGCGGCCCGGAGTCATCGGCCGCCATCACATCCTGCGCGGCGAACGCATCGCGCCCGCTGATGAAGGTGTAGGGTATGGCGACAGTGGCCATCAGGCCGGCCACCAGCATGAGCCTCACCAGGTTCCGCATGACATCCTCCTTTTGGTTCGTGGTTGGCTGTCCTCTCTCGTGGACGCCAGCCGGTTTATGGTTCGCCTGGGTTTCCCCGTTCGCCGACATGGCGAGAGACAGTTGCGACCTTCATGCCGACGACCAGGTGGTTCCGGGAATAGGCATCTAACTAGTTGATATAAGAAGTAATTTCAGTATCTACGGCCCGAGCGAGTACGAAGCTTTGGGGTCGTGGGGACTGCCAGCTTGGCGACTGGCTGCCAGCCTGGCATGACTGCGAGGAGTATGGCTCCTGCTTGACAGCGGGGCACGAGCGGGAGAATCTGACGGCTAGTCGGTGAGGGGGCAGCAGATGCCGGGGGCCTCCGCGTAGGGCAGCCGGGGAGCTGAATGGAGGACATGATGGAGAGGAGACGAGCAGTCCAGGCGTGGAGACGGGGGGCCATCGTGGCCATAGCCCTAGGGTTCGGCCTCACCAGTGTCGCCCAAACTGCTTGGGCCCAGCCCAAGGTCCGCTTTGCGCAGGTGAGCTTCGACTTCTACTGGTGGCCCCAGTGGGTGGCTGAGGAGCAGGGGTATTTCCGGGAAGAGGGGATCGTGTTCGAGCCCATCTTGATCAACTCCCCGGCGAAGGCGACCCAGGCGCTCTCAGCCGGGAGCGTGGAGATCGCCCCGCCGACCCCGGACGCCGCCATCCTGGCCCAGCTCAAGGGAGCGCCGGTCCGGATCATCGCCGGGATCGCCCAGAAGCCGATGTACGAGCTGATCGCCTCCTCGCGCTTCCGGTCCATGCGAGACCTGAAGGGGACGACGATCGGGGTGATCAACCTGCGGGCCGGCAGCACCCTGATCCTGCAGAAGATGCTCGAGGCCGCGGGGCTCAAGCACCAGCGGGACTATGACCTCCTCGAGGTCGGGACCACGGCGGAGCGGTTCGCCGCGGTCAAGAGCGGCGGGGTGGCGGCAGCCGTGGTGACCGTGCCCACGTCGTTCAAGGCGGAAGAGGAGGGGCTGGTGATCCTGGGGCGGGCGCCCGAATACCTGCCGGACTACCAGTTCAACGTCCACGTCGTGAACACGGCGTGGGCCCGGCGGGAGCCCGACCAGCCGGTGAAGTTCCTGCGGGCGACCCTTCGGGGGCTCCGGTGGCTCCACGATTCCGGCAACCGGGAGGCGGCCGCCCGGCTCATGAACCGCCGGAACAAGGTGGAGGTCCGCTACGCGCTGCGCACCTATGATCTCATCTTCCGCCAGTTCAACGTCCTGCCCGTCGACGCGGGGGTGAACCGGAAAGGGCTCGAGGCGGTGATCGGCCTGATGGTGGAGCGGAAGGCCGCGCCCTTGCAGCTCTACGCTGAGAAGCCGTTTTCGCAGCTGCTCCAGGAGTGTTGCCTAGCGCAGCCCCAGCTCCCGTTGCACCTCGTGGAGCAGCCGCAGGTCATGGATGCGCTCCAGGTCGAGCGACTTGTCGCGGCGCGCTCATCGACCACAGACCTCCACGTCGTAGGGGCCCAGCTCCCGCTGGGCGTGCTCCACGAACCGGTCGTCCACGATGTCGTCGAGCGGGACCACCCGCTGGGCCAGACCCTGCTGGACGTACCAGCGCATCTCCTCCTCCAGGGACCGGCGGTTCACGCGGCCATTGGGGTCGGCGGGCTCCCACTCGATCTTCTCGTAGAGGGCCAGGTCCTTGATCGGCTGATGCCTCACCAGAATCTCGATGACCTCGCGGCGGCCCTTGCGCTTGTGCATGGCGTCGGCATAGTCGCGGACCCCCCGGAGGTAGGCCAGGAGGAAGCGCCGGCCGAGCTCGGGCTTCTGTCGGATGAAGGCATCCCCGTATGTGATCGCCGCCGCCATGTACCCCGGAGAGATGTCGCCGAGGGTGGTCAGGCGGACGCCCAGGCCGAGCTGCTCGATCCGGGTGGCGATGGGCTCGAAGGTGAAGGTCGCGGCGACCCGGCGGTTCTTCATGGCCGCCACCATGTCGGGGAGCGGCAACCCGACCACCTCGACGTCCTTCAAGTCCAGCCCGGCTGAGCGCAGCATCAGGTGGAGCTGGTAGGTCAGGGTATTGCCCTTGCCCGGGAGTGAGCCCACGGGTTTCCCCCGGAGGTCGGCCAGGCTCCGGATGGCGCCGCTGTCGAAGAGGTCCTTCCGGGCCATCAGGGGCTTGCGCCGGTTGCCCCGCATCTCGCAGGTGCGGGAGGCGACGAACTTCATCTGGATGCCGCGGGCGAAGGCGTTGAAGGTCCCGGCGCTCCAGCCGCCGATGTACAGGTCCACCTCTCCCGTAGCCAGGGCCGGCAGCGCGTCGCCAGAGGTCTTGAAGTCGATGAACTCGGGGGCCAGGCCCTGCTCCCGGAAGTAGCCGCGATCCTGGGCCAGGTGGATGGCCGCGCTCGACATCGCGGCGAACTCCGCCACCCGCAACCTGACCTGCCCATGCGCGACGCCCCCCAGGAGTCCGAGCAGGCAGGCGACGAACGGGACCACCAGCCACTTGTGCCACATCGTCGCTCCTCCATGTCCACTGTCCAGAAGGCGACCGGACGGCAATTCTCCGGCGATTGCTAGCACGGATGCGCGGACGGCGCAAGCGCCCCCGTGACTCCACTGCCAGGCTGACGTGGCTCCGCTGCCGCCCTGACACCACGGGGCGCTCGCTCAGTAAGCGCCCTTACTGTCCGGTCCTGTCTCCCTTCTCGAAAAACCGTGTCGCCCCCTGATCCTGGATGACTCCCAGCGGGGCCGCCCCTTCCATGGCACAGCACCTGCTCTCCCCTGGCGGTGCCGGCAGTTCAGGCCGGACCGCTGACCTGAAAGGAGGGCCTCGCATGAGCCACCGTGTTAGGCGCATCGCCGTGTTCGCCGGCCTGGCCCTGAGCCTGGCGGCTATCGTCATCAACCGGCACCCGGAGATGGTGCTGGGGACCTTGGTCTTCATCGTCCCCACCTGGGGCTACCTCCTGCTGCTCCTGTCCCCAGGTCCTCGACACCAGGCCACGGCCAGGTCCCAGCCAGCCCCGGCGATCTCCTCGGCCGTCTGCCTCTTGGCGTCGTCCGCCTCCGACGGCGCGACACAACCGGCCCCTGAAGCTCTGCATCTGGCCCGGCGCCTGCCTGGACGGGCGGCGTGAGGCTCGCTGCCGTGGAGCGCACGGTCTGGGTAGGGCGTCGCAAGGCAGGGCCTCCACCCTGGGCCAGCCTCGTCGTCCTTGGGTCGGCCATCATCCGGGGGAAGGTCGAGGCGTGGTGGGGGTTTTTGGTGGTGCCCCCTTGTGGCGAACGGCATACCGAGCCTGGTCTCGAAACCCTGAACTGAGGAAGATTCCGGTATGATTGCCCACCTTCGCGCGGTCAAAACCTATCAGCGGCGGCATCGGGCCCAGGGGTTGTGCACCAAATGTCGCAGGCCGGTCCAGCAGAGACTCTGGCTGTGCCTGCTGCACCGGGCGGCGGCGCGGGCCCGGCGGCAGGCGAAGCTGGCACAGGGGCTCTGCGTCAACTGCCACGAGCAGGCCGAGCCGGGCCACACGCTCTGTGCCCCGCATTTGGGGAACTTGCGGGCATACAACCGGAAGAGCCGCCGCCGGTCGCCCTCTACGCTCGGGGTCCAGCAGGCAACGGTCCGCGGCCCAGCCCGCCTCAGGCCCCTCAGCGCCTGATGTAAGCCAGCTTACATCTCTCTCCGAGACCCCCGCGCTAACTGAGGGGCACGCCCCGCCCTGCGGGGGTGGGGGTGGCGTCACTTGTTTGTCGGAGAGGCGGATGGGGCGGCCTGCGATCTGGCTGGTGGTTCTGCTCCTGGGATGGACAGCGACGACTGCCCTCTGGATCCAGCGGGAGGCCGCGCCCCCCCTCTGGGACCAGGCCGACTACCTGCAGCGAAGTGAGGTGATCGCCGCCCATCTCCGTGCGGGGGAGCTGGGTCTCCTGCTCGATGTGCTGCTTCATACCGGGGCCCGCTCCTCCTTCGTGGCCCTGCTGCCGCAAGCCTTCTACGCGCTGCTCGGACACTCGCCCAGGACCGCCCTCCTCGTGAACCTGGTCGCCATGCCCGTCCTGCTCGGATCGGTCTACGCCATGGCCCGCCACCTCCTCGGGCCTGCCGCGGGAATCCTCGCGGCCTTCTTCACGGCCATGTCGCCGCTCGTCTTCGGCCTGTCCCGGCAGTTTCTCACCGATTTCCCTCTGGCTACCGCCGTGGCGCTCAGCTACGCGCTGCTCTTCGCCTCTGCGTACCTGACGCGCTCAGGGTGGACCTGGTGCCTGGGCGTGGTCCTCGCGGCCGGGCTCCTCCTGAAGGTCACCTTCCCTCTCTTCGTCGCCGGAGGGCTCGGGCTGGTCGTCGCCATCCGGCTCCTCGCAGGGCCGGCGAGCCGGCAACTCCTGCCGCTCGACCTTTTCCGGCTCACCCTCCCGGTCCTCGTTGTGGCCGGTCCCTGGTACATCGTCAACCTCCGCGGGATCCTCTGGTTCTCCGAGTATGCGGCCTTTGGCAGCGCGGCGCAGTACTACGGCCTGGGGCCGGTCCTGGCGCCCTCGACCATCTGGCGCTACTCCGGGATGCTCGGGTTGCAGGCGTTTTCCCCCCTGTTGGTCCTGCTCGGAGTCGCCCTGGTGGCTGCTGCGGCGCTCGGGGGGGCCTGGCGCTACCTGCTGCGCAGGCTTCGTGCCCCCGAGCCCCTGGCGGTCGCCCTCTGGGGCGGCCTGCCGCTCCTGGCCCTGACGCTCAGCTACAACAAGGACATGCGCTACCTGCTCCCGGCCATCCCAGCCTTCGCCGTGGGGCTGGCTGCGCTGGTGCAGGCCCAGCCGCGATGGGTCGGCGGCGCCCTCCTCAGCCTGCTCACCCCGGCCCTGGTGGTTCAGTTCCTGCTGCTGTCGTTTGTCCCGAGCGAGGCCCTGGCCCGCTCCCGGCTCCTGGCTGCCACGCTCCTGCCGGTCCGCAGCCTCTACACGCAGCCTCCTCGCCCGGAGGCTTGGCCGGTCGAGCAGGTGGTGGCGACTGTCGCCGGACAGGAGCCAATGCCTGGAGCCGTCGTCGCGCTGCTCGCGAACCATGGGGCGCTCCACCCCAACCTGCTCAACTATGTGGCCTGGCAGCAGGGGTATCGCCACCTTTGGTTCTATGCGTGCAATCACCATTCGCCCACCTACTCGCTGCGGGAGTGTCTGACGGCCATCGCCAGCGCCGACCTGGTCCTCGCCAAGACCGGGGATGCCGGCCCCGCCTACGCCACGCGCTTCTCGCCCGAGATCCGCCGCCTCCTCGATCAGGGGAGCCTCCCGTTTCGCCGCCTGCCGCAGACGATCCGGCTCCCGGACGGAAGTGAGATCTTGCTCTATCAGGCCACGGGCCCGAGACGCCCGGCACCTCTGGATGGGCTGCCCGGCACGGGTGGACGATGAAGGAGGTCGTGCTCACAGCCGATGACTTTGGCCTGACGCCGGGGGTGAACCAGGGGATCCTGGAAGCTCACCGGGCCGGCCTCGTGAACAGAGCCTCCATCATGTCCACAGGGCTGGCCTTCGTGGATGCAGTAGCCCTGGCCCGCGCGCACCCGACGCTGGCTGTCGGCCTGCACGTCGCGCTCACGTGCGGGCGCCCGGCCTCGCCCATGCCGGCCTTAACCAACCCGGACGGAGCCTTCCGGAACCGGCCCTGGCGCGTGGGCTGGCGGATGTTGCTGCATGTGCTCCCGGTGGGCCAGGTCGAG
>JACPFL010000084.1:0-1869 GCA_016183025.1 Deltaproteobacteria bacterium | reverse complement strand
GTCGAGCAGGAGTTGCGGGCCCAGATCGAACGGCCCCTGGCCCTCGGCCTGCGGCCGGCCCACCTCGACAGCCACCACCACATCCATCTCCTGCCCGGTCTGCTCCCCATGGTGCTCCGCCTGGCTCGCGAGTACGAGATTCCGGCTCTCCGGCTGCCTGACGAATCGGCGTACCTCCGCGCCTGGCGGCTCCGTGGCCGGCGGGCGCCCGCGGGGGGATCGGTAGCGGCCGGGCCTGGCGCCGCCGCGCTCGGGCGGTCGCTGGTGATCACGCTGCTGGCCCGCCGAGCTGCCCCGCTCATCCGGGCGGCGGGGTTTCAGACGGCCGACGCCTTCCTGGGGATCGCCTTCCACTGGGCCCTGCCCCCTGCGCAGGTCGTCCAGACCCTGCGCTATCTCCCTGAGGGACGGACCGAGATCGCCTGTCATCCCGGCCATCCCGATCCCCTGCTCCGCCAGCTCGGCCTCCGCCTGGTCGAGCAGCGGGCGGCCGAGCTGCAGGCCTTGAGCCAGCCCTGGGCCCGGGAGGCCCTGGGGCGGGCAGGACTGCAGGGGACCTGCGCGCAGGAAGCGAGGTGAAGCCATGAGGGATCGCGTGGACCTCAGCATCCTCGTCCCCGTATGCAATGAGGTGGACAACGTCCACGAGCTGTATCTTCGGATCGCCAAGGCGCTGCAGGCCCTGGGGGGACCGGCCGAGATCCTGTTCGTGGACGACGGGAGCACTGACGGCACCTTCGCCGTGCTCGAGCTGCTCCACCGGCGCGACCCGAGGGTCCGCGTCCTGCAGCTTCGGCGCAACTACGGGAAGGCCGGGGCCTACGCGGTTGGGTTCCGGGCAGCCCGGGGGCCGATCATCGTGACCATGGACGGCGACCTGCAGGACGACCCTGACGAGCTGCCGAAGTTTCTCCGGGCCCTGGCCGAGGGGGCGGATGTCGTGACCGGCTGGAAGGTGCAGGGCAAGGGCCCCTGGCACCGGGCCCTCCCCTCCCGCGTCTTCAACTGGGTGCTCCGCCGCCTGACCGGGCTCCCCTTCCACGACTTCAACTGTCCCTTCAAGGCGTACCGCCGGGAGGTGGCGCAGGAGCTGGACCTCTATGGGGAGCTCTACCGCTACATCCTCGTCCTGGTCCACCGGCTGGGCCACCGCATCGCGGAGGTGCCCATCGCCAACTACCCGCGCCGGGCCGGGGTCTCCAAGTATGGGACGGGCCGCCTCGTTCACGCCTTCCTGGACCTCCTGACGGTCCTCTTCCTCACCCGTTTCAGCGCGCGACCCCTGCATGTCCTCGGCGGTGTGAGCCTGGCCCTGCTGGGCCTGGGCGGCGCTGTGGCCCTCGGCCTGACCGCGGCGCACTTTGTCGGCTACGTGTGGCTGGGGCTCCCGGAGTGGGAGATCCGGACCCGGCCGCTCCTGCTCCTGGGGGTGCTCCTGATCCTGGCGGGGCTCCAGGTGCTCTCGATCGGGCTCGTGGCCGAGCTGCTGGTGCGGGGACGTCCCGAGGCCCGCGAGGCCTACGCGGTCCGGAGGCGGCTGCCATGAAACCGATGAAGCTGGTCCCGGGCGAGCCGTTCTACATTCCCCGGTCCCTCTGTATGAGCTGCGGGGTGTGCGTCCCCTCGTGCCACCTCTCGATCATCCAGATCGACAACGGGGGGTTCGGTTACCCCTACCTGGTGGACGAGACCTGTGACCAGTGCAACGTCTGCATCAAGGTCTGCCCGGGGGAGAGCGGTGACTTCGAGCGGCTCGCCGCGCCTCTGGCCGGTCCGCGGTACCACCCGTACGTGGGGTACTATGGCGACGTGCTCGTCGGGCATGCGAGGGATCCGGTCACCCGTGGGCGGGCCAGTTCGGGCGGCATC
>JACPFL010000022.1 GCA_016183025.1 Deltaproteobacteria bacterium | reverse complement strand
GTCCCGCTCCTGAACGACTGTCCCCGGACACTCGCGCGACACGCCACGGCCACTGCGGATTTCCGCAACCGGAGACGGTTTGACGGACACCGCACACCAGGATAAACTCGGCCTCAGGGAGGTGGGCCTGTGAAGTACAAGATTGCGCTCCATAAGACCGAGGAGGGTTACAGTGTCTCCGTCCCGGGGTTGCCTGGCTGCTGGTCGCAGGGGGCCACCGAGCAGGAGGCGCTTGAGAACATCCAGGACGCGATCCGAGAGTACCTGGCCGCTCGCGACGAGCTCTTGAAGGGCGCGGTCGTGCGCGAGGTCGAGGTCGCGTCCTAGACGTGCCCCGAATCCCAACCGCGCCGGCCCGCTCCTGAGCCCGTCGCGCTTTTTCTTGGGTACCTTTCGGACAATCTGATATAATTTGAGACATCTTGAAGCGTCGCGGGGTGGTCGATGTCTGAGTTGCTCACCATCCGAGAGACCTGCGAGAAACTCCGGATCTCCAGGGCGTCGTTGTACCGGCTGGTGGGACGCGGCGAACTCCACTTGGTCAAGATCGGCGGGAGATCCCTCGTCCGGGAGGAAGAGGTGCGGCTCCTGATCAAGAAATCGGCCCGGCGCCCGGCCGTAGCGCCCCGTGCGCCTTTGCGAAAGGCGCTCGAGGACTACTGGCAGGAGCTCGTCCGCAGCGGACTGGTGGGCGAGGAAAGCCGTCAAGCCTTCTTCAATCCGAAGGGTTCCAGGTTCAACCCTGTCGAGGTAAAAGGGACCCCGCTGTCGGAACTGATCATCGCGGAGCGGGGCGAGCGCTGACGTGCCGACGTTCTTCATGGACGCCAGCGCTATGGTCAAATTCTACGCGCGTGAACCCGGCAGCTTATCGGTACAGCGGATGATCGAGGGCGAGGCGGGTCGCGTGGTCATCTCGGCGATCACGGGCCCGGAGGTGATCTCCGCTCTGTGCCGAAAGGGTCGGACCGGCGAATTGGATGCCCACGCCGTGGAGGATCTCGCCACACGGTTCCACGAGGATTACCTGGCCCGCTTCATACGGGCCAGGGTCACAGACCCGGTCATCGCCAGGGCCATAGACCTCATCCGTGAGCACCCCTTGCGGGCCAACGACGCGGTTCAGCTCGCCACCGCCCTCACGCTTCCGCAGCCGAATACGGGCACGCCCTTTTTCCCTCTTGTCTTCGTTTCCGCGGACGAACGCCTCAACGAGGCCGCTCGGCGCAGCGGCCTTCAGGTCCATCCCCCGCAAGATCAGCCCTGACCACGGCCCTCCGTTGACACCTCCGGCAGATACCGCCATGCTGGATCTGCCAGTCGTGCCCGGTGCCGGCCGGTCTGCAAAGCCGACGCCGGCCAAGCTAACCGACAGGAGCGGTTGGGATGGCGGCTGAGGTCAGCACCGACCCCGTTGATATCCAGGTCGACACCGAGGCCCGGGAGCTCCGGATCCGCTGGGAGGATGCCCACCAGAGCGCCTACCCCTTCGACCTCCTGCGCAAGGCCTGCCCGTGCGCGGTCTGCCGGGAGGAGCGGCGCACGGCCGACAAGTCCCCCTTTCGGCTCCTGAGCGGTCAGCCGCTGAAGCCCGGGGAGGCGCAGGTGCTCGCGCACCGACCCGTGGGGCGCTATGCCCTGTGGTTCAAGTGGAATGACGGCCACGAGACGGGCATCTACTCGTTCGACATGCTCCGGGAGATCTGCCCCTGCGACCTCTGTCGCCAGGGGATCTGGGGCAAGAACGAATGAGGCGGCGCGGGCCGGCTTCCTACTGCTTGACCGGCTGCAGCAGGGCGAACTCGTTTCCGTCGGGGTCCTCGAACTTGGTCATCACCTCGCCCCAGGGCATCTGCTTGGGCTCGTGCAGGAACTTCACCCCCTTCTGCCGCCACTCCTCGTAGGTGGCCTGGATATCGCCCACCGACAGGATCACCCCGGTGTTGCGCCCGCGCTCCAGGGGCTTGCCCGCCCCGTAGGCCATCGGCGGGTGCATCCCCAGGGTCGCGCCGCCGCTCAGGGTGAAGACGGCGAACTTGAACTCGGGGTAGAGGCCCGCCAGCTCGAGCCCCAGCGTATCGCGGTAGAACTTCACCGCGGCGTCCAGATCTGAGATCACGACCACGCTCATCGTCCCCGTGATCCGGCCCATGTTCTGCCCTCCCCGCCACGGCTCCCCCGCCCCTCCGGCAGGCTGAGAAGAGGCCACTGTGAGCGTTTCCGTGACCTGCCGGGGCATCACACCCGAAGGATCACCTTCCCGAACTGCTCCCGCCGCTCCACGACCCGGTGCGCCTCGGCCGCCTCCGCCAGAGGCAGCACCCGGTCCACCACCCCGCGCAGGCGGCGCTGGGCCACGAAGCGCATGAGGTCGTAGAACTCCCGCTTCGTCCCCAGGTAGGCCCCGGCGATCACGTACTGCTTGCTGAACAGGAAGAGCAGGTTCACCTCCACCACCGGCCCCGTGGTCCCCCCGCAGGTGACGAGCCGACCCCTGGGGGCCAGGCTCCGCATGCTCCGCTCCCAGGTCGCCTTGCCGACATGCTCGACGACGACGTCCACCCCGCGGCCGTTGGTCTGCTTCCTCACCTCCTGGGAGAAGTCCTGCTGGGCGTGGTTGATCAGCACGTCGGCCCCCAGGGCCTGGGCCTTGTCCAGCTTGTCGTCGCTGCCGGCGGTGGCGAACACGCGCGCGCCCATGAGCTTGGCGATCTGGATGGCCGCGCTCCCCACGCCGCTTCCCGCCCCGAGCACGAGGACGTCGTCCCCGGCCCGGACCTGGGCCTGCGTGACCAGCATGTGCCAGGCGGTGATGAAGCAGAGCGGGATGGCCGCGGCCTCCTCGTAGCTCAAGTCCGGCGGCATCGGGTACAGGTTGACCTCGGGGACCGCGACGTACTCCGCGTACCCGCCGTCCAGGTAATACCCGCCGATGACCTCGTAGCGGGCACAGTAGTTGTCCTCCCCGGAGAGGCAGGCCTCGCACCGCCCGCAGCTCCGCCCGGGGATGACCATCACCCGCTCGCCCCGCTGCCTGTCCACCCCCGGCCCCACCTCCGCGATCTCGCCGACGATGTCACTGCCCGGGATATGGGGGAGCGGGGTCTTGACCCCAGGCAGCCCCTTGCGCACCCAGATGTCCAGGTGGTTGAGCCCGGTGGCCCGCACCCGCACCAGGACCTCTCCGATCCCCGGCTTCGGGTCATCGGCCTCCTCGTACTTCAGCACCTCGGGCCCGCCGTGCTCGTGGAATCGCATCGCCTTCATCCCACGCCCTCCAGTATCGGATCCTGTGCCGGATGTTTACTGATAGTGCAGGATTGGCCTGAACTCAAGCATCAACTACTGGGAGGGCCTACGGGAGCACGTGCTCGCCCTGGGCGATGATCTGCCTCAGGCGCTCGACACCGTGGATCGCGTGAATCATCCGGGCCACGGCCGGGGGCACCAACTCCTCCCAGTCGAGGCCGTGGATCATCCGGCGCCGGACCTCGTCGCCGCTGATCTCTTTCTCCGCGCCGGGGTCGAGGACCTCCACGGTCAGCCCGGTCTCCTGGAGCCGCTGGACCTTCTCCCGGCCCCAGGCGGAGAAGACCCGGATGAACTGGACGGTCCCGCTCGGGACGTAGTACGCCCAGAGGTCCCGGTGGTGGACGGGAAACGGGATGATGTCCACCCGCCGGAGGTCGATCCGCTCGTCCATCAAGGTCTCCTTCACCATGCGGAGGCGCTCGTGGAACGTGAACGGGTTGGCCTCGGGGCGATGCCGCTGCGGGTCGGCCTCCTCGACGACGATGGTGGAGGGATCAGGGTTCGTGATCCCGACGAGCAGGAGGTCGGACCTGGACAGGGCCTCTCTCAGATACGTGAGGTGGCCCTGATGGAAGGGCTGGAAGCGGCCGTGGATCATCCCCCACCTGAAGCGGGCCATCACCCCCTCCGCCGTGCCCATCACCGACCTCGCTTCCTCCTGCACGCCACCCGCCCCCCCTGGGCTCGCCGGATTCTACATCTCGCGCGTCCAGGGATTCAACCACGGGAGGCAGGGCGCGGCTCAGGACGGGGGGATCTGCACGCGGTCAGCGGCGGCGCCGGCGGATCGGGCCGTAGATCTCCAGTTCCTGCCCGTCGGGGTCCTCGAAGTAGTAGGACTTGCCCCGGCCGTCCTCGTCCTCCCGTTCCCCCGTGATGGTCACACCCCGGCGCTCCACGGCCCGGCGGGCGGCCTCGATGTCCCGGACGCTGAACGCGAGGTGGTCGAGGCCCTGCAGGTTGCCGCGCTGCCGGGTGCGCTTTTCGAGGAGCACCAGGAAGGACCCGGAGCGGTCGCCGAGGAAGGTCATCCGGTGGCCGCGCAGCCGCCGCCCGTCCCAGCGGAGCTGCAGCCCCAGCACCTGGCGATACCACCTCAGGGAGCGGTTGATGTCGCGGACCGTCAGGACCGCGTGGTCGAGCCCGGTCACCACCGCCATCGGTCTGCCCTCCGTCGCCCTCCCGCTCACCCCTCCGGGGCGAGCGGGGTCACCACATCAGGGATATGCGGAACAAACACCGCGGCCATCCGGTGCCGGAACCAGTGCATGCGGTCGGTGAGGTTCAGGACCACGGGCATCAGGTCGGTCCCCCGGATTTGCCCCAGCCCACCCCCCATGGCCTCGCGCTCGTGGAAGCGCGCGGTCTGGTCCCGCAGCACATACCCCCCAGCCATGAGGATGGGGACGGACTCCCCGGAGTGGATCATCCGGCCCACGCTCGGGGTCGCGTGGTCGCCGGTCACGATGACCAGCAGGTCGCCCCTGGGGAGCATCTCCCGCACGAGGCGATCCAGTCCGCGGTCGATGGCCTCGATGGCGCGCGCCTTGAGGTCGGGGCGCTTGTGGTGGGCGGCCTCGTCGGCCGCCTTCGTATGGACGTGAACGAAGCCGTACCCCTCCCGGAAGAGGCGGTCGGCCTCCCGCAGCTTCGCGGCGATCTCCACCGCGGGGTCCGGGTCCCGGGGGATCCGGACCGGGGTCATCCCCAGCTCCGTGGCCAGGCCGACGTAGAGCGGGGCGGCCTCGATCATGGCCCCGCGCATCCCGTAGCGCTCGCTGAACGGCTGCAGGGGCCTGCGCCGCCCGGCCCATTTGGTGACCAGGATGTTGGCCGGCAGCAACCCCTGCTCTCGCCGGCGCCGGTTCACCGCATGCACGTCCAGGCGGGCGGCGGTCCAGCGGATGTACGCGTTCAGGGCACGGGCGGTGCGTGTGGCCCGGACCGGCTCCGACGCCTCGGCCAGAGGCTCCACCCGGATGACCGGCAGCCCCGGGTAGATCGGGTCCGAGTCGCAGACGTCCTCGCTCGCCCCGCCCCGGATGAACAGGGAGCCACGGCTCTTCCCCGTATAGACGAACGAGAAGGCCAGCCCCTCGGCCTCGAAGCTCGCCACCGCCTCGGCCAGGAGCTTGGCATCCTCCTCGTCGTAGGTCTCGCCCCCCTGGAGGATCTCGTACCGGTCGGCGGCCGGGCGCACCGTGACGAACTTCGCCAGGGTCACCACGTCCTGGGGGCTCACCTCGAGCCCCTCGCCTACGGTCTCGAACACACTGCGTTTCGGGATGGCCTCGAGCGGGTAGCCGAACAGGAGGGAGTGGGCGACGTCGCTCCCCAGGGCCAGCCCCGGGCTCAGCGTATCCATGAGCCCGGTGGCGCCGAGGCCGGCCAGGTGGTCGAGATTGGGGGTCTGGGCCGCCTCCAGGGGGGTGCGGCCACCCAGGCTCTCAGCCGGCCGATCCCCGAGGCCATCGATGATGAGCAGGAGCGTGCGGATCACGCCAACCGTCTCCAGGCGCGACTCCGGGGATCAGGCCCACACGCGGTCACACCACGTCCCTGGCGGGCGCTAGAGCAGGGCCTCGAGCTCGCCGAGCTCCTTGATCGTGTGGTCCGGCACGACCCCGTCCACCGGCTGGGAGCGGCCCCGGTCCAGCCATACCGCGGTCAGTCCCATCCTCCGGGCCCCGACCACGTCGGCCCGGAAGTCGTCGCCGACGAACAGGGCGTCGGCGGGCTCCACCCGCAGCTCGTTCAGCGCCCGCTGGAAGATCTCCCGGCGCGGCTTGCGGACCCCCACCTCCGCGGAGATCACGATCGAGCGGAAGCACGGGCGCAGCTCGAACTGCTCGAGGGCCGTCCAGGCCGTGGCCGCGTGGTCGAAGTTCGACACCAGGCCCAGGGGGTACCGGGCCCCGACGCGCTTCAGCAGGTCCCGGTTCGCCTCCGGGCACTCCATGCAGCGCAGGAGCTGTCGGGCGTGGGTCGCCACCAGCCCCCGGAGCGCCTCCAGGGGCGCGTCGGCGATCCCCAGTCGGGCGAAGAGCCGTTGGAAGCGGACGTCCGCGGTGACCTCCCGGTCGTCGATCTCCCGCTCGGCCCGCACGTCCTCCCAGCTCCCGACGAAGGCGCGGTGGAAGGTCTCGAACGGGACCTCCGGCCACCGCCCTTTGAACAGCTCGTAGAGCACCGGACTGCTGCTCCGGATCTCCCGCCCGTCCAGGCTAACGACGTGGAGCCGGTCGTTCCGAAACTCCACCAGCGTGTCAAACAGATCGAAGAGAACCGCCTTCACGCCTCGCATGGCCGTGGCCCATGTTCCTTCATTTCCGCGGAATCTGTCAACCCGCGCCGGTCACACGCGTGCCCGGCCGAGCCCTCGGACCCCGGCTCTCGGCGAGCGCACGCGCTGCGCCGGGCGGATGCCCGGTTGACACCCGCTGGCCGCCGATGCGATATTTCTGTAGGAGCTGGGGCGTGGACACCACGGGGATCTCTCTCTTCTTAGCGCTCACGGCGGGGGCCATTTCGTTCCTGTCGCCGTGCGTGCTCCCCCTCTTCCCATCCTATCTCTCGTTCATCACGGGCCTGTCGGTGGAGGACCTGAAGGAGGGGGGCCGGCATCCGACCACCCGGGGGCGGGTGCTGCTCAACTCCGTCCTGTTCATCGTCGGCTTCTCCACCATCTTCATCGCCATGGGCGCCTCTGCCGGGCTGTTCGGGCAGGTCCTGCTGGGTAACCGGGGCGTGTTCCAGAAGATCGGCGGCGTCCTCATCGTCTTCTTCGGCCTGGTGATCCTCGGCATGGTGAGGATCCCGGCCCTGTCCCGCTACCTCACGGTCCCGATGCGCACCCGCCCCGCAGGGGTGCTCGGCGCGCCGCTCGTGGGCGCCGCCTTCGCCGTGGGGTGGACGCCCTGTGTGGGGCCGATCCTCGGCTCCATCCTCGCCCTGGCGGCCGTGGGGGATACGGCCCGCAATGGCATGGTCATGCTGGCCGCCTACTCCGCCGGACTCGGCATCCCGTTCCTGGTGAGCGCCCTCGCCTTTCACTCCTTCCTGCGCCTGTTCGCGCGCTGGCGCCGTCTGATGCCCGTCATCCACACGGCAGGGGGCGTGATCCTGGTGATCGTCGGCGTGCTCCTCTTCTCCGGCTACATGACCATCCTGAACAGCTACGCCCTCAGCCTCACCCCCCAGTGGCTCTGGGAGCGCCTGTAAACAAAAGGGGGCGACCCCTGGGTCGCCCCCTTTGCGCTCCCGGAGCCGGCCTTACAGCCTCGCGAAGACCACCACCAGGGTATAGATGACGAGCGACTCGATGAAGGCCAGCCCGAGGATGAGGGGCACCGTCATCCGGCCCGAGGCCTGGGGGTTGCGCGCAATGCCGTCCAGGGCCGCGCTGATGGCCCGCCCCTGGCTCAGGGCGCCCCCGAAGGCCGCGATGGCGATGGAGAACCCGCCAGTGATTGCCTTCCACATGTCGATCCCCGCCCGGCCCTCCTGGGCGAACGCCGGTGCTACGGCTGGCCCGAAGAAGAACACGAGCAGTGCTGCCGCGAGGAACAGGACCGTCCTCCGCATTTGGACTCACCTCCTCTTTGCAGGGTGAAGATCAGTGCTCGCCTTCCTCCAGCGCTCCCGCGATGTACATCATGGAGAGCAGGATGAAGACCAGCGTCTGCACGAACGCGACGAAGAGCCCCAGGATCATCATCGGGATGGGGACGATCAGGGGGATCAGGCCCAGGAAGATCCCGACGACCAGGTGGTCGGCCATGATGTTTGCGAAGAGCCGGAGGGACAGCGAGACCGGCCGGACCAGGTGCCCGATCATCTCTACCGGGAAGATCAGGGGGGCCATGTACCAGAAGGGGCCCGTGAAGTGCTTGAGGTAGGCGAGCCCGTGCTCCTTGAACCCCACGTAGTGGGTGGTCACGAACACGACGATCGCGCACGCCGCCGTGGTGTTGATCTTGTCAGTGGGCGGCAGGAACCCGGGGATGAGCCCCGACAGGTTCGACAGCAGGATGAAGAGGGCCAGCGTGCCGATGAGGGGGAGGAAGCGCTGGGCATGGTGCCCGAGCACGGTCTCCATGAGCCCGAGCAGCCCCTCGATCCCGATCTCGAAGACGTTGGCCACCGTCAGGCGGGCGGGGGGAACCAGGGCCGCCTCGGGATCCCGAAGCGCCCGCCGGACGAGCGCCCCCGATACCAGCAACACCCCGATCACCACGAACCCCTCGGCCGCCTGCGCCACCGCCACCGCCGCCACCCCGCTCAGCATGGATCCAGACCTCCCCGACGCCAGGCCAGGGCCACTGTCTCCCACACCGCAGCCAGCACCACCGCCGAGAACCCCAGGGCGAAGGCCAGGGGCGCGGCCGGCAGGAAGCGGATCACCAGATAGGCGGCCACGTAGATCCCCAGGAACTCCGCCAGGCACCGAACAAGGGTCCGGACCCGGCGTCCGTCCTCCGCCCCCAGGGCCACCTCGACGATCCGCCGCAGCCGACGGAAGCTCAGCAGGCTCAACGCGCCGCCCGCCCCCAGTCCGACCACGACCGGCAGGTCCCGTGCCAGCAGCCCCCCGAACACCGCGAGGCCCACGAGGAGCCATCCCCGTCGCCAGACCCGGTCGAGGCTCAGCCCCTCAACTCCCGGTACGGTCTGGGCCATCGTCCTCCGACTCCGCATCCCGCTCGAGCTCCCGGGCTGCCCGGAGCACGAACCGGACCGCCGCCGCGAACCCGAACGCTGCGCCCACGATCGTGAGCCACGGCAGCGTGCCGAGCCAGCGGTCCAGGTAGTAGCCCCCCACCAGCCCCACCGCGACCGAGAGGCCGATCTCCAGGCCGAGCGCGCTCATTTCGACGAGCTGCCTGAAGACGCGCCTGCGATCGTAAGCCGGGGACACCGCCCCCTCCCTCGCCGCCCCGATGCTTCTCAATGGCCGGCGAGCCGGCGGAACGCCGCCTCCGCCCCCCGCAGTGTCAGCGCCAGGTCCTCCTGGGTGTGCGCCGTGGAGAGGAAGCCCGCCTCGAACTGGGAAGGGGCGATGTAGATGCCGTTGTCGAGCAGGGCCTGGAAGTACCGGGCGAAGCGGGCCGTGTCCGCGCGCGTCGCCGTGGCGTAGTCGTTCACCGGCCCCTCGGTGAAGAAGGTCGTGAACATCGAGCCCACCCGATTGGTGCAGGTCGGGATCTCGAACTTCCGCGCCAGCGTCTCCAGCTCCCCAGTCAGGAGCGCCCCCTGCTCCTCGAGCCCCTCGTACACCCCGGGCCGGCGGAGCTCTCGCAGGGTCTCCAGGCCGGCCCGCACGGCCACGGGGTTCCCCGACAGCGTCCCCGCCTGGTAGACGGGACCCTGAGGGGAGACCAGCTCCATCAGGTCACGCCGCCCGCCGTAGGCCGCCAGCGGGAGCCCGCCCCCGAGGATCTTGCCCAGGCAGGTCAGGTCGGCCCGGACGCCGTAGCGCTGCTGCGCCCCGCCGAAGGCGACCCGGAAGCCGGTGATGACCTCATCGAAGATCAGGACGATCCCGGCCCGGTCGGCCAGCGCGCGGAGTCCTGGGAGAAAGCCCTCGGCCGGAGGGACCACGCCCATGTTGCCGGCGACGGGCTCGACGACGATGGCGGCGATCTGGCCCTCCTCGCTCGCCACCGCCGCCTCCACGCCGGCGAGGTCATTGTACGGGACCGTCAAGGTGTGGCGCGCGAAGTCCGCCGGCACGCCGGGGCTGTCCGGGACCCCGAAGGTCGTGGCCCCGGAGCCGGCCTTGACCAGCAGGCTGTCGGCGTGGCCGTGATAGCAGCCTTCGAACTTCAGGATCTTGTCCCGCCCGGTGTGGGCGCGGGCCACCCGCAGGGCGGCCATGACGGCCTCGGTCCCTGAGCTGACCAGCCTCAGCAGGTCGATGGACGAATAGGCCTCGACGACCATGCGGGCCAGCTCGACCTCGGCGGCCGTGGGCGCGCCGAAGCTGGTCCCGTCGCGGATCGCCTCGTGAATGCCCCGCACGACCTCCGGGTGGGCATGCCCGAGGATCAAGGGGCCCCACGAACAGACGTAGTCCACGTACTCATTGCCATCGGCGTCGATGATCCGGCTCCCCCGGGCGCGGGCGATGAAGCGCGGTGTCCCCCCCACAGCCCGGAAGGCGCGGACCGGGCTGTTCACGCCCCCGGGGATGACACGACAGGCCTCGGCGTAGAGTTTTTCGGAGAGGTAAGTGCGCATACCAGAAATTCGCCCGGGCGGAATTCTCGTTCTTGTAACACGCGCCCAAAAATCTTGTCAAGGCAAAAGGCCCGCGACAACGCCGTCTTGGGCGGCAAATCCACTTGACAACGGTTCGGACCATTTCCTAGAGTGGCGTCGTTTTGGAGTGGCGTCGTTTTGGCGCCGGACTGGGCCGCCGCAGGAGGAGCTTGGGGCCGCCTGTCGCGGCCCATCTTCTTGTCCGGCGCCGCCTGTCCCGGAAGCCCCCGCTGAGAGAGGGCATGGACGCGCTGCCGCCGCTTTCGGAATACCTCCCCATTCTCATGCTCCTCGGGGTCGCCCTCATCTTCGGGCTCATCATCGTGACCCTGTCGTCCCTGATCGGCCCCCGGAACCCGACCGTCGAGAAGCTCTCGCCGTATGAGTGCGGGATCCCGCAGGTGGGGAGCTCGCGGGACCGCTTCTCCATCCGCTTCTATCTGATCGCCATGCTCTTCATCCTGTTCGACATCGAGGTGGTCTTCCTCTTCCCCTGGGCGGTGGTCCTCCGATCCCTCAAGCTGACCGGCCTGATCACGATGGGGATCTTCATCCTGGTGCTGCTCATCGGCTTCCTGTACGTGTGGAAGAAGGGGGCGCTGGAGTGGGAGTAGCCCCCGCGGCCACCCCGCCGCTCGCCGGCTTCCGGCCCGAGACCCGCGAGTTCATGGCGCAGATCGTGAGCCGCTACCCGACGCGGCGGGCCGGGCTGCTGCCCCTGCTCTCCCTGGCCCAGGAGGAGCACGGCTACCTCACGGTCGAGGCGATGGAGCAGATCGCGGCCTTCCTGGGCCTCTCCCCCACCGAGGTCTACGAGACCGCGTCCTTCTACACCCTGCTGCACTTCAGGCCCATCGGGGAGCATCTCGTCCAGGTCTGCACGAACCTCTCCTGCGCCCTGCTCGGGGCCCGGCCCGTGGTGGAGCACCTCAAGCAGCGCCTCGGCGTCCGGGAGGGGGAGACCACGGCAGACGGGCTCTTCACCCTGGAGACTGTGGAGTGCATCGCCGCCTGCGGGGGCGCCCCCGCGCTGCAGGTCAACGGCCGCTACTACGAGCGGATGACGCCGTCGGCCGCGGACGCCCTGCTGGACCGGCTGGCCGGCGAGCGCTGAGCCTCCCGCCGCCGATGGCCGCGTTCCTCATCACCGCCTTCATCAAGATCTTCATCGTCTTCAACCTGATCCTGCTGACGGCCGCCTACCTGACCTGGCTCGAGCGCAAGCTCATCGCCCGCCTGCAGGTCCGGCTGGGCCCGAACCGCGTCGGCCCCTTCGGGCTGCTGCAGCCCATCGCCGACGCCATCAAGCTCTTCTGCAAGGAGGACATCCTCCCGGCGCGCGCCAACCGCTTCGTGTACACCCTGGCCCCCATGGTCAGCCTCATCCCGGCCGTGGTCGCCTTCGCCGTCATCCCCTTCGGCGACAGCGTGCAGGTCCTGGGGTACAAGGTGGACCTGGTCATCACCGACGTGAACATCGGGGTCCTCTACGTCCTGGCCATCACCTCCCTGGGCGTGTACGGCCTGGTGCTGGCCGGCTGGGCCTCCAACAGCAAGTACGCCCTGCTCGGGGCCCTGCGCGCCTCCGCCCAGATGATCAGCTATGAGCTCTCCCTGGGGCTCTCCGTCATCGGCGTGCTGATCCTGGCCGGCTCCCTGAGCCTGGTGGACATCGTCCGAGCCCAGGAGCGGGTCTGGTTCATCCTGCTCCAGCCCCTGGGCTTCCTCATCTTCCTCACCTGCGGGGTGGCGGAGACGAACCGGGCCCCCTTCGACCTGCCCGAGGCCGAGACCGAGCTGGTCGCGGGGTTCCACGTCGAGTACAGCAGCATGAAGTTCGCCATGTTCTTCATGGCCGAGTACGTCAACATGGTCACGGTCTCCGCCATGGCCGCCACCCTGTTCCTGGGCGGGTGGCACGGCCCCCTGCTCCCCCCGGTGGCCTGGTTCATGCTGAAGGTCTTCGCCTTCCTCTTCCTGTTCATCTGGATGCGAGCGACCCTGCCCCGCCTCCGCTACGACCAGCTCATGCGCTTCGGGTGGAAGGTCCTCCTCCCCCTGGCCCTGTTGAACATCCTGGTCACCGGGCTGGTGGTGGGGCTCCAGGCCTAGGGGTGATGTTCACCGCCTTCGTCTTCTACCTCTTCGCGGCCGTCGCCCTGGCCGGCGCGCTGTTCGTGGTCCTCCAGCGCAACCCCGTCTACAGCGCCCTGGCCCTCATCCTCACCCTGTTCGCCGTCTCCGGGCTCTTCTTCCTGCTCAACACCCCCTTCATCGGCATCCTGCAGATCCTCGTCTACGCCGGGGCCATCATGGTCCTGTACCTGTTCGTCATCATGCTGCTCAACCTGAGCCGCGAGGAGTCCATCCTGCGGGCCCACCGGCTCCAGCGGGTCGTGGGGACGCTGCTGGGCGGCCTCCTGCTCGTCGTGGTGGCCGCCGTGGCAATCCGCCAGGCGGGGCCCGGGGCCCCGGGCTCCGTCCCCGGCGCGGCCCCCGGGACCGCGGAGGCCGTCGGCCGGGCCCTGTTCTCGGACTTCCTCTTCCCCTTCGAGATGGCGTCGATCCTGCTGCTGGCCGCCATCGTCGGGGCCATCGTCATGGCGAAGGAGGACCTGCGGTGAGGCGGCCCGGATGACGATCACCCTGAGCCACTACCTGGTCCTGGCGGCGGCCCTGTTCGTGATCGGGCTGGTCGGGGTCTTCATCCGGCGAAACGCCATCACCATCCTCATGTGCATCGAGCTGATGCTGAACGCCGTCAACCTGACCTTCATCGCCTTCGCCTCCCACATGAACGCCGTGGACGGGCTGATCTTCGTCTTCTTCGTCATCACCGTGGCCGCCGCCGAGGTGGCCGTGGGGCTCGCCATCGTGATCGCGCTCTTCCGGAACCGGGACACCGTGAACCTGGACGAGCTGAACCTCATGCGCTGGTAGGGCCGGGGCCGTGCACGAGCTGATCTGGCTGGTCCCCGCGCTCCCGCTCCTCGGCGTCCTCATCAACGGCCTCCTGGGCTCGCGCCTCTCCCCCCGCGCGATCTCGGTGGTCGGGTGCGGCGTGGTCGGGCTGGCCGCCCTGGCCGCCCTGGGGCTCTTCGCGGAGCTGACCGCCCTGCCGCCGCACACCCGCGTCCTGCGACAGGTCCTCTACACCTGGATCGCCTCGGGGAACTTTCGCGCCGAGGTGGCCCTGCTCGTGGATCCCCTCTCCGCCGTCATGCTGCTGGTGGTGACGGGGGTGGGGTTCCTCATCCATGTCTACTCCGTGGGGTACATGCACGGCGATCGGGGGTACGCCCGCTACTTCACCTACCTGAACCTCTTCACCTTCTCCATGCTCGTGCTGGTCCTCGCGGACAACTTCCTCCTCCTCTACGTCGGCTGGGAGGGGGTGGGGCTCTGCTCCTACCTGCTCATCGGCTTCTGGTACGAGCGGGACTCGGCGGCCAACGCCGGCAAGAAGGCCTTCATCACGACCCGGATCGGCGACGTCGGCTTCGCCGTGGGGATCTTCCTCGTCTTCGCGACCTTCGGGACCGTGAACATCCGGGAGGTCTTCGATGCGGCCGGACGCCTGCCGGTGGGCGACGCCGCCCTCACGGCCATCACGCTCCTGCTCTTCCTGGGGGCGGTGGGCAAGTCGGCTCAGCTCCCGCTGCACGTCTGGCTGCCGGACGCGATGGAGGGGCCCACCCCGGTCTCGGCCCTGATCCACGCCGCCACCATGGTCACGGCCGGCGTCTACCTGGTGGCGCGTCTGAGCCTGCTCTATGCCCTGGCGCCCGTCTCCCTGGCGGTCGTGGCGGCCGTGGGCGGGATCACGGCCGTCTTCGCGGCCTCCATCGGGCTGACCCAGAACGACATCAAGCGGGTGCTCGCCTACTCGACGCTGTCCCAGCTCGGCTACATGTTCGCCGCGCTCGGGGTGGGCGCCTGGACGGCCGCGATCTTCCACCTCATGACCCACGGCTTCTTCAAGGGCCTGCTGTTCCTCGGCTCCGGCTCGGTCATCCACGCCGTCCACGAGGAGCAGGACATGCGGAAGATGGGCGGCCTGGCGAAGAAGATCCCGCACACCTACTGGACGATGCTCATCGGCGCGGTCGCGATCGCCGGGATCCCGCCGCTGGCCGGGTTCTTCTCGAAGGACGAGATCCTCGGCGAGGCCTACAAGCTCGGCTTCCTGTGGGTCTGGGCGATCGGCGTCGTCGTCGCGATCATGACCGCCTTCTACATGTTCCGGCTCATCGGCCTGACGTTCTGGGGCGAGAGCCGGGTCGACACGGCCGTGGAACCCAGGATCCACGAGTCGCCACGCGTGATGACCGTCCCGCTCTGGCTGCTCGCGATCCCCTCGATCGTGCTGGGCCTCTTCCTGGCCTGGCCGGGGCCACCCCTCGGGTCGCTCTTCGGCATGGAGGGCCCCGGGCTCCTCGCCGGCTGGCTCGAGCCGGTCTACGAGCACGGATTCGAGCTCCTGGGCCATCACGAGGCCGAGTTCGCGATCTTCGGCATCGACGGGGTGCTCATCCTGATCAGCGTCGCGGTCGCGCTCGGCGGCATGCTCGCGGCCTGGCGGCTGTTCGGCGTCGAGATCGGGCCTCTCCAGCGGCGCGGCGCGCCGGCTCAGGTCAACCGCGCGTCGCTCAACAAGTGGTGGTTCGACGACCTCAACCACCTCGTCTTCATCGTCATCGGCGGCCGGGTCGCGGCGTTCGCCTGGTGGTTCGACGCCAAGGTCGTCGACGGGATCGTCAATGGCATCGGCGCGGTGACGCGACGGAGCGGCGGCGGTCTCGCCCGGGTCCAGACCGGCCACGTCCAGAACTACGCCCTCGGCATCGCCGTCGGCTTGATCGTCATGGCCGGCTCGTACCTCATGATCGCGGGCCGCTGACGATGCCCGGCATCCTCTCGATCGTCACCTTCGTCCCGCTCCTCGGGGCCCTCGTCGTGGCCCTCGCCCCGGCCCGCTATGCCCGGCCGATCGCCCTGGCCGCGGCCCTCCTCGCGTGGCTGGCCTCGCTGCTCCTGGTGATCGGCTTCTCGTCGTCGGGCGAGCGCGGCGGCCTCTTCCAGTTCGTCGAGGAGGTCAGCTGGATCCCCCTCTTCGGGATCGAGTACAAGCTCGGCGTCGACGGCCTGTCGCTGGTGCTGGTGGTCCTGACCACGACCCTGAGCTGGATCAGCATCCTCGCCAGCTTCAAGCCGATCCAGACCCGGATCAAGGAATACATGGTCTCGTTCCTGATCCTCGAGGTCGGGATGATCGGCGTGTTCCTGGCCCTCGACGCGTTCCTCTTCTACATCTTCTGGGAGATCGTGCTCGTCCCGATGTACCTGATCATCGGCATCTGGGGCGGCGCGAACCGGATCTACGCCACGATCAAGTTCGTCCTCTACACCCTCGTCGGCTCGCTCCTCATGCTCGTGGCGATCCTGGCCACGGCCTTCGCCTACCAGGCCGCCCACGGCGGGAGCTGGGAGGGGGCGTTCGACTTCCAGGCCCTCCGCGAGTACGCCACCACGAGTGCCGGTTTTGACCCGACCCTCCAGCTCCTCGCCTTCGCGGCCTTCTTCCTGGCCTTCGCGATCAAGGTCCCGATGTTCCCGTTCCACACCTGGCTGCCCGACGCCCACGTCGAGGCCCCGACGGCGGGCTCGGTGATCCTGGCCGGGGTGCTCCTGAAGCTCGGTGGCTATGGCTTCATCCGCTGGACCCTGTCGCTCTACCCCGATGCCGCCCACACGTTCGCCGGCCCGATCATCGTCCTGAGCCTCATCGCGATCATCTACGGCGCGATCGTCGCCCTCGTCCAGCCCGACCTCAAGAAGCTCGTCGCCTATTCATCGGTCAGCCACATGGGCTTCGTGACCCTGGGGATCTTCTTCTTCCAGCCCCAGGCGATGTCCGGGGCGATCCTCCAGATGATCAGCCACGGTCTCATCACCGGCGCCCTGTTCCTGCTCGTCGGCGTCATCTACGAGCGGACC
>JACPFL010000059.1 GCA_016183025.1 Deltaproteobacteria bacterium | reverse complement strand
GGCCTCCATCTCGATGAGCTTCTCCTCCCAGGGGTCCTTCGCCCTGATCGGCTTGATGACCGCGATGGGCTTCCCGCGGTCGGTCAGGATCAGCTCCTTCCCCGCGCGGACCCGCTTGAGGAAATATGAGAGGCGATCCCGGAACTCACGCACCCCGGCTTTCATATCAGCCTCCGTGACCATGGTGACCGCTTTCTTGTAGCAGGCCCACCCGGGGCTGTCAAAAGCGGCACCTGCCAGCCTGGGAGGTACTGGGAACCCAGGTGCAGGGCTGAGGGAGAGCGAGGCGCAGGGGCCAGGCGGGCCGGCGACGAGCGGACGCTTAGCCTAGGGGCAGGCCCGGGCGAGCAGCTCGACGGGGTGCACGACGCGGGCCTGGAGCCCCCGCCGGCGCATCCCGTAGCCGATCTGCAGGATGCAGCCGGGGTTGCCCGTGGCGACCAGGCTGGGGCGGACCGCCGCGATCGTGTCGATCTTCTTGTCCAGGAGCCGCAGGGCCATGGCCGGCTGCAGGAGGTTGTAGATCCCCGCGCTCCCGCAGCACCAGTCCGGGTTCTCGATCTCGAGGAGCTCCAGCCCGGGGATGCGTCGGAGCAGCTCCCGCGGCTGCTTGCGGATCTGCTGGGCGTGGGCCAGGTGACAGGGGTCGTGGTACGCCACCCGCTCCGGGACCGGGCGCAGCGCTTCCGGGGGAAACTCGGTCACGACCTCGGAGACGTCCCGCACGCGGGCGCTGAAGGCCTCGGCCTTCTCGGCGTACGCCGGGTCCTCCCGGAGCAGGTAGCGGTACTCCTTCAGCTCGGCGCCACAGCCGGCCGAGTTGGTCACGATCAGGTCAGCCCCTGAGGCGAGGAATGCCTCGATGTTCCGCCGGGCCAGCCCCTTGGCCACGTCCCGAAAGCCGGCGTGAATGTGCAGGGCGCCACAGCAGGCCTGTTCGGGGACCAGCACGCGGCAGCCCCCGGCCCGCAGCACGTGGACCGTGGCCTGGGTGACCGTGGCCAGGAGGCTGTTGGCCACACACCCGGTGAAGAAGGCCGCCACCGCGCGCGGCGGGCCGGCGGGCGGCAGGGACGACCCGGGCGGGCGCCGCTCGGACCGTGGCAGGTTCGGTGGCAGGAGTTCGTCGCCCAGGCGCAGGGCCGGCGGGATCAGGTGCAGGCTCCGGACCAGGCGCTGCAGCCCGCTCACCTGGTACAGGCGCAGCAGGTCAGCCAGGAGCTCCAGGCGGCCGGGATGGGGGAACAGCCCGTTCAGCACCAGGCGCAGGATGGGCTGCACGAGCCCGGGCAGCCCCTCGGTCCGTCGCTGGATCTGCCCCCGCGACCCCTCGACGAGGTGCTCGAAGCTGACGCCCGAGGGGCAGGCGCTCTCGCAGGCCCGGCAGTCCAGGCAGAGGTACATGTGCCGGATGAAGGCCTCTGCCATCGGAATGCGCCCCTCGGCCACGGCCCGCATGAGGTAGATCCGTCCCCGCGGGGAGTCCATCTCCAGCTTCAGCTCGCGATAGGTCGGGCAGGCCGCCAGGCAGAGGCCGCAGTGGATGCACTCCATCATGCGGTCGGCCTCCGGGGCGTCGACCGCGTCGAACTTCCAGGCGCCCGGCTCGGCCACCGGCTTACAGCCCTCCGATGAAGCGCCCGGGGTTCAGGATCCCCTCGGGGTCAAAGGCCGCCTTGAGCCCGGCCATCAACCGGAAGTCGCCCCGCGGCGCCTCCCAGGGATCCACCCGTCGCCGTAGCGCGACCGGCGCGGCCTCCATGACGTAGGCCGCCTGCTCCCCGGCCGCCCAGGCCTTCAGCCCTTCGGCTGCCGCGATCACCCGGTCCTCCCCCACCGTCCCCCCCGCATCCGTCATCAGGAGGACGTGGGTGATCCCGTTGCCGATGAAGGAGGCCACGCGGGCCCGGAGCCCGTGCTCGGCCCCCAGCCCGGCAGCCACCTCACAGAGCTTGGGCACGCGCGCCGGCACCGTCGAGAGCCGGCAGCGGGCCCAGCAGGGGGCACTGGGGAGGTCCCAGAGCGTCCCCATCGCGGACTCCGCGGCGACCAGCTCCTCGCCCTCCAGAGCTGTGAGGGATCGCGCCCCCGCGCGCAGGCACAGGTCGTGGAGCGGCTGGCGCTGGCCCGCGACCACTTCTGGGAACCCCTCGATCCCCACCAGCAGGACCCAGGGCCCGGCATCCTCGGCCACGGGCCCGGAGCCGATCCCGGCAGGCGCCCCGCCCGCCGCACTCCCGCGCACGCCCCCGTGTTCCGTCGGCTCGCCCATGAGCACCAGCGAGACCGGCTGGAGCGGCGAGTGGAGGATGGCGCGGGTCGCGCCCCAGGCCTCGTCGGGACTGCGGAAGGTCCCGGCCACTGCGGCCCGGACTGCCGGGACCGGGTGAAGGCGGACGTTCAGCTCCACGATCACCGCCAGCGTCCCGAGGGAACCCACGTAGAGCTTGTTCATGTCATAGCCGGTGACGTTCTTGACGACCTTCCCGCCGCCCTTGGTCACGGTCCCGTCGGCCCCGACCACCCGGATGCCGATGACCATGTCCCGCAGCGTCCCGTAGCGGAACCGCCGCGGCCCGGCGACATTGGTCGCGGCCAGCCCGCCCAGGGTCGCCTGGTGCCCACGCGGCGGATCGAGCGCCAGCCACTGGCCCCGCGCCCCGAGCGCTTCCTGGAGTGCCCCGAGCGCGATCCCGGCCTGGACCGAGGCCGTGAGGTCCCCTGGCTCGTGCTCGAGCACGCGGTTGAGTCGGCGCAGGCCGAGGATCAGGTCGGCCCGCTTCGGCGGTCGACCCAGGTCCTGCCGCGTGCCGGCACCCCACGGGATGACGGCCGCGCCCAGCCGGTGCGCCACCCCGAGGAGCGCGGCCACCTCCTCCACGCTCTCAGGAAAGGCCACCGCCCGTGGGACCATCCCATCCACCGCGTAGGGGGCGGCGTCGGCGCCGGCCAGCAGGTGCGCCGCCCCCAGGATCTGCTCGGCCTCTTGCACGAGCCTGTCGTCCATCGGCCCTAGATCCACGCCCCTCCCGGGATGCCTGGCATCCGCTGGGTGGTCTCACCGTGATGGCTGGGGTTGGGGAAGATCTTGCCCGGGTTGCAGAGGTTGTCCGGGCTGAACACCTGTTTCAGGCGCTCCATGGCTGCCAGGTCCGCCGGGGAGAACATCATGGGCATGAAGTTCTGCTTCTCGACCCCGATCCCGTGCTCGCCGGTGAGCGCCCCGCCCAGGTCCACGCAGGCTCGGAGGATCTCCTCCCCGCACTGGAGGGCCCGCGAGGTCTGCTCCGGGATCCGCCCGTCGTAGAGGACCATGGGGTGGAGGTTGCCGTCCCCGGCGTGGAAGACGTTGGCGATCCGCAGGCCGTGGCGGGCCCCGATCTCCTCGATCTGCCGGAGGATCTCCGGCAGGCGGGTGCGCGGGACCACGCCGTCCATGACATAGAAGTTGGGGGTGATGCGGCCGTAGGCGCCGAAGGCGCTCTTGCGCCCCTTCCAGAGCTTCTGTCGCTCCTCGTCGTCCTTGGCGATCCGGACCTCCCGGGCGTGGTTTTCCCGACAGATCCGCGTGATGCGGTCGGCCTGCAGCGCCATGCCGGCACGGGGCCCGTCCAGCTCTACGAGCAGCACGGCCCCCGCGTCCCGCGGGTAGCCGGCGTGGATGTAGTCCTCCACCGCCTGAGTGGTGAGCTGGTCCATGATCTCCAGGGCGGCCGGCACGATCCCCTCCCGGATGATCTGGGAGACCGTGTTCCCCGCATCATCCATGGTCTCGAAGACCCCGAGCATGGTCAGGACCGCCTCGGGCGCCGGCAGCAGGCGGACGACCACCTTGGTCGCGATCCCGAACGTCCCCTCGGAGCCGACGAAGACCCCGGTGAGGTCATAGCCCGGCCGATCCTGCACCCTGCCGCCCAGCCAGACGATCTCGCCGTCGGGCAGGACGACCTCGAGCCCCAGCACGTGGTTGGTCGTGGTCCCGTACTTCAGCGTGTGCGGGCCGCCCGAGTTTTCCGCGACGTTGCCGCCTATGGTGCAGGCCGACTGGCTGGAGGGATCGGGGGCGTAGAGGAAGCCGTGCTTGCTGACCGCGTTCGTGAGCCAGAGGTTGACCAGTCCGGGCTCCACCATGGCCAGGCGGCTGTCGAAGTCCACCTCCAGGATCCGGTCCATGCGGGCCATGGAGATGATGATGCCGCCGCCCAAGTCCAGGCAGCCGCCCGAGAGCCCGGTGCCGGCGCCCCGGGCGACGAAGGGGAGCTGCTCCCGGTGGGCGATCTTGACGATGCGGGCGACTTCCTCCGCGGTCTCGGGCAGGACCACCACGCCGGGGGTGGCCCGCTCCAGGGTCAGGCCATCACATTCGTAGACGATGAGGTCGTGCGGGTCGCCGACCACCCGCTCCGGGCCGAGCAGGGCCGTCAGCTCCCGGACGATGCGCGCCTCGACCATGCCATTGTCCCCCTGCGACCAGCCCCATTCTTCCACCCGCCGGGTAGGGGAGCAAGGGGGCCGAAGGTCTACTCGGGACGGAGCGATTCGAGGAGCGGGGAGAGGTCGGGCAACGTCTCCAGGTGGCGGAGCTGCTCCACGACACGGCCGGCCCGAGGCTCCGGAAGGACCAGGGCCGCGCATTCCCGGAATTTCTCCTCCAGCTCGGCCTCGGTCATGGGCTTCAGCGGATGGCCCCGGGCGACCTCAGCCTCCTCGCGCAGCGTGCGCCCGTCGCGCAGGGTCACCTCGACGATGGCCCGGACATGCTCGTAGCCCAGCCGCTCCAGCTCCGGGTGGACGTACAGGCGGACCCGCTGCATCAGGGCCACGGTCCGGGGGTCTCGGACCTTGTCGTCGGTGAACTGGGCGATCCCTGCCCGTCGCTCCAGCACGGCGATCGCCATGCAGAACGGGATGCTGAACTTCCCCTGGCGCGCGGTGGTCGGGGCGTTGTGGATGAGGGCGTTGGGCACGTTGGAGTTGGTCCCGACCTCGATGCGCTCCACGTCCTCGGGCCGGAGGTCGTGGGTCCGGACGAGATCGAGGATCACGTCCTGGGCCGGGTGGGAGAGCGAGCCCGAGGGGTAGGGTTTGATGGAGACCCCCGGCTCCACCAGGAAGAACGGGCGGCCGAGGCGGCCGCTGAGCTTCGCGGCGTCAAACCCCCGCGCGCATGAAGCCGCTCTCGCCCTCCAGCACCCGCGCGTCCGCCGAGAACCCGCGCGAGGCCAGCAGCGCCGCGGTGACCCCGTTGCGGGCGGCCCAGCCGGCGTGCAGGGGCTTGGTCATCGTCCCGAAATTCTCCCGCAGCCCGGCGCTCAGGCTCGCCGCGATCCCCAGGGCGGTCCGGAGCCGACCGCTGTCCAGCCCGAGGAGGACGGCCGCGCCCGCGCACGCGCCCAGCCCTCCCATGGTCGCGGTCGAGTGGAACCCGGCCTGGTAGTGCCGGGGGTGGATGGCGTCGGCGATCCGGCACTCCACCTCGACCCCTGTCGCGTAGGCCAGGAGGAGGGCCTGCCCCGAGCAGCGCCGTTTCTCCCCCAGGGCCAGGGCTGCGGCCAGCACCGGGACCGTGGGGTGCGTCAGCAGCCCATAGACGCTCTCCTTGGAGGTGGAGAGCTGGGTGTCGTCATAGTCCATGGCATGGCCGCTCGTCCCGTTGAGCAGGGCCGCGTGGGGGACCGGGAGCCGCAGACGGCTCCCCAGCACGGTGGCCTCCTGGGGGCCGCCCAGCTCGACGAGATGGGCCTGCAGGAGCCGCGTCCCCTCCTCCACGGTGCCGGCCAGCATGACGCCCAGGCCATCGAGCATGTGCCGCTTGGCCAGCCCCACCACCTCGCGCGGGAGCTGCTCGTACCGCAGGCCCGTGACGAACCGGGCCACTTCCTCGGTCACACCCGTGGTCCCGCCCCTCACCGCCCCGGCCGCCCCCTACCACGCTTGCCGTGCCCTGACGCAGTCCTGCCCCCGGCCACAGCCCTGCCGTCTCCCCGGGTCTGAGGCCGCTCCCCTGGGTCTATGGCGGGCAGGGCGCCGCTGCACAGGGCGGGGCAGCGGGGCAGGCAGGTCCGGAGGCCGAGGCGCGCTCAGACGTCCTTCAGCACGCCGTAGGCCTGGAAGATGTCCCGGATGGCCTTCGCATAGGCCGCAAACTCCTTGGTCTCCCTGATGTCCAGGTGGCGCGGCCGGGGCAGGTCGATGGTGAAGATCTCCTCCACCTTGCCCGGCCGGGGGGACATGACCACCACCCGGTCCGAGAGAAAGACCGCCTCCGGGATGCTGTGGGTCACGAAGAACACGACCTTCTGGCTCTCCAGCCAGAGCTTCTGGAGGTCCAGGATCATCTGCTCGCGGGTCAAGGCATCCAGGGCCCCGAACGGCTCGTCCATGAGGAGCAGGGGCGGGTCGTGGATCAGGGCGCGGCAGATGGCCACGCGCTGCCGCATCCCGCCGGAGAGCTCGAAGGGGTACTTGTGCTCGAACCCCTCCAGCCCCACCGAGGCCAGGAGCTGCTCGGCCCGCTTCTGGTACTGGTCGCGGCGCAGGCGGCGCACCTCGATCTGGAGCATGACGTTGTCGAGCACCCGACGCCAGTCCAGGAGCACCGGGCTCTGGAACACGATCCCGAGCTGCGTCTGAGGCCCCTGGACAGGCTTGCCCTCGATGGTGATGGTCCCCCCGCTCTTGGGGAGGAGCCCAGCGGAGATGAGCAGCAGGGTGCTCTTCCCGCAGCCGCTCGGCCCCAGGAGGGAGACGAACTCGCGTCGCCCCACGTCGAACGTCACGCCGTCCAGGGCGTGCACCGGCCCGTCGGCCGACTGGTAGATCTTGCTGACCCGGTCGAAGCTCAGGTGGGGACCGCTGGCCATGTCACATGCTCTCCAGGATCACCTCGGTCCGCCGCGAGACATGCCAGGGGATCAGCGCCCGCTCGATCCGTTCCACGATCATGAACAGGATGATCCCGATCGCCGCGAGGTAGACGATGGCGGCGAACAGCAGCTTCGTGTCCAGGTTGCTGTTCGCGACCAGCAGCAGGTAGCCGAGGCCCCGGTCGGCACCGATGAACTCCCCCACGATGGCCCCGACCACGGACAGGGTGATGGCGATCTTGAGCCCCCCGAAGATGCTCGGCAGGGCGTTGGGGAAGCGGATCTTCCTGAACGTGTCCATGGGCCCGGCGCCCATGGAACGGATGAGGTAGATCATCTCGGGCTCGACCGAGCGCAGGCCGACCACGGTGCTGATGACGATGGGGAAGAAGGAGATCAGGAACGCCACCAGCACCTTGGGAAACGTCCCGAACCCGAACCAGACTACGAACAGCGGCGCGATGGCGATCTTGGGCACGCTCTGGGAGGAAACCAGGATCGGGTAGATGCTCCGGTCGAAGAACCGGGAGGAGACGATCCCCACGGCCAGGGGGATGCCGATGATCACGCTCATGACGAAGCCCAGGAGCACCTCCATGGTCGTGGTCACCGCGTGCAGGGCCAGCAGCTTGGACTGCGTGGCCACCACCCCGAACACCAGGGAGGGGGGCGGCAGGAGGTAGGCGGGGAGCTTCATCGCATTCACGAAGATCTCCCAGAAGACCAGGAGGAAGACGATGGCCCCCAGGGGGTAGCTGTAGTTGGTGACCCAGGCCGGCACCCGGCCGCGCCGCGCGGTGGCCGGTGGCCCCTTGGGCTCACCCTCGACGGATTTCATGGCCATGATGCCTGTCCTTCTGCTCGCCGGGCTGGCGGCGTCCCGTCTCGATCGGCGGCGCGCTGCCCGCGACGAGTCTTTAGGATGCGGGGATGAAGTCGTTCGTGTAGTACTCCTCGACCGGCAACACCTGGGGCAACTCCCCGTACTCCTTGAGGATCCGGAGCGTGTTCTCCCAGTCCTCCCGGGCCATCCACCCGAGCGGCTTCCCCTTCGTGTTCGGCGTCTCCAGGAGAGCGAGGGACAGGGTGAGCTGCTTCAGGAAGATGGGCTCCTGGTTCGCCACGGCCGGGAAGCGCTTCACGAGCACGGCCACCGCGCCCTTCGGGTCGGCCTGGGCCGCGCGGATCCCGCGGGCCACCGCCCGGAGGAACTTCTTGACCGTCTCCGGCTCCTCCCGGAGCACCCGGCTGCTGGTGATGGTCCCGTTGCTCAGCGTGTTGACGCCGTAATCGGCGTACTTGATCACGGTGATCTTCGCGCCGGAGGCCTCGACGATGACCTGCTGGTTCTCGCTGTAGCCGGTCATGGCGTCCACCCGGCGATCGAGGAACGCCGGGATCTTCGCCGGCCCCGTGGTGAAGACGATGTTGAGCTTGCCGTAGTCCGCCCCGGCCGCCTTCATCAGGGCCGGTAGGATCTGGCTCGTGGAGTCCCCATGGGAGAGGACGATCCGCTTCCCCTCGAGGTCCTTGGGGTGGCGGACGTTCTTGTCCGCGTGCGCCATGACGACCATCGGGCTCGTCTGGAGCACACCGAAGATCGCCTTCACCGGCACGCCCTGGCTCACCCCCTTGGCCATCGTGCCGAAGTCGGCCCACCCGAAGGTATCCTGCCCGGTCGCCACCGTCTTGACCGTGGTGGCCGAGCCCTGCCCCTCGAAGATCTCCACCTGCAGCCCTTCGGCCTGGAAGAGGCCCTGCTCGGCCGCCAGGTGGTACGGGGCGTGCCCGCCCTTGGTCTTCCAGTCCAGCCGCAGGTTGACCTTCTTCTGCGCCAGGGCCGCCACCGGGAGCGCCAGCAGGAGAGCCAGGCCTAGGGCCCCGGCCAGCGCCCCGCATACCGACATCCGTCCCCGTACCATGTGTGCCTCCTTCCCGGCCGCCTCGGGCCCCTGGGCCCTCCAGGCCAGTGAAAACGGGACGCATTATAGCGATCGGCTCTCAGGCAACGCAAGGACTTTGGCCCTCAATAGAGGCTCCGGGCCAGGCCCCCGTCCACGGTGATGCAGGTGCCGGTGACGTACCCGGCCCGCTCGGAGGCCAAGAAGACCGCCAGGGCGGCCACCTCCTCGGGCCGGCCGAACCGGCCCAGCGGGATGCGCCGCGCGGCGAAGGCGGCCGCCTGCTCCGGGGTGAAGGCGCGCTCGATCTGGGCCGACCAGACGCGCCCCGGGCAGATACAGTTGACCAGGACTTTCCAGCGGGCCACCTCCAGGGAGAGCGTCTTGGAGAAGGCCAGG
>JACPFL010000068.1 GCA_016183025.1 Deltaproteobacteria bacterium | reverse complement strand
CTGTCAGGGTCTCTGCTCAATGCGCGCCAGATCGACTTCGATAGTGTCGCCTGAGCGCACGGTGATCCGAGCTCCGACGTAGACCTTCTGGTGTACCCCCTCCACGTGAACGGTCGGCGACAACTGCAGCGGCTGGGATCGTCTCAGGCGGAGGCGGCAGCACACGTAGTAGTTCCCTTCGGGGACCTTTTCGAAACGGAACCTCCCGTGCTCATCGGCCGTCACCCTGCGCTCGCTCCTCGCCGTCCGCGGATCCGGATCCGCCAGGGGCCGGCCGCCCTGGACCTCGCGCCTCCACCATTCCGTGAAATACGACGTCGCCGGCATGAGCCACACGGTCTTTCCCGCCGCGACGACCAGCTCTCCGTCTGGTGTCTGTGCCGCGGCCAGTCCCGACACAACGGCCGTGCCCTCCTGCTCGAACGGGGCGTGCTCACGCGGGCGGAACGGCGTGCGCCACGCGCGCGGTTTCCGTCGAATGCGCTCTCTCGCGCCGTAAAACTCCAGGAGCCGCCGCGCCTCCGGTGTTGCCCGCTCGGAGCGTAAGACATGACGACGGGTGCTCACGCCCGTCCCGATCCAGGATATCACGCACGCGTTCGGGTCCGCGTCCTTTTCGAGCAGCGCCTTCATGATTCCGAGGTCTGGCAGCGCCGCCTCGAGGCAGGGCGTTATTGTCCCCTCCCGCGCGCCGCCTTCCGAGCCCTCGTAGGGCGCCCATCGCTGCTGTTCCTCCCAGCTCGAGTGGCGTTGCTCGATCACGTGCTCGTCCACATCGGGGTCCGCTCCGCGCTCCAGCAGCAGCTCCACGAGGGCCGCGTTCCCGTCGGCGCAAGCAGTGAAGAGCACCGGTGTATGCCTGGTCCATTCGTTTTCCACGTAGTTCGGGTCGGCGCCCTCGTCGAGCGCGCGCCGCGCTGCCTCGAGGTCGCCGCGGCGGACCGCTTCAGCCAGGCGCTGGTTGGCGTCCGACGCGCTCACGCCTTTTGCGCTTGCTCCTTCAGGGCCCGCAGGACCTTCTCCTGCGTGATCGGCAGGTCGGGGATGCGCACGCCGATGGCGTGGAAGATGGCGTTGGCGATGGCCGGGGCCGTGGGGATCAGGCCGGGCTCCGCGAGCCCCTTGGCCCCGTAGGGGCCCCACGGGTCATTGGACTCCACGAAGACCGTCTTGATGCTCGGCATGTCTGGCGCGGTCAGGGACAGGTAGTTCATCAGGTTGTTGTTCAGCACCTTCCCGCCGTCGAAGACGAGCTGCTCGGTCAGCCCGTACCCCATCCCCTGCTGCACCGCGCCCTCCACCTGCCCCTCGGCCGTGATGGGGTTGATCACCTTCCCGATGTCATGGGCGGCGACGAAGTTCAGCACCCGCACCAGCCCGGTCTCCCGGTCCACCTCGACCTCGGCGGCCTGGCAGGCGAAGGGGTAGGCGGTGGAGAGATCGCCGTAGAACCCCTCGTCGGGCGGACGCGTGGGCGGGTCGAAGCTCCCGCGCCCGATCACGGCCGAGCCGCCCTTCCGGAACAGGTGGGCCTTGGCCGCCTGCCCGATGGTCATGGCCCGATCCGGCGCGCCGCGGACGAAGATCCTCCCGCCCCTCGCCTCCAGGTCGTCCACCCGGGCCTCGAGCTTCTCGGCCGCGACCTCGAGGAGCTGGCGCTTGGCGTCCGCCGCGGCCGCCCGCACCGCGCTCCCGCCCAGGGTCACCGTGCGGCTCGAGGAGGCCCCCTGGCAGTAGGGGGCGATGTCCGTGTCCACGCCGCCGATCTCCACGCGGTCGATGGGCACGCCGAACTCCTCGGCCGCGATCTGGGCCAGGACCGTGAGGGTCCCCTGCCCCATGTCCACCTCGCCCGTCACCACGGCCAGGCGGCCGTCCTCGTGGACCTTCACCAACGCGTTCGACCCATCCCAGTCCGCGGCCTTCCGGTTGCTCGACACGTGGATCACGCAGGCCATCCCGACCCCGCGGCCGCTCCCCTTCAGGTGCCGCTTCTCCTTCCAGCCGATCCCCTCGGCCGCCTTCTGGATGCAGTCCACCAGGGCGCAGCTCCGGAGCTGCCAGCCGTGGATGGTGGTGTCTCCCTGGCGCGAGGCGTTCTTCAGGCGGACCTCCGCCGGGTCCAGGCCCAGGGCCTCGGACGCGCTGTCGATGCACGACTCCATGGCGAAGTGGGACTGGGGGTTGCCGAACCCCCGGAAGGCACCCGTGGCGATCTTGTTCGTGTACACCAGGTCCGTCTCGGTCCGGGTGTGCTGGAAGCGGTACAGGCAGTCCATGCGCTGGGACATGTTGAAGACGATGTTGTAGGCGTGGCTGGAGTAGGCCCCGTTGTCCGCGATGATCCGGGCCTGCTTGGTCGTCATGGTCCCGTCGCGCTTGAACCCGATCCGCATGTGGATCGTCGTGGCCACCCGCGGGACCATGGTGGCCATGTCCTCCTCCCGGTCGTAGACGATCTTGACCGGGCGGTGGGTCCGCATGGCCAGCAGGCAGGCCGCCACGTGCTGGGGCTTGCCCGCGAGCTTCGCCCCGAAGGCGCCGCCAATGGGCGGCTGGATGATACGGATCCGGCTCACGTCCACGCCCAGGGCCTGGGCCAGGTTCTCCCGCGAGGAGAAGGGGGACTGGGTCGGCAGCCACAGGGTCACGCGGCCGGACGAGTCCGAAGCGGCCATG
>JACPFL010000067.1 GCA_016183025.1 Deltaproteobacteria bacterium | reverse complement strand
GTAAGCAGTCCCCCCGTCTGCGCGGGGTGGCGCTGGTGCCCCTCAACAACGTCCCGGCGGCGGTGAAGGAGGTCGAGCGGGCGGCCTCCATCGGGCTCATCGGGGTCATGCTCGCGGCCCACGGCCACGGGAAGAACCTCGGGGAGCCGGAGTTCCACCCGCTGTACGCGACCTGCGAGCGGCTGAACATGCCGGTGGGGGTGCACGCTGCGCAGATGAACTGCGAGGGGCTGAACCGCTTCACCAGCTTCATCGGGGTGCACGCGGTCTCCCATCCGTTCGAGCAGATGGTCTGCGCGACGGGGATGATCCTGGGCGGGATCCCCGAGCTCTTCCCGCGCCTGAGGATCGCGTACCTGGAGGCCGGGTGCGGGTGGGTCCCGTACTGGATGTGGCGGCTCGACGAGGAGTACGAGAAGCGGACCCCCGAGGCGTCGCTGCTCAAGGCCAAGCCGAGCGAGTACATGCGGAGCGGCCGGATCTTCTACTCCTGCGACCCGGACGAGGAGATGATCGACTACGTCATGGACCGCCTGGGCGAGGACGTGATCTTCTACGCCTCGGACTACCCCCACTGGGACGCGCTCTATCCCAACTCCGTGAAGGTCCTGATGGCCAACAAGGGGCTGACGGACAAGCGGAAGAAGAAGATCCTCGACGACACCTGCCGGCGCTTCTACCCGGCGCTGGCCTGAGCCGGCCCGCCGGCGGCCATCGCGCGGCCCCGGAGAGCCGGCCCGTTCCGGCTCCGCCGGGCCGTCGTTTACTCGACCCGGATGGTCCCCGACAGGACGGTCACGGCCTGCCCGCCGACCCTGACGCGAACGGGGCGCCCCGCCGCCATGTGCAGTTCCACCCGGAGCCGGCCCGGACGGCCGAGGAGATCGCCCTGCTCGGCCTGAAACGCGGCGGGCCCACCCCTGACGCTCAGGAGGCCGGCCTGCCAGAGCCAGACGGCCAGGGAGGCATGGACCGATCCCGTGACGGGGTCCTCGGGGATGCCGTAGTGGGGCGCGAAGAAGCGGCTGTGGGTCAGCGAGTCGGGATCGAGGGGCTCTCGGGATGTGAGGCAGAAGCCGCGGATGCCGCGGTCAAGGCCCAGGCGCGCCAGCCGCTGCATATCGGGCGCGAGAGACTTCAGGACGTCGAGCCGGGTCGCAGGAACGAGGAGGTCCCGCTCGGGGGTCAGTGCTGGCTGGGCCCAGGAACCGAGGCCATCAAGCGATAGGCCCAGGGCGTCCAGGATCGGAGCCAGCACCTCGTGGTAAGGGCTGCAGGTGGGGAGCGCCGGCTCGAGCCAGATGACGTGTCCATCGGCGCTCGGAGTGATGGTCACGGGGAGCGCCCCTCCCAGCGTGTCGAACACCAGGCGATCCCCGGAGACGCGACCGGTCTCCACCAGGAGGTGGACGGTCGCGACCGTCGCGTGCCCGCAAAAGGTGACCTCCTGGCCGGTGGGGGTGAACCACCGCAGCCTGAGGTCCGCGCCCGCGCAGGTCGTCGGCGTGACGAACGCCGTCTCCGCCACGTTCATCTCCGCGGCGATCCGTCGCATCTGTTCGTCCGTGAGCCCCTCGGCGTTGGGCACCACTCCGGCCGGGTTGCCGCCGAAGGGGTGCGGGGTGAAGGCGTCGACCTGGAAGATCTCGAGTCGCGACACGCTAGCCTCCCTGGTCGGCAGAGGTCATGGCGAGGAACAGGAGGGCCAGGGCCCCCCAGACGAGCTGGAGCGCCGGAGAGGCGCCGGTCGCCCGTAGCTCACGCAGCCGGTCCAGGCTCTCCTCCGCCGCTTCGGCGGTGCGGGCCGGGTGGAAGGGGAGCCCGCCCATCTCGCGGAGGGCCGCGGGGGCCGAGGCGCCCTCCTCGACGACCGGGATGACCGCCCCGGGCGGGAGCGCCTTCATCGCTTCCTGGACCTCCTTCCAGACCCATTCGGAATAGACCCCGCCGGCGGCCACCCAGGCGATGAATGCCTGGCAACGGGTGACCTCCTCCTGGATCCTGGGCCAGGTGGTCCGGCCGGGCATGGGCGCCAGCACCACCTCCAGGCCGCAGGCCCGGAGCAGGTCGCGCAGGCGCAGCACGGGCTCCATCGAGGGCGTGGAGTAGCTCAGGAAGACCGCGGGCACGGCGGCATTATGACACTCTGGGATACCCACTGCCACCTGCACGCGCCGGAGTACGCGGGCGCGCACGCGGACCTTCTCGCACGGGCACGGGAGCACGGCATCCAGGGGATCGTCGCGGTGGGGTGCGACCCGGCCACGAACCGGGCGACCCTGGCCCTGGCGCGCCAGCACCCGGCGATGATCCGATCGGCAGTGGGCCTGCATCCGGAATGGGCGCACCCGCCAGGGGCCGTGCCGGCCCTGGCGGCCCAGGTCCGGGGCCACCGGCCCCTGGTGGTGGCGATCGGCGAGGTCGGGCTCCCCTGGTACCGCCTGGGGGACGGGCCAGTCACCGAGGAGGGGCGGCGGCTCGCCGAGGGGGTCCTGCGGGCGTGCCTCCGGCTCGCGGAGCGCGCAGACCTCCCTGCGCTCCTGCATGCCCCGCACGGCGCCGCGTCCCGCGCGCTGGAGCTGCTGAGGGAGCAGGGGATCGCGCGTGCCGTGTTCCACTGGCACAAGGCGTCCCCGGAGGTCACGCAGGCGATCGTGGGGGCGGGCTACTTCGTCTCGGTCACGCCCGAACTCCTCTACCGGGAGCGCGACCGTGAGCTGGTGCGATCCGTCCCTCTGACGGCGCTCCTGGTGGAGACGGACGGCCCCTGGCCGTTCGCGCAAGCCTTCGGCGCGCAGCGCACGGAGCCCTGGATGGTCGAGCGGGTGGTGGAGGCGATCGCCGCGGTCAAGGGCGTCCCCCTCCCGGAGGTCCGAGCAGAGCTCGCCGCCAACCTCCGCCGGCTGTTCGGGCCGGCGGTCCTGGGCCCTGAGGGGTGCTAGAATGGCGCGGACTGGGGGGGCGCGCGGGAGGGCGGGGGGGACACGGCGATGAAGCGGTTTCGGGTGGTCTACAAGAATCCGGGCGACGAGCACTGGCAGATCACGCGGCTCGAGTTCTTCTCGCCAGCCGACGCCGAGGGGTGGGCCAAGAAGAACGTCACGGGTGAGTTCGTGATCGCCCTGTTCTTCGGCTAACGGCCTCCGCCCGGCGTGGGGGCCAGCGCTATCGGTGTCCGAGGAAAGCAGGGCCGGCGGGCAGGGCAGAAGGGTGGGGGCGGAAGGAACGGGCTGGGCGGAGGTGATCCGGTGAAGGGACCGCGGGGCGGTCACAAGGGGGCGCGAGATGCCAGAGGACTCCACGCGACGGCTGCTGAAGGTCTTTGGGGTCACGGTGACGGAGTTCGAGGACGCCAGCCGGGCGGCCGTGGACAAGGCCCGGGCCCTGGGCGCTCAGGGGGATCTCCCAGGGCTGCTCGGAGTGCTGCAGGACCTGCTCAAGGCCAGCCAGGAGCTGAATGACAAGTGGCTGGAGACCACGCGCCTGATCTTCGAACACCAGGAGCGGGCCTGCCGGGAGGTGGGTCAGATCCTGGCTGAGGCCCGCCGGCGCGCCGGGGGAGGGGCCGCGGCGGGGTAAGGGGCGCTCAGAGCCCCAGCGGCCCCCGGGCCCTGTCCGGCTTGCCGATCGCGGTGAGCTGTGGGTAGTGGGTGGCCAGCCCCTCGGGAAACGTGATCGGCTCACCGCTCAGCTGCGCCATGAACTGGAACGCGTTGGCCAGCCCCTTGGCGCGGGGGTGGTTGTTGAAGAAGACGTAGGCGTTGCGGACCTCCCCGGCAGTGGCCGCGGCCCGCAGCTCCCGGGCATAGGGCTGCAGCTCGGCCTCGCGATAGAGGTAGTCGTAGCGCTCCCAGGTCTCTCCATGCGCCCACCACTTCTCCCGATTCCGGCCGTGAAAGCGCAGGTAGAGCCGTCCGTCTGTCGCGGCGAAGGGCTGCTGCACGGAGAGGGCGAACGTCGGTTCGTCGATGAGCACCCAGCTCGCGCCCCCCTCCTCGAGGAGGTGACGGGTCTCCGCGCCGGCATCGCTCCAGGAGCGGTGCCGCAGCTCCACGGCGCGCGGGTAGGCCTGGAACCAGGCGAGGAGCCGGCGCAGGGTCTCCTCGTTCTCGGGCTGCCGGCCGAAGCTGGGGGGGAACTGGAGGAGGAGCATCCCGAGCCGCCCCCGGGCGGCCAGGGTGTCCAGGGCCCGGCGCACCTGTTCGGCCTCCGCCTGGGTAGGAGGCTCGGGTGGGCCGCCGGCCTGCTGGAACATCCGGGGATGGGTGAAGCGCTGCCAGAGCTTGATGCAGAAGTCGAACCCCTCGGGGGTCTTCTGTGCCCATCGCGCCACGGTGACGGGGTCCGCCGGGCGATAGAAGGTGGAGTTGACCTCGACCGTGGGGAAGTACTGGCTGTAGAAGCTCAGCTCATCCAGGTGTCGCGCGCGGGGGTAGAAGATCCCGCGCCAGCTCGCCGGCCCGGAGGGGTAGGACCAGCCTGACGCGCCGATCCGGATCTCCGCCGCGCCGATCCGGCAGGGCTCAGCCGGCAACCCCGACGACCAGGGTGCGCCCGTTGGGCTGCCGCAGGCTCACCGAGCGCGGGGCGAACCCGGGGTAGAGTTCTGGGTGGATGATCCGGGCCAAGAGCTCCAGGCTGTCCACCATCCGTGGGCCCGGCCGGTTGAAGTAGGCGTTGCCATCCACCACGTAGACGCGCCCCGCCGCCGTCGCCGGGAAGCGGTCCCACGCCTCCGGGAAGGCCGCGGCCTCGAGCTCTCGGAGGATCCGGTCGATCCCGAACCCGCAGGGCATGATGACGATGACTTCGGGCGCGTAGGCGGCGATCTCCTCCCATGTGATCCGGGTGGCCGGTGCCCCATCGACGCCCAGCCCCTCGACCCCGCCCGCCAGGCGGACCATCTCGGGGATCCACTGCCCTGACCGGATCGGCGGCTCGACCCAGTCCAGGCTGAAGACGCGCGGCCGCGTGGCCGATCGGCCGGCGGTCTCCGCCACCTCGCGGATGCGCTGCCCCAGGGCGGCGACGACCTCCCGCGCTCGGGCCTCTCGGCCGGTCAGCTCGCCGACCAGGCAGATGTTGTCGAGGATGTCGCCCAGCCGGTTGGGGTCCAGCGAGACGACCCGCGGGTTGCCGGGCAGGAGCCGGGCGGCCCGGGTGACCTGGCTGTAGGCGACGGCGCAGACGTCGCACAGCTCCTGGGTGAGGATGAGGTCCGGGCGGAGCTCGTCGAGGAGCTTCGCATCGAGGCGGTAGATGGTCCCCTGTTCATGGAGCCCCCGGCGGATCGCCTCGTCGATCTCGGCGCTCGTGTGATGGTGAGGGTCGAAGATGCTGGCCGTGATGACGGGCTTGGTCTTCGCGTCGGGCGGGTAGTCGCACTCGTGGGTGACCGCGACGAGGTCCTCGCCCAGCCCCAGGGCGAAGACGATCTCGGTGCTGCTGGGGAGCAGGGAGCAGATCCGCATCGCGTCAGGGGGCCTTCTTCCCCCGGGCCGGGTCGAGCGCCTGGACGAACCGGAGGTCCACGAAGTCCGGGGGTCGGGCCTCCCGCGCCCGGGGCGTGCGGGGCGCCAGCTCGTCCAGGATGAGCTGGACCCCTTCTAGCGTGGGATAGGGGACGTCCTCGAAGTAGTCGCGGTAGAAGCTGTAGGTGTCGTCGAGGATCTCCCGGTCCGTGGTCCGCATGGCCCGGCCGAGCACGCCGATGGTGAACTCCCGCTCCTGCTTGAAGACCCGCACCGCCTCGACGTAGGCCTGGAGGCTGCGCACGCCGGCCACGTAGATCAGGTGGACCTGCAGGCCGTGACGCTGGAAGAGGCCGCGGTCGCGCGCCACCCAGAGCACGGCGTTGGTCGCGGTCAGGGTGGAGTGGGCGACCCGGAGGCGATCGGCGGCCGCGGCCGGGAGGGATCCCAGGAGCAGTCCGAGCCCCAGGATCCCTGCCACGCCCGCCCTCGCCGGACCCGATGATCTCGCCCGCGTGCCCATCTGGGCGTTTCTATACCAGATCGGGCGCGGCAGGGTAAAGCCCGCGGAGCCTCATCGTTCCGCGGGCGGACCGGCCCGCGTGCGGCTGGGAGGGGCTAAGAGCGCGCCAGGAGGGAACGCAGGGCCTCGGACAGTTCCTCCAGGGGGAAGGGCTTCAGCAGCAGAAGGTTGCCGCACTCCTCGATGAACTGGAGGACCTCCTCGGAGCTGTCGCCGGTGGTGAAGAGGATGCGGCGGGCGAGCTGCGGCTGACGGCCGCTGACGACGCCGTGAAGCATGCGCCCGTTCATCCCCGGCATCTTGTAATCCGAGATGATCGCCCGATAGCTCTTGCGGGCGATCGCCTCCAGGGCCTGGGGCCCCGAGCTGGCCATGTCGACCCGGTACCCTTCCTTCTGCAGGGCCTCGCTCAGCACCGCTGCGAGCTCTGGCTCGTCGTCCACGATCAGGATTTGGGGGAGGCCCTCGTCCGTGCTCGGCATGACCGTCTCTGCGGCCCCCTGGAGCCCGGCATGCGGAGGCAGTGTGATGACGAAGACGGCCCCCTGGTCCGGCTGGCCGCGAAGCTCGATGGAGCCGCCATGGCTTTGCACGATCGAGCGGACGATGGCCAGGCCCAGGCCGGTGCCCTTCCCGGGTCCCTTGGTGGTGAAGAACGGCTCGAAGATGCGGTCCTGCACCTCCGGCGGGATGCCCGGGCCGTTGTCCTCGATCTCCAGCCTGACACCGGAGGTGGTCGGCTCCACGTAGGCGCGGATGATGAGGCGTCCGTTGCCGTGGGCCTCGAGCATGGCCTGCTCGGCGTTCATGAACAGGTTGAGGAGGACCTGCTGGAGCTGATCCGGGTCGCCGGCTACGGGCGGCAGGTCGTCGGACAGCTCTCGGATGACCCGGATGTTGGTCAGTCGGTGCTCGTGGGCCCGCAGGGCCAGGGTGGCCTCGATGATCTCGGGGATGACCACCCTGACATGCTCCCGAGGCTTCTCCCGCGCGAAGGTCAGGAGCCCCCGGAGGATCTTGGCCATTCGCCGGGCCTCCCGGAGGATCGTCTCCAGGCGCGGCCTGACATCGGGCCGCTGGGGATTCTCCAGGGCGAGCTGGGCATGGGCGATCACGGTGGTGAGGGGGTTGTTGACCTCATGGGCCACCCCTGCCACGGTCTGCCCCAGGGTGGCCAGCTTCTCCAGATGGGCCAGGCGGTGGTGCTCGTGGTCCACCTCGACCCCCCCGATCTGCACGAGGGTCTCGCCGGTGACGAGGGCATAAAGCGTCAACTCCGCCAGGAACGACTTCCGCCCCGAGCCCCAGGCTGTCCCGCGCCATTGATGGATGGCGGGCTCACCGGCCGGACCTGGCCACTGGCGCTGCATCCGATTCCATTCTTCGGGCGGGAAGAACTCGCGGAACTCCGCGCCCTGCATCGTGCCCCTGTCGCGGCCAAAGAGTAGCGCGGCGCTGGCGCTGCAGCCCTGGACCTTCATCCCCTCGTCGAGGAGGATCTGGGCCGTCAGGGCCTGACCAAACTGGGGGCCGGCTCGGTCCATCGGGATGAGGCTGGGTGCGAGGCGGTGGGTCGTGGGAGCGGTTTCGCCTTGGTCGTCCATGACCGGCGTCCTCGACAAAAGTCGCGCTCAGGCCACAAAAACGGTTCTCGCCGTCTCCCATTCGTCCCGTTCGCGGCCACCTGCTCCGCGGAGCGGCCG